>JASGFO010000061.1:0-17921 GCA_047605505.1 Gordonia sp. (in: high G+C Gram-positive bacteria) | reverse complement strand
GCGGTCCGCAAGGGCGCCACCGACTTCGCCACCCAGGTCGATCTCGATCTCGAACGCCGGATCACCGCCGAGCTCGCCGACCGCACCGGGATCGCCGTGCACGGTGAGGAGTTCGGTGGCCCCGCCGTCGACAAGGGCGCCGTGTGGGTGCTCGACCCCGTCGACGGCACCTACAACTTCTCCGCGGGCATGCCGCTGACCGGCATCCTGTGTGGACTGCTCGTCGACGGCGAGCCGGTCCTCGGCCTCACCTGGCTGCCGTTGCAGAACCGTCGCTATGCCGCCCATGTCGACGGACCGCTGCTTGTCGACGGTGAGCCTGCCCCGCCGCTGGCGCGCACCGACCTCGCGCGCTCGATGATCGCCTACGGACCGTTCACCGTCGGGCACGGCGGCCGCTACGTCGGCGCCACCCGCGCTGCGGTGCTGGAACGACTGAGCAGCCGGGTTGCCCGGCTGCGGATGACCGGCAGCACCGGCGTCGATCTGGCGTTCACCGCGGCCGGGATCTTCGGTGGCGCGGTCAGCTTCGGCCGGCATCCCTGGGACAACGCGGCCGGCGCGGCATTGGTCCGCGCGGCCGGCGGGATCGCCACCGACCTCGGTGGCACCCCGTGGACGGTGCGGTCCACCTCGATCGTCGTGGGTGCGCCCGGCGTGCACGAGGAACTGATGTCGATCATCACCGAGGCCTCCGGGGACGAGTGGGCCACCCGACCCGAAGAGCAGCGCATCGTCACGAGCGGGGGACCGTCATGAGCCTCGCGGTCCGGGTCATCCCGTGTCTCGACGTCGATGCGGGCCGCGTCGTCAAGGGCGTCAACTTCGCGAACCTGCGCGACGCAGGCGATCCGGTCGAGCTCGCGGCCCGCTATGACGCCGAGGGCGCCGATGAGCTCACCTTCCTCGACGTGACCGCGTCGAGTTCGGGGCGCGCGACCATGCTCGATGTGGTGGCGCGCACCGCCGAGCAGATCTTCATCCCGCTCACCGTCGGCGGCGGCATCCGCACGGTCGACGACGTCGACACCATGTTGCGCGCGGGCGCCGACAAGGTCAGTGTCAACACCGCCGCCATCGCGCGGCCCGCGGTGCTCGAGGAGATGAGCCGCCGGTTCGGGTCGCAGTGCATCGTGCTGTCGGTGGACGCGCGTTCCGTGCCCCCCGGTGCTGCGCCGACTCCGTCGGGCTGGGAGGTCACCACCCACGGCGGCCGCCGGGGCACCGGCATCGACGCCGTCGACTGGGCGCGGCGCGGGCAGGAGCTCGGGGTGGGGGAGATCCTGCTGAACTCGATGGACGCCGACGGCACCAAGGCCGGTTTCGATCTGCGGATGCTGCGTGCGGTCCGCGCGGCCGTCGACGTGCCGGTGATCGCCAGTGGTGGGGCCGGCGCGGTCGCCGACTTCCCGCCCGCCGTCGCCGCCGGCGCCGATGCGGTGCTCGCGGCATCGGTGTTCCACTTCGGCGAGTTGACCATCGGTGAGGTCAAGGCCGCCATGGCCGCGGCGGGCATCACCGTGCGCACCGCCCGCGACACCCCGACGACGGAGGTCTGACGTCATGGCCCTGCCACCCGAGCTGGCCGGCCGGCTCAAACACAACGCCGACGGCCTGTTCGCCGCGATCGCCCAGGAACGCGACACCGGCACCGTGCTGATGATGGCGTGGATGGACGACGCTGCACTCGAACGCACCCTCGCCACCCGGCGCGCCACCTACTACTCGCGCTCGCGGCAGCAATACTGGGTCAAGGGCGAGACCAGCGGCCACACTCAGTACGTCCACGATGTGCGCCTGGACTGTGATGGTGACACGCTGCTGCTCGTCGTCGATCAGGTCGGTGCGGCCTGCCACACCGGCAACCACAGCTGCTTCGACACCGAGTCTCTGCTCACCGACCCCGGACACCCGGCGCGGTGAACCCGACCTCCGAAGAAGGGAATCGTCCATGCCGTTGATCCAGATCTCGCAGACGCCGGGACTGTCGGACCGGGTGAAGCGGGAGACCATCGCCGCGGTGACCGAGGCCTACGCCCGCGCCACCGGCAAGAACCCCGACTCGGTGTGGGTGACGATCACCGAGGTGCCGCGTACGCAGTGGGGCGTCGGCGGCGAGCCGCTCGGATGAACGCGCCCACCACCCCCGACGACGCGACCCGGCCGAATGCGACGGCGGCCCCCCGATCGCGGGATGCGACGACGACCCTCGCCGACTTCCTCGATCTGGCCGCCGACCACCGCGTGGTGCCGGTGACCCGGAAGGTGCTCGCCGACGGGGAGACCCCACTCTCGGCGTACCGCAAGCTGGCCGGCGACCGTCCGGGAACGTTTCTGCTCGAGTCGGCGGAGAACGGCCGCTCGTGGTCGCGGTGGTCGTTCATCGGGGCCGGGGCACCGTCGGCACTCACGGTGGTCGACGGCGAGGCCGCGTGGTGGGGGACCGTGCCGGAGGGCGCACCCAGCGGCGGCGATCCGCTGACCGCGCTGGCCACCGCCCTGGATCTGCTCGCGACCGATCCGTTCCCCGACATGCCGCCGCTGACCGGTGGTTTCGTCGGGTTCCTGGCCTACGACATGGCGCGGCGCCTCGAACGTCTGCCGTCGACGACCGTCGACGACCTCGGCATGCCGGACCTGATGATGCTGCTGGCCACCGACCTGGCCGCGGTCGACCATCACGAGGGCACCATCACGCTGATCGCCAACGCGGTGAACTGGGACGGCAGTGCCGATCGGGCCGAGGAGGCCTACGCCGATGCGGTCGCCCGACTGGACCGGATGACCGCCGACCTCGCGGTCCCGGCCGAGTCGTCGGTGTCGTGGTTCGACCGCCCGGATCCCGAGTTCACCGCGCAGCGCACCGTCGAGGAGTACGGTGCGGTCGTGTCGTCGCTGGTCGAGGAGATCGCGGCGGGCGAGGCCTTCCAGGTGGTTCCGTCGGTGCGGTTCGAGATGGATTCGCAGGCCGATCCGCTCGACGTCTACCGGGTGCTGAGGGCCTCCAACCCGAGCCCGTACATGTACCTGCTGCGGGTTCCCGCCAGCGGCGCGGGCCGGGAGTTCACGATCGTCGGCAGTTCCCCCGAGGCACTGGTCACGGTTTCCGACCGGCTCGCCACCACCCACCCGATCGCGGGGACCCGCTGGCGGGGCGCCACCGAGGAGGAGGACCAGCTCCTCGGCAAGGATCTGCTCGCCGACGAAAAAGAGAACGCCGAGCACCTGATGCTCGTCGACCTCGCCCGCAACGACATCGGCCGCGTGTGCAAGCCCGGCTCGGTCAAGGTCGGCGACTACCGCCACATCGAGCGGTACAGCCATGTGATGCATCTGGTGTCGACGGTGTCGGGGACACTGCGCGACGACAAGAACGCGCTCGACGCCGTCACCGCCTGCTTCCCGGCGGGAACGCTCTCCGGCGCGCCGAAGGTCCGCGCCATGGAGCTCATCGACGAGCATGAGCTCACCCGGCGCGGCCTCTACGGCGGGATCGTCGGCTACCTCGACTTCGCCGGCAACGCCGACACCGCCATCGCGATCCGCACCGCCGTGATGGCAGGCGGCAAGGCGTATGTGCAGGCCGGCGCGGGTGTGGTCGCCGATTCCGACCCGGTCTACGAGTACACCGAGGCCCGCAACAAGGCCCGGGCGGTGCTCAACGCGATCGCCGCCGCGGCGACGATGCGCCGCGTCGGGGAGCCCGGGCCACGATGACCGAGAGCGACGACGCCGCGGCACCGACGCCGCAGCCGGCCGGCACCTCCCGCCGCACGACGGTGATCGCGGGGGTGCTGATGGCGGTCGGTGCGGCCGCGTTCTGGGGCTCCTCGCGCCTGATCTGGGCCACGGTGTACGCGACCGACGCGCAGGCCGCCGTCGGCGACGGCCTGTTCCACGATCGCTACCTCGACGTGCACGGCGCCGACTGGAGTCCCTGGCTCACCCCGCTGGCCCTGGTCCTGCTTGCGGCCATCCTCGCGGCGTTCTCGCTGCGTGGCTGGGGTCTGCGGGTGCTCACGATGCTTCTCGCGGTGGGCGGTGTGCTCGCGGCCTTCCCCGCCATCTCGATGCTGACCAGCGGGAACAACGATCTCTACGCCGCCCGCGCGATCGATCTCTCCGACCGGTATGCGGTCAAGCTCGTGACCACCCACGACTGGGTGGCCGCGGTGGTACTGGCCGGGTCCGCATGCACCGTCGCCGCGGCCGTGCTGTTGCTGCGGTCGGCGTCGGGGGCCGGGATGTCGAGCAAGTACCGCACCCCCGCCGCGCGGCGCGAGGAGCTCGAACGGGAGATCTTCGCCGACTACGAGCGTCGCAAGGCCGCCCCGGCCGCCGCCGACAAGCGCACCGAGGCTCCCGGGACTTCGCGAACGGTCGGCGCCGCCGACCCGGATCCGGGTCCCGACGTCAACGAACGCATGATGTGGGATGCCCTTGATACGGGGATCGATCCCACCGATCACCGGTGACCGACAGTCTTCCGGTGTGTCCCACGCACCTGTTCGATCGACCCGGGTAACCCGCTGGTGGGGCGCCGAATCACGCGGACTACCCTTGCAGCAGCATTGACGTGGAAAGGGAACCACCTGTCGTGAGCATGCCGAACGTCCTCGAGTCGATCATCGAGGGAGTCCGGGCCGACGTCGCCGCGCGCGAGGCGGCGATCGATTACGCCGCCATCAAGGCGGCATCGGAGCAGGCCCCGGAACCCAAGAATGTGATGGCTGCACTGCGTCAGCCCGGTATCGGCGTCATCGCCGAGGTCAAACGCGCCAGCCCGTCCAAGGGGGAGCTGGCCACCATCGCCGATCCCGCCGAGCTGGCCCGCGCGTATGAGGCCGGCGGTGCCCGGATCATCAGCGTCCTGACCGAGGAGCGGCGCTTCCGCGGGTCGCTGGCCGATCTCGACGCCGTCCGCGCCGTCGTGAACATCCCGGTGCTGCGCAAGGACTTCATCGTCGGGCCCTACCAGATCCACGAGGCCCGTGCGCACGGAGCGGACATGGTCCTGCTGATCGTCGCCGCGCTCGAACAGAATGTCCTCGCGTCACTGCTCGACCGCACCGAGAGCCTCGGGATGACCGCGCTGGTGGAGGTGCACACCGAGGACGAGGCCAGCCGCGCCCTGGAGGCCGGCGCGTCGGTCGTCGGTGTCAACAACCGCAATCTCAAGACCCTCGAGGTCGACCGCGACAACTTCGGTCGGATCGCCCCCGGGCTGCCGACGCAGGTGATCCGGGTCGCCGAGTCCGGGGTGCGCGGCACCGCGGACCTGCTCGCCTTCGCCGGTGCCGGCGCCGACGCCGTGCTGGTGGGCGAGGGCCTGGTCACCAGTGGTGACCCGCGCACGGCGGTGTCCGATCTGGTCACCGCCGGAACCCACCCGTCCTGTCCGAAACCCGTTCGCTGACAACAGTATCCGGCTTCTTGCCGGTGCGGTTGACGAGCCCGAAGCCAGTGAGTGAGCTGTGACCGAATTCCCCACGGCGAGTGTCGGAGTGACCACTCGCACGAGAATCGAACCCGACGCCGGCGGACACTTCGGGGTCTACGGCGGCCGCCATGTGCCCGAGGCGCTGATGGCCGTCATCGACGAGGTCACGGTCACGTTCGAGAAGATGCGCACCGACGAGAGCTACCTGACCGAGCTCGATCGTCTGCAACGCCAGTACACCGGACGCCCCTCACCGCTGTACGAGGCCACCCGGCTGAGCGAATTCGCCGGTGGCGCACGGATTTTTCTCAAGCGTGAGGATCTCAACCACACCGGCTCGCACAAGATCAACAATGTGCTCGGGCAGGGGCTGCTGGCGGCGCGGATGGGCAAGACGCGCGTGATCGCCGAGACCGGTGCCGGCCAGCACGGCGTCGCCACCGCCACCGCCTGCGCGCTGCTGGGCCTCGAGTGCGTCGTGTACATGGGTCGCGTCGACACCGACCGGCAGGCCCTCAACGTCGCGCGGATGCGGCTGCTGGGTGCCGAGGTCATCGCCGTCGACCATGGTTCGGCCACCCTCAAGGACGCCATCAACGAGGCGCTGCGCGACTGGGTCACCAACGCGCACAACACCTACTACTGCTTCGGGACCGCCGCGGGCCCGCATCCGTTCCCGATGATGGTCCGTGACCTGCAACGCATCGTCGGTATGGAGGCGCGTGAGCAGATCCTGGAGCAGGCGGGGCGACTGCCCGACGCGGTCACCGCCTGCGTCGGCGGTGGCTCCAATGCGATCGGCATCTTCCACCCCTTCATCGACGACGCGGGGGTGCGCCTGGTCGGCTATGAGGCGGCCGGTGACGGCGTCGAGACCGGCCGGCACGCCGCCACCTTCACCGGTGGCTCGCCCGGCGCGTTCCAGGGCGCCTACTCCTATCTGCTGCAGGACGAGGACGGCCAGACGATCGAGTCGCATTCCATCTCGGCCGGCCTCGACTACCCGGGGGTGGGTCCCGAGCACGCCTACCTGAAGGACATTGGGCGCACCGAGTATCGGCCGATCACCGACACCGAGGCCATGGATGCGCTGGCGCTGCTGAGCCGCCGCGAGGGCATCATCCCCGCGATCGAGTCGGCGCACGCGCTGGCCGGCGCCCTGCGGTTGGGGCCCGAGCTCGGCCCCGGCGCGATCATCCTCGTGAGCCTGTCCGGCCGCGGCGACAAGGACGTCGACACCGCGGGCACCTGGTTCGGACTGTTCGATTCACCGGCGTCGGAGACCGCCGACGAGACCGGAGCACACCGATGACCGATACCGTCACGACCGCGCCCGCGTCCCGCCTCGGCGCGGTGTTCGCGCAGTGCCGGGCCGATGACCGCGCCGCCCTGATCGGCTACCTGCCCGTCGGCTACCCGACGGTGGACCGTAGCCTCGAGCACTTCACCACCATGGTCGAGGCGGGTTGCGACATCATCGAGGTCGGCATCCCCTACTCGGATCCGGTGATGGACGGGCCGACCATCCAGGACGCCGCCGCGCTCGCCCTCACCAACGGGGTGCGGGTCCGTGACGTTTTCGCCGCGGTCGCCGCGGTGGCCGCCGCAGGCGGTCAGGCCGTGGTGATGAGCTACTGGAATCCGGTGCTGCAGTACGGCGTCGACCGCTTCGCGCAGGATCTTGCCGCGGCCGGCGGGGCCGGCCTGATCACGCCGAACCTGATCCCCGAGGAGGGAGCGGCCTGGCACGAGGCGTCGGACGCCCACGGTCTCGACCGCATCTACCTCGTGGCACCGTCGTCGACCCCGGAGCGTCTCGCGCTGACCGTCGACGCCTCCCGTGGCTTCGTGTATGCGGCGTCCACGATGGGCGTCACCGGTGCCCGCGACGCCGTCTCGGACATGGCCCCCGAACTGTGCGCCCGGGTGCGCGCCCACTCCGACATCCCGATCGGCGTCGGCCTGGGGGTGCGCAACCGCGAACAGGCCGCCCAGATCGCCGGGTACGCCGACGGCGTGATCGTCGGCTCGGCGTTGGTGACCGCGGCCCATGCCGGAACCGACCGGCTGGCCGGGCTCGTCGCCGAGCTCGCCCGCGGCGTGCGGGAACGGTAGACCCACCGCTGGGACACGCCCACCGCACCGCCCGCCTCCGGCGGTGAGGGGTGACCGGCACGCTAGGGTGTGATGCGTGATTGCGCCGACCACGACGTTGCTCGCCTACATCCCGAGTCCTTCGCAAGGGGTCTGGGAGGTCGGCCCCCTGCCGGTGCGGGCCTATGCGCTGTGCATCATCGTCGGGATTCTCGTCGCCGTCTGGTGGGGCGATCGGCGCTGGGTGGCCCGTGGTGGGCAGCCGGGCGAGGTCCTCGATATCGCCATCTGGGCCGTCCCGTTCGGGCTCGTCGGCGGCCGCCTCTATCACGTTCTCACCGACTGGCAGGTCTACTTCGGTGACGGTGGGAAGTCGCCGATCGACGCCCTGAAGGTCTGGGACGGTGGCCTCGGGATCTGGGGTGCGGTCATCCTCGGTGCCCTCGGCGCCTGGCTCGGGGTGCGGGTCCACGGGATTCGTCTGCCCGCCTTCGGTGACGCGATCGCCCCGCCGATCCTGTTGGCCCAGGCGATCGGCCGCCTCGGGAATTACTTCAACCAGGAGCTCTACGGCCGGGACACGACCCTTCCGTGGGGGCTCGAGATCTACCAGCGCACCGACGGCGTGCAGACCGGTCCGGGCCTGATCGGCGGGCACTCGACCGGTGAGGTCTACGCGATCGTGCAGCCGACCTTTCTCTACGAGATGGCGTGGAACGTCCTCGTGGTCATCCTCCTGGTGCTGATCGACCACCAGTTCCGCATCGGCCACGGCCGGCTCTTCGCGCTCTACGTCGCCGGTTACTGCGTGGGCCGGTTCGTCATCGAGCTGATGCGCACCGACCCGGCCACCCTCATCGCGGGCGTCCGGATCAACGTCTTCACTGCCGCGTTGTTCTTCCTCGGCGCCGCCACCTACCTCGTCATCGCGACCAAGGGACGCGAGCAGGGGTTGACGATGTATCGTCCCGACCGCGCCGCCGAGCTCGCCGCGGAGGGGGCGCCCGGCTATCGCGACGACGACGCCTACGACGCCGATGACATCTACGCCGACGACATCTACGACGATGACGTATCTGACGCGGACGCCGCCGAGGTCGATGGTGCCGAGGTGGCCGCCGCCGATGTGGTTGCCGCCGATGTCCACGATGCTGAGGTGGCCGCCGGCAAGCACCACGCCGAGGAGGTCGCCGCCTCCTCGGCGATCACCGAGCGCATCGCCGTCGTGACCGACGCGCCGGAGGCGCCGACCGCGATCGTCGCCGCGGAGCCTGCCGAGGTGGCAACCACCGAGGTGACAACGGTCCTGGCGGTGCCGGCCCCGCCGGCCGAGCCCCTGCTGCCGACCGAGCCCGCAGTCTCGGCCGAGCCTGCGGCGGTCGAACCCGCGGCTCCGACAGAACCCGCGGCACACATCGAACCCGACGTGGCTGCGGTGCCCGCGTTGGCCGAGGCGGCAGAACCGGCCGACAGTGCCGCGGCACTGGTCGAGCCCGAACCTGCCGAGCCGAGTGAGCCCGACACCACAGAGCCGCCAGAGTCCGAACCTACCGAGCCGGCCGAACCCACCGAGCGGGCCGATCCGGCCGACACCGCAGAGCCGGCCGACACCGCAGAACCAGCCGACACCGCAGAACCAGCCGACACCGCAGAACCAGCCGACACCGCAGAACCGGCCGACACCGCAGAGCCGGCCGAGCCCAGCGAGCTCACCTCGCCGGCCGACACCGCAGAGCCGGTGGGGTCCGAGCCCACCGAACTGGCCGAACCCACCGAACCCACCGAACCCACCGAACCCACCGAACCCACCGAACCGGCTGACACCGCAGAGCCGGCTGAGCCCACCGAGCCGGCCGAGCCAGCCGACACCGCAGAGCCCACCGAGCCGGGCAACTCTGCCGAGGGTCGGTGAGGCCACCGACTGAGCGGTCGCGCCGACTGCGCCACCCCGCGCCGGTGCCGGGGGTCGGATAGACTCGGGGTTCGCGACGCGATGCAGCCCATCGTTCCTGTCGCGCCATTCGCTCCTCGGGCCAGCGTTGTCCCAGCGGACGCCAGCACACATGATTCGCATGAATCACAAGTGGAGGGTGTAGTGATGCTATTTTCGGCGCTCCCGGAGAAACAGGGCCTGTACGACCCGGATACCGAGGTCGATTCCTGCGGTGTGGCGATGGTCGCCGACATCCACGGACGGCGGTCCCATTCCATTGTCGCCGATGGCCTGCTGGCACTGGAGAACCTGGAGCACCGCGGTGCGGCCGGGGCGGAGGGCAACAGCGGTGACGGCGCCGGCATCCTGATCCAACTGCCCGACGAATTGTTGCGTGACGTCGTCGATTTCGCCCTTCCGCCGACGAACTCGGCTGGCCAGAACACGTACGCGGCCGGTATCTGCTTCCTGCCCGTTGACGCCCGTGCCCGGGCCACCGCGATCGCGCGGGTCACCGATCTCGCTGCGGCCGAGGGCATCACGATCCTGGGCTGGCGCGACGTGCCGGTCGACGTCGCGGGCGCCGATGTGGGCGAGACCGCCGTCGGCTGCATGCCGGTCATGGCGCAACTGTTCGTCACCGTCGATCCCTCGTTGGGCACCGAACGCCTCGGCGGCATCGACCTCGACCGGGCGATCTACCCCTTCCGCAAACAGGCCGAGCGGGTGACCCCGGAGATCGAGGAAGCGGGCACCGGCCTGTACTTCCCGTCGCTGTCGAGCCGCACCATGGTCTACAAGGGCATGCTCACCACGATGCAGTTGCCGGCGTATTACCCGGATCTGCGAGATGAGCGCTGCCACAGTGCGATCGCGATCGTCCACTCGCGTTTTTCCACCAACACGTTCCCGTCGTGGCCGCTGGCGCACCCGTTCCGGTTCGTCGCGCACAACGGCGAGATCAACACCGTGCGCGGCAACCGCAACCGGATGCGGGCCCGGGAGGCGCTGCTGGAGACCGATCTCATCCCGGGTGATCTCAAGCGCGCCTTCCCGATCTGCTCGGCCGACGGCTCCGACTCGGCCTCTCTCGACGAGGTGCTGGAGCTGCTGCACCTTGGTGGCCGCAGCGTGCCGCACGCGGTGATGCTGATGGTGCCCGAGGCGTGGGAGAACGTGCCGTCGATGGATCCCAAGCGGCGCGCGTTCTTGCAGTTCAACGCTTCGCTGATGGAGGCATGGGACGGACCCGCGTGCGTGACGTTCACCGACGGCACCCTCGTCGGCGCCGTCCTCGACCGCAACGGTCTGCGGCCGGGCCGCTGGTGGCGCACCCGCGACGGCCGGGTCATCCTCGCCTCGGAGGCCGGGGTGCTCACCGTGCCGGTGACCGACGTCGTCGCCAAGGGCCGCCTCGAGCCGGGCAAGATGTTCCTCGTCGACACCGCGGAGGGGCGGATCGTCCCCGACCACGAGGTCAAGGGTGAGCTCATCCACGCCGAACCCTACGACGAATGGCTGCACGCCGGGCTCCTCGACATCGCGACCCTGCCCGCGCGCCCGGTCTACAAGCCCAACCACGACACGGTCGTGCGCCGGCAGGTGTCCTTCGGTTACACCGAGGAAGACATGCGGGTGCTGCTCACCCCGATGGCGGCGTCCGGGTACGAGCCGCTCGGCTCGATGGGCACCGACACCCCGGTGGCCGTGCTGTCCAAGCGGTCGCGGCTGCTCTACGACTACTTCGTCGAGCTGTTCGCGCAGGTCACCAATCCGCCGCTCGATGCGATCCGCGAGGAGATCGTGACGTCGATGGCCCGCGTGATGGGGCCCGAGCAGAACCTCCTCACGCCGACCGCCGCGTCGTGCCGGCAGATCCTGCTGCACTGGCCGGTCATCGACAACCACGAGCTCGCCAAACTCGTGCACATCAACGCCGATGGTGACAATCCCGGTCTGTCGGCGAAGGTGCTGCACGGGCTGTTCGAGGTGGCCGAGGGCGGCCGCGGCCTGGCCGCGGCGCTCGAGGATCTGCGGCTGCGCGCGAGCCAGGCCATCGCCGAAGGCCACACCACGCTGGTGATCTCCGACCGCCACACCGACCGCGATCACGCGCCGATCCCGTCGCTGCTGGCGACCTCGGCGGTGCACCATCACCTGGTCCGCACCAAGGAGCGCACCAAGGTGGCGCTGGTGGTCGAGTCCGGGGACGCCCGCGAAGTCCACCACATCGCGACGCTGATCGGTTTCGGTGCCGCCGCGGTCAACCCGTATCTCGCGCTCGAGTCCATCGAGGACCTCATCAGCGAGGGCGAGCTGACCGGCGTCGCACCGAGCAAGGCCATCCGCAACTACCTCGAGGCGCTCGGCAAGGGTGTGCTGAAGGTGATGAGCAAGATGGGTATCTCGACCATCAGCTCCTACACCGCGTCGCAGGCGTTCGAGGCGGTCGGCCTCTCGTCTGCGGTCGTGCAGGAGTACTTCACCCGCACCGTGTCCCGGATCGAGGGTGTCGGGCTCGACGAGCTCGCCGAAGAGGTCCGCATCCGCCACCACCGGGCGTTCGCGGAGAACCCGACCGAGCAGGTCTACCGGCGTCTCGAGGTGGGCGGTGAATATCAGTATCGCCGGGAGGGGGAGCTGCACGTCTTCACTCCGGAGACCATCTTCCTGCTCCAGCACGCCACCAAGACCGGGCGCGACGACATCTTCGGCAAGTACTCCGACGAGGTCAACCGGCTCTCCCGCGAGGGCGGCACGCTGCGCGGCCTGTTCGAGCTCGACCTCGCCGGCCGCGACCCGGTCCCGCTCGACGAGGTGGAGCCGGTCGAGGAGATCATGACGCGGTTCAACACCGGCGCCATGAGCTACGGATCGATCTCGGCCGAGGCCCACGAGACCATCGCGATCGCGATGAATCGCATCGGCGGACGGTCGAATTCCGGTGAGGGCGGCGAGGACACCGACCGGCTTTATGATCCGGAACGACGCAGCGCGGTCAAGCAGGTCGCGTCGGGTCGCTTCGGCGTCACCAGCGACTACCTGATCAACGCCACCGACATCCAGATCAAGATGGCGCAGGGCGCGAAACCCGGTGAGGGTGGCCAGCTTCCGGCGTACAAGGTGTATCCGTGGATCGCCAAGACCCGGCATTCGACGCCGGGCGTGGCGTTGATCTCGCCGCCGCCGCATCACGACATCTACTCGATCGAGGATCTCGCCCAGCTGATCCACGATCTCAAGAACGCCAACTCACAGGCCCGCGTCCACGTCAAGCTGGTCAGTGCGGTCGGTGTCGGCACGGTCGCCACCGGTGTCTCCAAGGCCCACGCCGACGTCGTCCTCATCTCGGGCCACGACGGCGGGACCGGTGCGTCACCGCTGACCTCCCTCAAACACGCCGGAACACCCTGGGAGATCGGGCTCGCCGATGCCCAGCAGACCCTGATGCTCAACGGCCTGCGCGACCGCATCACCGTGCAGTGCGACGGCGCGCTGCGCACGGGCCGGGACGTCATCATGGCCGCGCTGCTGGGTGCCGAGGAGTACGGCTTCTCGACGGCACCGCTGATCGTGTCGGGCTGCATCATGATGCGCGTCTGCCACCTCGACACCTGCCCGGTGGGGGTGGCCACCCAGAACCCGCAGTTGCGGGCCCGGTTCACCGGCCAGGCCGAACACCTCGTCAACTTCTTCCGCTTCATCGCCGAGGACGTTCGGAAGTATCTGGCGCAGTTGGGGTACCGGACGCTCGACGAGGCGATCGGGCAATCCCAGCGGTTGCACACCGACACCGCGGTGGCACATTGGAAGAGCAAGGGCCTCGATCTGTCGCCGATCTTCCGGCGCATCGAGGACAAGGGCCCGACCCGCCGGGTGCGGGCCCAGGATCACGGTCTGGACAAGGCGCTGGACCAAACCCTGATCCAGCTCGCCGAAGGTGCGCTGGAAGATGCCCGGGCGGTGACCCTGGAACTGCCGGTGCGTAACGTCAACCGCACCGTCGGCACCCTGCTCGGCGCCGAGGTCACCCGCCGTTACGGTGCCGCGGGCCTGACCGAGGACACCATCACGGTCGCGTTGACGGGTTCGGCCGGGCAGTCGCTCGGCGCGTTCCTGCCGCCCGGCGTGACCATCCGGCTGACCGGTGACACCAACGATTACGTCGGCAAGGGACTGTGCGGCGGCAAGATCATCGTGACCCCCGATCCCGCGTCGGAGTTCATCGCCGAGGACCAGGTGATCGCGGGCAACACGATCCTCTACGGCGCCACCTCCGGCGAGGTCTACCTGCGGGGCCGCGTCGGGGAGCGGTTCTCCGTGCGCAACTCGGGGGCGACGGCCGTCGTCGAGGGCGTCGGCGATCACGCCTGCGAGTACATGACCGGTGGCCGCGCGGTCATCCTCGGCCCGACCGGCCGCAACATGGCGGCCGGCATGTCCGGCGGTATCGCCTACGTGTACGACCTCGACCCGGCCAAGGTCAATCCGGCGCTGGTGGAACTGCTGCGGCCCGATCCCGACGATCTGCGGTGGCTGCACGAGACCATCGTCAAACACACCGAGGCCACCGGGTCGTCGATTGGGGCGTCGATGCTGGCGGATTGGCCCCGGCGGTGCCTGGCGTTCACCAAGGTCATGCCGACCGATTACAAGCGTGTCCTGGACGCGGCCCAGATGGCCAAGGCCGAAGGACGCGACGTCGATTCAGCGATCATGGAGGCAGCTCGTGGCTGACCCACGCGGTTTTCTGGAGATCTCCAAGAAGGAATCCCGCTACCGGCCGGTGGCCGAGCGGGTCCGTGACTGGGAAGACGTGTACGCGCACTCGGCCGATCCGCTGGCCGAGCTCGCCGAGGTCGGTGAACAGGCGCGACGGTGCATGGACTGCGGAATCCCGTTCTGCCACTCGGGAACCGCCGGCTGCCCGCTGGGCAACCTGATTCCCGAATGGAACGATCTGGTGCGCCGCGGCCGCTGGGACGCCGCCAGCGCGCGTCTGCACGCGACTAACAACTTCCCGGAGTTCACCGGGATGGTGTGCCCGGCGCCGTGTGAGGCCGCGTGCGTGCTGTCGATCTCGGAGCCGACGACGGGTGGCAGCGTCACCATCAAACGGATCGAGAAGACCATCGCGCACGAGTCGTGGGCGGAAGGACTGATCGGTCCCGAGGCACCCGCCAACAAGACCGGCAAGTCGGTCGGCGTCGTCGGCTCGGGTCCGGCCGGCCTGGCCGCCGCACAGCAGCTCACCCGCGCCGGCCACGACGTCACCGTCTACGAGCGTGATGACCGCCTCGGCGGGTTGCTGCGCTACGGCATCCCCGAATACAAGCTGCAGAAATCCGATATCGACCGGCGGATTGCCCAGATGCGCGCGGAGGGAACCGAGTTCGTCGTCAACTGTGACGTCGGCACCGACCTCGCCGTGGCCGATCTGCGGGCGCGCCACGACGCCGTCGTCCTCGCGATCGGCGCGATGGAGGCCCGCGACAATCCGGTTCCCGGCCGTGATCTGCGCGGGGTGCATCTGGCGATGGAACATCTGGTGCCCGCGAACAAGGAATGCGAGGGCGACGGCCCGTCGCCGATCACCGCGGCCGGCAAACACGTCGTCATCATCGGCGGCGGCGATACCGGCGCCGACTGCCTGGGCACCGCGCACCGGCAGGGCGCGGCCTCGGTGGTACAGCTCGACTACAACCCCGAATTGCCCAGCGACCGTGACGATTCGCGTTCGCCGTGGCCCACCTGGCCGCTCATCATGCGGACTTCCAGCGCGCACGCCGAAGGCGGTGAACGCAAATATCAGGTGGCCGTGCAACGGTTTGTCGGCGACGCCGACGGCAATGTCACGTCGATGGTGCTCGCCGAGGTCCAGGTACGACGTGAGTCCGACGGCCGCCGGGTCATCACCCCGGTGGGTGAGGAATTCGAGATCCCGTGCGAGCTCGCGCTCTTCGCGATCGGCTTCGCCGGGGTGCGGCGCGGTCCACTGCTCGACGGACTGGAACTCGAACCGAATCGGCGCGGCGCGCTGTCGTGCGGCAGCGACTGGCAGACCGACGCCCCCGGCGTCTTTGTCTGCGGTGACGCCCATCGCGGGGCGTCGCTGGTGGTGTGGGCCATCGCCGAAGGCCGGTCGACGGCGTGCTCGGTCGACGAGTTCCTGATGGGCGCATCCGATCTGCCGTCTCCGGTGCGGCCGGCCGCACTTCCGCTGTCGGTGCGCTGAGGGGGGGTTGATGTCATGACGGAGATGCGGATGTCGGCCGGGGGATACAGCATGTGGCGCGACGATGACAAGTTGCCGGTGAGTGATGGTGGTGCCGATGTGATCGGACTAAGGTTGGAGACCGTGACACGTCGCACAAAGATCGTTTGCACACTCGGCCCTGCCACCAGCTCCGAGGAGCGTCTCAAAGAGCTGGTCGCGGCGGGGATGGACGTGGCCCGGCTGAATTTCAGTCACGGCTCCCACGACGATCACCGAACGGTCTATGACCGGGTACGTCGCGCGGGTGACGCGATCGAAAAGGCGGTCGGTGTCCTCGCGGATCTGCAGGGTCCCAAGATCCGGCTCGGCAACTTTGCGGATGAGGGCACCCTCAATGGTGAGGTGATGTGGGAGACCGGCCGGGAGGTCCGGATCACCGTCGACGACATCGTCGGCACCGTGGACCGGGTCTCCACCACGTACAAGCAACTCGCGCAGGACGCGCAGGTCGGTGACCGTCTCCTCGTCGACGACGGCAAGGTGGGCCTGTCGGTCACCGCGATCGACGGCAACGACGTGGTCTGTCAGGTCACCGAGGGTGGCCCGGTGAGCAACCACAAGGGCCTCAACCTGCCGGGGGTGCACACCTCGGTCCCGGCGTTGAGTGAGAAGGACATCGCCGATCTCGAGTTTGCGCTCGAGCTCGGTGTGGACCTCGTCGCGTTGTCGTTCGTGCGCAGCGCCGCCGACGTCGAGCTCGTCCACGAGGTGATGGACCGGGTGGGTCGGCGGGTGCCGGTGATCGCCAAGCTCGAGAAGCCCGAGGCCGTCGAGAACCTCGAGGGCATCGTGCTCGCCTTCGACGGGGTGATGGTCGCGCGCGGTGACCTCGGTGTCGAGCTGCCCCTCGAACAGGTGCCACTGGTGCAGAAGCGGGCCATTCAGATGGCGCGGGAGAACGCGAAACCGGTGATCGTCGCAACGCAGATGCTCGACTCGATGATCGAGAACTCTCGGCCCACCCGCGCCGAGGCGTCCGACGTCGCGAACGCGGTGCTCGACGGCGCCGATGCGGTGATGCTGTCGGGGGAGACCTCGGTGGGCAAGTGGCCGCTGGAGACCGTGCGCACGATGAACCGGATCTGCATCGCCGTGGAGAGCGGTACCCGTGATGTGCCGCCGCTCTCACACGTCCCGCGCACCAAGCGCGGCATCATCTCCTACGCCGCCCGCGACATCGGTGAGCGTCTCGAGGTGAAGGCGCTGGTGGCGTTCACGCAGTCCGGTGACACCGTGCGGCGGCTGGCACGGCTGCATTCGCGGCTGCCGCTGCTGGCGTTCACCCCGAAGCAGGAGGTGCGTAGCCAGCTCGCGCTGAGCTGGGGTACCGAGACATTCATCGTCGACTACGTCAACACGACCGACCAGATGATCGACCACGTCGATCTCCAGTTGCTCAAGAACGGTCGCCTCAAGGACGGTGACGTCGTCGTGATCGTGGCCGGCGCGCCGCCCGGAACCGTCGGCTCGACCAACCTGATCCACGTCCACCGCATCGGCGAACAGGACCATTGAGCCAAACGTAGGGCGTGTGACCGGGCGGACACCGCGCACTAGGCTTGGTCCCATGACAGACGACCAAGGTGACCTCGGCACGCTTCTCGACCTTCTCGATGTGGAGCGGACCGACGACGATCTCTTCATCGGCCGGCATCCCGAGCAGAAGACAGCACGCACCTTCGGTGGCCAGTTACTCGGGCAGGGCGTGGTGGCCGCAGCACGCACGCTGGTCCGCGGCAATCCGCCGGTGCATGCCCTGCATGCGCACTTCATCCGCGGCGGCGACGTGCATCAGCCGATGGAGTATCACGTCGATCGTTTCCGCGACGGCAAGTCGTTCGCCAACCGGCAGGTGACGGCCAAGCAGAATGGTGAGGAGATCTTCACGATGCTCGTCGCCTTCCAGGACAACACCGCGGGTCTCGAGCACGCCGTGGAGATCCCGCAGGTGCCCTACCCGGAGGAGTTGCCGCCGCTCGGTGAGCATTTCAAGGGTTTCGAGGACACCATCGCCGCATTCGTCAACGCACTGCACCCGATCGACATCCGGTTTGCCAACGATCCCTCCTGGAAGATGCGGGAGGCCGGGGAATCGTTGCGCGACAACCGCGTCTGGATGAAGGCCGACGGGGTCATCCCGGATGACCCGATCCTGCATGTGGGCGCCATGTGTTACG
>JASGFO010000060.1:0-18337 GCA_047605505.1 Gordonia sp. (in: high G+C Gram-positive bacteria) | reverse complement strand
GGCGCACCCGGCGGACGCCGCGACGTCGGCGGCCGGGACGGGGATGTCGCTCCCGTGCCCGGCCGGGATCAGCCCGCCGTCGTCGCCGATCGCGATCATGTGCTCGGTTCCCGAGCATCTGATCCGGAACCGTGGCTCACCGATCAGCGTTCCCCGCACCATCGCCCTACCGTCCTTCCAGAAACACCACACGCCGCCCCGAAGAGCGCTACCCGCGCCGGCATGTCCTCCCGGATCGTCGCACACTTCGCGGCTACCTCCACTGTCACTGCACGGCCAGATGCTCGATCCGACCACCCGCGCGGAGGCGATGACACTGATCTGGGCGCCGTCCCGGTAGTCATCAGTCACCCGGCAGCCGTCAGCGCGGCGTGGTCGGCACGATCCGAGAGGTGCCGTTGTCGGCCTCGACCACGATCCGGCGTAGGTTCGCCGGATCGCTCTCGTCGTACCAGACATCGACCTCGTCGCCCGCGGCCAAGGGCCGGTGCTCGAGTTGGCGGGCCAATGGCCGTACCCAGCGTTCCTGCCCGTGGTCGTCGACGAACATCACCGTCAGCCGGGCCAGCTTCGGGTTGGGGCCGGGGCGGAACTCGGCGAGGCCGTCGTCGGTGACCAGGCCCACGGCGTGGGTACGGCGGGCCCGCCGGCGTGCGGCACGCTGTACCTGCCGGCGAAGCGCGCCCACCAGGCCGAGTACGGCGAAGAGCACGGCGAGACCGAGCGGAACGACGTACAAGGCGTCGGGCAGGTCGGTCCGAGACTGCGCTCGCACCAGGACCGCGACACCGCCGGCGGCGCAGGCCGCGGCGAGGAACAGTCCCGGCCGGACCACGAGGGCGACAGAGCGGTCGTTCGAGGCGCCGAGCATCGCGTTCAGCGACCACGCCTGCACGGCGAGGAACAGCACGAACAACACGATCGCGCACGGGATGGCGGCGAACGCCCAGAGTGGCGGCTGGTCCGCGACGATCCCGCTGAGGCACCAGCCGACGGCGGCGGCAAGCACCACGGCGATGCCGAGGACGGTCATCTGCTTGGCGATCGTCGGCAGACCGCCCCGGAACCGGGACGCGGCCCGTTCCGAGCTGCTCATCGGCCGGATCGTGCTCATGACACATGATAATGCGCGGACGCTCGGGGAGGAGCTTGGCGTACGGCATCATCATCGGGGGCATGACGGTCCCGATCCGACCGCTTGCCGAGCGGCACCGTGAGGGGGCGCTCGGCCCGGCGTGTGCAGGCGCTCGGACCTCAGCCATGGTCAGGTGTCGTCTTGTCGCCGGCCACGACCACCGAGAGGATCATGTGCATGCCCGAACTGAGCAAAGACACCACGCTGTGCATTTCGCTGGCCGCCCGGCCGTCGAACATCGGTACCCGGTTCCACAACTTCCTCTACGCGGAGCTGGGCATCGACTTCATCTACAAGGCCTTCACGACCGACGACATCGCCGCCGCGATCGGCGGGGTGCGGGCACTCGGCATCCGCGGCTGCTCGGTGTCGATGCCGTTCAAGGAGGCGGTGATCCCGCTGGTGGATCAGCTCGAGCCGTCGGCGTCGGCGATCGGATCGGTGAACACGATCGTCAACGACGCCGGCCACCTCACCGCCTCGAACACCGACTACGAGGCCGTCGCAACACTGATCGCCCGGCATGACCTCGATCCGGCCATGCCGGTGCTGGTGCGCGGCTCCGGTGGGATGGCGAAGGCTGTCGTCGCCGCCTTCCGGGGCGCCGGATTCGCCGCACTCACCGTCGTCGCCCGCAACGAGGCGAGCGGTTCGGCGCTCGCCGACGCCTACGGATACGCGTGGACGCCCGACGATCCGGCCCCCGGCGCCGGCCTGCTGGTCAACGTCACCCCGCTGGGAATGCACGGCCCCGATGTCGATGTCCTCGCGTTCTCGCCGGAGCATGTCCAGGCCGCCGACGCGGTCTTCGACGTCGTCGCCTTTCCCGCCGAGACGCCGCTGATCCGCGCTGCCCGCGCCGCGGGAAAGCCCGCTGTCACCGGCGCCGAGGTGATAGCCCTGCAGGCCGCGCGTCAGTTCGAGCGGTACACCGGCGTCACGCCGACCCCCGAGCAGATCGCCCGTGCTTCGGCCCACTCCCGCGCCGGCTGACCACCATCGGACGACGCGCCACAGATGACACCGGAGCGGGGGGTCGAAACAACTATTGTCGTGAGGCTCCGCTCCGGTGTCATCGGTAGAGGTACGGCGCACCGCGAAGGTGCCTCCACGTGGGCCGAGGACGCACCACGCCACCATCTCATAACAGGAAACATATTTTCGTTGCAATAAACGGACATGTCACACGGCGGAAATAATGTCGCAGTTTCATGTGAGGTAACGAAGTCTACTGAAGTGAGTCGCTGGGCGGTTGGCGTGTCACCCGACATCGACACCCTGGGCCCTCATGGCAGGCGACTTCACCCCCCACGAGAACCGCCTGAAGGAGAGAGTGTCGTGACCATCGAGAGCACTGAGAAAGCCCGGTTCCAGGTGATCGGCGAAGGCTGGCAGAACCTGCCCAAGATGTCGGAGGAGCAGTACCCGGGCACCGAGGGATTTATCGGTGACGTCTACGAGAATCCGGGCGGATGTCTGATGTGCAGTGGCTACTTCGAGCTGCACCACACCGACGCGCCCCTGTGCTACGAATACGAGTACGACGAGATGAAGGTCGTCCTCGAAGGTGAGTTCCTCCTGGAGAACAAGGAGACCGGGCAGCGCATTGTTGCCAAGGCCAAGGACGCCATCTTCTTTCCCAAGGGCTCCAAGATCTACTTCAGCACACCCAGCTATGCATTGGCCTTCTACACCGGCCAGCGCGACGCCAGCCTGCTCTGACATCCGCGCCGTGACCGAAATGGCAGAGGCCATCCCGGAGTCGCAGATTGCCTACTCGAGCATCCCGGACTGGGCCCGACCGGGCGCACCGCGAACCACCGACGGCCCACCGGCCGCGGCGTCGTATGTGCTGGTGGGAGTCGGCGAGAGCGGCGCCGCGCAGGTTGACACCTGGGCTGGGGCGCTCGGCCCCAAGGCGCCGATCAGCCGTGTCGTCCACGCCGATCTCGACGGCGCCGCAAGCGGTTTGCGATCCGCGATCGCCCGCAGCGCGGTCGGGGTCCGCGTCCTCGTTGCCGCCTCCGCCGGCGACGGCCTGTGCCTGCGCGCAGTCGCCGTCGGCGCGGGCCTCGAAGACGACGAACTCGCCGTGACCGTCGTCGACCCCGACCCGGGGACCGCCGCGATCGCCGTCTTCTGTTCGCACTGCCGCACCACGAATCACGTCGCCGCCGAGGTCGACGACGTCGTCGGATGCGGTGGCTGTCACCGGGATCTGCTCGTCTACTACCACGTGTCCCGCCGCTCGGGCGCCTATCTGGGGTTCATGGTCGACGCCGAGACCCCGGCCGGCACATCCGCATCCGCATCCGCACCCGCACCCCAGGAAGCCGCCCGATGACCCTCGATGCGACACCTGCGTCGCCGCGGTCGGTCGAGACCGCCCCGGCCGACACCGAGATGGCGTTGACGGTCACCCGAATCGTCCCGGTCGGCAGCGCCATTCGTCAGATCACCGTCGCCGCCGCGGACGGCGGCGTGCTCCCCGGATTCGTCCCGGGCAGCCACCTCGTCGTGCAGGCCGGTCCGCATGCCAACGCCTACAGTCTCACCTCGGACGGCATCCGCCCCACCGCCTACTCCATCTCGGTGCTCCGGATCGCGGACGGCGCCGGCGGATCCCGGTGGCTGCATGATCATCTCGCGGTCGGCGACACCGTGCGGGTCCGTCCGCCGCGCAGTGCCTTCGCGCCCGTGGCCCGCGCCGCCAAGCATCTGCTCGTGGCGGGCGGTATCGGCGTCACGCCGATCGTCTCCCACCTGCGCGCGGCGAGGCGGTGGGGCCGGGATGTGCAGGTGCTCTACACCTTTCGGCCGGAGAACGCGGCACACGTCGACGACGTCGTCGCACTGGCCGGCACGTCGGCCGAACTGTTCACCGCGCGTGCGGATTTCGCCGACCGCCTGGCGACAGTGCTGCGACACCAACCGATCGGCACCCACCTCTACACCTGCGGGCCCGGTCCCCTCATCGACCACGTGGTCGACACCGCCACCCGACTCGGGTGGCCGACCTCGCGAATCCACTTCGAGCGCTTCGGCATCGACGCGCTCGACGCAGGCGATCCCTTCCGGGTACGGCTCGGCCGGACCGACCGCGTCCTCGACGTGCCGGCCGGCACCAGCATGCTCGAGGCCCTGGAGGCCGAAGGCATCTCGGTTCCCAACCGGTGCCGCCAGGGGGTGTGCGGCGAATGCCGGATCTCCCTCACCGCCGGCACCGCCATCCACCGCGATCTATTCCTCACCGACGAGGAGAAATCGGCCGCCGACGCGATCATGCCCTGCGTCTCCCGTGCCCCCGACGGCTGCACCCTGGAGGTCCCGCTGTGACCGTCTCGCCAACTCACCCTCCGATTTCCCCCGACCTGATCACCGGGTTCCCCTTTCCCTTTCCCGAGGACCGCTACCGCTACAGCACCAATGTCGAGCCCGCAGGCGTGGCGGTCCGCACCGCGGGCGGGGGCTGGGGCGCCACGATCGTCGACGTCGATTCCGAGTACCACCACGAACTCGACGAGCGCGCGGCGATCCTCGCCGCCGATCCCACCCGTCACGCGGTGCTGCCGCACATGGTGCCTGCCGCCTGGGACGCCATGCTCACCCTGATGCAGGAACTCGTCACCGCCCGCCCCGACGTCATGCACCTCGCTGCCGACGACGAAGGAATGTGGCACTGGCGCAATGATCTCCTCGGCGTCGACCAGCATTTCCGCTACGGCGACCCCGACACGCTGCCCGAGGAACCGTTGCGGTACATCGCTTCTCAGGTGCAGGAAGACATCGCGCTGCTCGATCACCGGGGCGACGCGCTCTATGTGGACGCGGGCGTCATCACCTTTGCCGCGGACTGGAGTTTCGGCTTCGACGTCGGCATGAGCTTCCTGGAGATCCACGGGCCGGTGCCCCGCGTCCGCAAGATGGGCGTCATCACCCGCGCCCACGAATTCCTCAAGCGTCTGCAACCCCACGAGCCGTACCGGCGCACCAACTGGACGATGACCATCGGCCGCCGCCTCGACGTCTCCACCGAGGGCTACCCCGACTGGGGACCCGACCGCGAACGGATCCAGCAGGTCGACGACGCCGAGTTCGGCCGCCTCGTCCACCTGCGCGTCGAGGTCCAGCACCTGATCCGACTGCCCGACTCGGGTGCCGTGATGTTCTTGATCCGGACCTACCTGCTTCCGCTCGAGCAGGTGGCGACGGTGGAACCGTGGCGTGTCCGCGCGGCCGAGGTCCTGGCCGAACTGCCCGCGGACATGGCCGATTACAAGGGTGTCATCAAGTACCGGGACCGGGCCGCGGCCTGGCTGCGGGCACACGCCGCACCCGCGGCGGACACCGTCACCGGGGACGGGCTGCCGCACTGGCCGTCGACGCCCCCGGCCGTGGATGCGGCCGGATCGTCGTTTCTGATCGTCGCGATCGGGGACGATCCGTCGACCGGTCACGTCGCCCGCCGGTGGGTGGGGTCGGCCGAGGCCGTCGGACCCACCCGGCTGCTCGTGCTGGACTCCCTCACACGGCCCGGTGACGTGGCGGCGTTGCGCGGCGCACTCGACGAGACCGCCACCGGCGCCCGGATCCTGGTGGTCGGCGGACAGTACGACGTGATGACCGCACTCGCCGCCGCCCGTGCCGCCGGAGCCATCGCGGGCGAGCTCACCGCCTTCGTCACGCACACCCGCGACCTGCCGCTGTACTGCGCGCACTGCCGGGACACGTTCCGGGTGACCGGGACGCCGGGGGAGATCGTCGGATGCCCGGGATGCGCTCGCGCACTGCAGATCCACGCACATCACTCGGCCGCCCGGGGCAGTTTCCTGGCGTCGGCCGCCGATGCCGGGGGAACCGAATGACGGTGGCGGTGCGGCCCGCGGCGCATCTGCACCCCGGATACGCGACGGCACCGCGCCCGATGCGGGTGACCGAGATCCGGTCCTTGACCGCCGACGTCAAGCACTTCCGGTTCGTGCCGGACTCGGCGGACCGGGCCGATCACGCGGCGGCGGTGCTGACCCCGTATCAGCCGGGCAGTCATTTGATCGTGTCCGCGGGGGAGCACCGCAACGCCTACTCGCTGGTCGACGACGGCATGCTGCCCACGAGCTACGGGATCTCGGTGCTCCGGCGCGGCACGGGCGGCGGATCGGACTGGCTGCACGACACCGTGGCGGTAGGCGACGTCCTCGAGATCGAGGGCCCGCGTTCGATGTTCGCGCCCATCCTGGATCAGCGCCACGCTCTCCTGGTTGCCGCGGGGATCGGGGTGACGCCGGTGGTCTCGCACGCGCGGGCCATCGCCCGTTCCGGTGGCACCGCCGACATCGTCTACTCCTACCGGCCCGGTCGTGGCGCCCACCTCGGGGAACTGCGTGAGCTCGCGTGCCGCCCCGGGATCGCGCTGCACGAAGTACATGGTGCCGACGCGACCGCGGCGTTGCTGGCGGACCGATTCCGTCGCCAGCCGCTCGGCACGCACGCCTACGCCTGTGGGCCCGCGCCGCTGCTCGAGACCTATCAGCACCTGGCGGACGCGGCCGGGTGGCCGTCGGCGCGCGTGCATGCCGAACGGTTCACCGCGCCCGAACAGGATCCGGGCGAGCCCTTCGCGGTGACCGTGTCCTCGACGGGCGCGCGGATCGACGTGCCGCCGGGGGTGTCGCTGCTGCAGCGCCTGCTCGACCACGGTTTCACCGTCCCCAATCTGTGCCGACAGGGCGTGTGCGGCGAATGCCGGATCCCGGTGCGGCGGTCCGGCGCACTCGTCCACCGCGACTTCGTCCTCACCGACACCGAGAAGGCCGCGGGCGACGCGATGCTGTGTTGCGTCTCCCGGGGCTCCGAGATCGAGGTTGACCTATGACCCTCGCACCCGACGCCCGGCTTCCGGCACATTCCCCGGCCGCCCACGCGTACCTGAGCCGGCCGGTGGATCCACTCGCGAACCTGCCGTGGCCTTTTCCCGACGAGCTCGCCGAGTTCACCTACGCGGTCAACGTCGAACCCGCGCGTGTACCGCGGGCCACGCGGGCCGGTGAATGGGGCCGGTATCTGGTGGATCTCGGTGGCGCGGACTACCTGCGGTACATGAGCGAGCGCCGCCGCATCCTCGACGCCGATCCGTCGCGGGTGCGCGTGCTGCCCGGAATGGAACTCGCGTGCTGGGACCTGCTGCTCTACTATCTGCGGGACCTCGACCTCACCTATCCCGAGCTGATGCATCTCACCGAGCGGGCCGACGGCCACTTCCATTGGCGCAACGATCTTCTCGGCACCGACCAGGAGTTCGTGCTCGGCGATTCCGCGACCCTCCCGAGCGGGCCGATGGACTTCCTCGCCCGCGAGATCCCCGACGACCTGCTCCTCGTCGTCGAGCGCGACGGCCGGCTGTACTTCGACGCGGGCGTGGTGACCTTCGCCGCCGCGTGGTCGGTGTCCTTCGACGTCGGCATGGACATGTACGAAATCCATGCTCCCGTACCGCATCTCATCCGTTCGGGGGTGGTCGCCCGTGCCGAGCAGTTCCTCCGCCGACTGCCGGCCGATCAGGTCTACCGCCGCGTGAACTGGACGCTGTCGGCGTCGGACTCGGACAAGCTCGACGTGAGCCTCGAGGAGCTGCCCGACTGGGCCGCCGACATACCGCGCATGGTCGCGGCGGGTGACTTCGCCCGGGCCCGGTTGCGCATCGAGCTGGAACACTTCGTGCGGCTGCCGATGTCGGGTGCGGTGACGTTCAACATCCGCACCTTCATGGCGTCGCTGGAACACGTGCGCCGCATTCCCGAGTGGTCGTCCCAACTCGCCACGGTCATCGAGACACTCGACCCCCACATCGCCTCGTACAAGGGCTTTCTCGACTACCGCGACGACGTGGTCGGCTACCTCCGCCGTCACTGATCGCCCGGTCGACGCTCGGGATCACCGCCGTCGTCTACGGCCGCGCACATGAACTCCGGTGTGGCCGCGCGCCGTAGGCTTGGCCGGGTGACGACGAGGACACCGCATCTGCGTGAGCTCGGTGAGCTGCTGCGTCGGCGGCGGGCCGAGCTGACACCCGCCGATGTCGGGCTGCCCGAACACGGTGTGCGCACGCGTCGCGTTCCGGGCCTGCGGCGCGAGGAGGTCGCCCAGCTCGTCGCGATCAGCACCGACTACTACACGCGGGTCGAGCAGGGTCGGCTGGCGCCGTCGGAGCCGATCCTCGACTCCCTGGTGGACAACCTGCGGCTCGACGATGAGCAGGCGCGGTACGCGCGCCGGCTCATCGTCAACGCCGGGCGTCGGGTTGCGCGCCGGCGGCCGGGCCGAATCCGTGTCCATGCCCATCTTGAGCGCCTCACCGAGCAGCTCGAGGAGGTGCCCGCGATGGTGCTCGGCCCACGCATGGAGGTGCTGGCGTGGAATGCGCTGGCCGCGGCGCTCGTCGCCGACTTCGGTGCGGTGCCCGAGGCCGAACGCAACTATGTGCGGATGATCTTCCTCGATCCGCGGATGCGCACACTGTTCGACGACTGGGAGGGCGTCGCCCGCACCTGCGTGGAGATCCTGCGCATGAACGCGGGCGAGAACCCGACCGATCCCACCCTCGTCGCGATTGTGGGAGAGCTGTCGATCGCCGACGAGCAGTTCCGGCGGTGGTGGGCCACCCACCGGGTGACCACCCAGGACTTCGGGTCCAAGGTCCTGCATCACCCGCTCGTCGGCGATCTGCGGCTCAACTGGGACACCTTTCGCTTCATGGGTGCGCCCGATCAGCAGATGGTGCTCTGGCATGCGGAGAAGGGCACCCCGTCATATGCGAATCTGCGGGCACTGGCGGCGGCCATCGCCCGCTGAGCCACCGTGATCGGCGGGCGCGGCCACGCGGTGTCAACGGGCGGCCGGATCGCCCCGATTCCAGCGCAGGCAACACCCTCAGCCGTCGACCCGCCACGCCGGGCCGGTGTCGCCGCCGAAGGCCGCCCCGCCGGTAGAGTGGCGACGATGGCAGCGGCTCAGAGCCCGATGGTGCGCCGGTGAGCGTGCCCATGGCGCGCCCGCGGACCACGCCGAGCGTCCCGGCCGGCGTGGTGGTGGTCAGTTGTCTGCTCGCCATCGGGTCGGTGGCGTGGCACCTCTGGGTGGTGCCCCTCGACACCCACATCTACGGGCTGTTCCACAACGGTGTCGACGCCCGCGTCTATCGCGGCGGCGCCCAGGCGTTCGTGGAGGGTCGGCCGGTGTACGCCGTCCCCGCCTACCGGCGGTGGCAGTTCACCTACCCGCCGTTCGCGGTCATCGTCCTGCTGCCGTTGGCCTACCTGAACCCCGGACACGCCCTCTGCCTGGTCAATGTGGTCAATGTGGTCTGCCTTCTTCTCCTGGTCGGTCTGAGTCTGTGTGCTCTGGGATTCCGGCGCGACCTGCGGTTCTGGCTGGTGGTGGTGACCTTCGC
The DNA here is from genome assembly GCA_047605505.1 of Gordonia sp. (in: high G+C Gram-positive bacteria). Lineage (GTDB taxonomy): Bacteria > Actinomycetota > Actinomycetes > Mycobacteriales > Mycobacteriaceae > Gordonia. The sequence goes on along the minus strand of JASGFO010000060.1, from coordinate 8,756 downwards.
CGTCGGGGTCAGCACCCTGCAACCGGTGCAGACCACGATCTGGAACGGGCAGGTCAACCTGGTCCTCGCGGTGCTCGTGGTCGGCTGCCTGGCGGTGCGACCACATCGGTGGCGGGGGATCGGGGTGGGACTGGCCGCCGGCATCAAACTCACGCCACTGTTCTTCCTCGGGTATCTCGCGCTGACCCGGCAATGGCGCGCGGTGATCATCGGTATCCTCACCTTCGGTGCGACGGTGGTACTCGGGCTTCTCGTGTTGCCGGGTCAGGCGTGGCGGTTCTGGACCACCGACCTCGGCGAGACCTCCCGGATCGGCCCGGAGGACTGGCAGCCCAACCAGTCGATCAAGGGTTTCCTGCTCCGGCTGGGCCGGCTGGGCATCGTGACCCCACCGGCCTGGCTGTGGCTGCCGGTGGGGCTGGTCGTCGGTGCGCTCGGCCTGTGGGCGGCCATGCTCGCGCATCGGACCGGCCGGGCCCTTCTCGCCGTCACCGTCACCGGCATGACCTCGACCGCGGTCGCCCCGTTCACCTGGGGACACCACTGGGTCTGGTTCGTCCCGCTGCTCCTCATCGCGGTGGTCGAGGCGACCGAACGGTGTGCGTGGCGCCGGATCCGCACCTGGCCGCCGTGGCTGCTGCCGATCCTGGTGATCGTGCTGTCATTTGCGTGGTATCAGTCACACATGGACGGGACCGTGCGGATGCTTCGGTTCGGCTCGTACTTCCTGCTGTGGTCGGATAACCCCGACGGCTGGCGCGCGGTCCTCGCCGTGATCGGCTCCGGTGCCTATCCGCTCATCCTGGTGGTGACCATCGCCGTCACGTTCTGGTGGACCCGGGCCGACCGGTCGGCAGCGGGCGCGGCGAGTGTTTCCCGGGTGGCTGCCGATGGCGGCCGGATGCGTGCCGGTAACCTGTGGGACGTGACCGTATCCACCGCTACCTCCGCCGACGCCGCCGATGACGCGTCGGGCATCGAAGCCCGCGTCGGGCACTACTACGTCTCGGACGTCTCCTACATTGTGGGGCGGGAGAAGATTCGCGAGTACGCGCGGGCCGTGCAGGACTACAACCCTGCCCATTGGGATCCGAAAGCGGCCGCCGCGCTGGGATACCCGGATCTGGTGGCGCCGCTGACGTTCGTCTCGATCCCGGCGATGGCCACCAATCGACACCTGTTCGAGAAGGTGATCGTCGGCTACGAAACCTATGTGCAGACCGAGCAGGTGTTCGAGCAGCATCGGCCGATCGTCGTCGGTGACGAGCTCATCACCGACTGCGAGTTCTCCAATCTCCGCCGCATCGCGGGCAAGGACCTCATCACCGTCACCAACACCTTCACCGACACCGCGGGCGAGCGCGTGCACACGATGCACACCACGGTTGTCGGCGTGACCGCCGACGAGGTCGATCCCGCAATCACCGAGGCCGTCAAGAAGGTGATGGCCCACGACGTCGAGGTCCTCGGCCAGGACGATTCCGACGAGGCGTTCACCAAGACCGTCCGCCCGGGTGGACCGGCGGCTCTGGCCACCGATACCGTCCGATCTCTGGGCGCCCGGCCGTTCGACACCCTGACCGTCGGCGACGAACTGCCGATCCACCACGCCCGACTCTCGCGCGGTGACCTCGTCAACTACGCCGGCGTGGCCGGTGACGCCAACCCGATCCACTGGGACGAGGCCATCGCCAAGCTCGCCGGGCTGCCGGATGTGATCGCCCACGGCATGCTGACGATGGGGCTCGGTGCCGGGTATATGTCCTCGTGGTCGGGGGATCCGGGTGCCGTGACCCGGTTCGCGGTGCGTCTGTCGGCGCCCGCGGTGGTGTCGGCGGCCGACGGCGGCGACATCGAGTACAGCGGCCGGATCAAGTCCCTGGATCCGGAGACGCGCAGCGGTGTCGTGATCGTGGTCGCGAAGTCCGGGGGCCGCAAGATCTTCGGTCTCGCGACGCAGACCATCCGGTTCGCCTGAGTCCGAGGACGCCGACGGTGGCAGAGCGCAAGGATTCCGAGAATATCCTGGATGTGGCGGCCCGAAAGCTGCGGCTGCCGTTCCGGACCCCGGACTTCGTCGACCGGATCGTGTCCGGCAGCATCGACGAGGCGGGCAAACGCACGGTCCAGGTGCTCATCACGACGTGGGATCTCGCCGAGGGCGGCCCCTTCGCCGCCCAGGCGATCGGCGCGACAGGTATGGCGAAGGCCATCGACATCGTCTACGACCAGCTCGTCGGACCGGTCTTCGGGCCGTTGCTGCGGGCAGTCGGCGCCGATCGCGTGGCCGACCGCGCCGGATTGCTGGCAACCCAGCTCGTCGGTCTGGGGGTGGTCCGCTACGTGGCGCGCGCCGACCCCATCCGGTCGATGACACCCGAGGAACTCGCGACCGCCGTCGCACCCACGTTGCAGCGCTATCTGTTCGGCGACATCTCCTGACTGGTCCGGCCCGGGGCGTTCGGCGGGTGCCATCGCGGGCGGCGTAGGTTCAGGGGATGACCGAGGTTCAGACAAAAGCAGGGACGGTCCGTGGCACCGTCGTCGCCGGTGTGGCGTCCTTCAAGGGCATCCCCTTTGCCGCGCCGCCGGTGGGCGATCGCCGGTTCCGGGCGCCGGAACCGGCCGCCTCCTGGTCGGGGGTCCGCGATGCCTCGGCCTACGGTCCGACGGCACCGCAGCCAGGATATCCGCCACCGCTCGACGAGCTGCTGGCCAACGTCATCATCGACGGTGACGATTACCTCAACCTGAACGTGTGGACGCCGGAGCAGGCGATCCCCGCGCCCGGCGAGGCCGACCGCGGGCGTCGCCCGGTGATGGTGTGGATTCATGGGGGTGCGTTCGTCTGCGGTTCGGGTGCGGTCTATGACGGCACCGCGTTCGCCCGCGACGGCGTCGTGCTGGTCACCATCAACTACCGGCTCGGTGCCGAGGGATTCCTGTGGTTCGGCGAGGGCACCCCGAATCTCGGGATTCTCGATCAGATCGCGGCCCTGGAATGGGTGCGGGACAACATTACGGCATTCGGGGGTGACCCGGATGCGGTGACGATCTTCGGGGAGTCGGCCGGCGCGATGAGTGTCGCGACGCTGCTGGCGATGCCGGGGGCACAGGGGCTGTTCCGGCGCGCGATCGTGCAGTCCGGTGGCGGTCATATCGCGATGAGCCCGGACAGCGCGCGCACGGTGGCGCGTCGGTTCGCCGAGATCCTCGGTGTGGCGCCGACCCGACAGGCCGTTGCCGCGGTCCCGGCGCCGACGATCCTGCGGGCCCAGCAGACATTGTCGGCCGAGATCACCAAGAAGCCGCTGCGCCGGCTCTGGGGTGACGTCGCCCGCAATCTGCTGCCATTCGAGCCGGTGATCGACGGGACGATCCTGCCGCGGCTGCCCGAACACGCGATCGCCGACGGGGTGGGTGCCGAGGTGGATCTGCTCGTCGGGTCCAATGCCGACGAGGGCCGGCTGTTCATCGCGCCCACCGGGACCGCGCCGCCGATGCCGTCGCTGGTGCCGTACCTGTTCGCGCGGACCGCGGGGGTCGCCAACGCGCGGGCGGCGCTGCGGTCCTATCGGGCGAGTCGGCCGGGGAGCTCGGCCGGTGATCTGCTCGCCGCCTTCATGACCGACTCGTATTTCCGGGCGCCCGCGCTGCGGCTTGCCGAAGGCCATCGGGGCACCTTTGTCTACGAGTTTCGGTGGCCGGCAGCGGGAGTCGCCGGACTCGGATCATGCCATGCCCTCGAGATCGCGTTCGTCTTCGACACCCTGTCATCGCCGGAGTTCCAGGCCATGACCGGCGGTGAGCCACCGCAGGCGCTTGCCGATGCCATGCACCGGGCGTGGATCGATTTCGCCACCACCGGGGATCCGGGCTGGCCCGCCTATGACACCGACACCCGCGCCACGATGACCTTCGATCACGAGCCCGCGCTGCACACCGACCCGCGACCCGCGGACCGGTTGCAGTGGGCGGGCGCGCGGTGAGTCGCGGCGGGCCGCGCATCGGGATCCGGGCCGTTGGCCTCGACCGGGATCGCGGTCACCGTGGGCTCACCCCGCCAGCCCGGTCTCGCGCAGCGTGATGTTGATCCGCCCGGCGGCCAGCCCACAACCGGCCGGCGCGGTGCCCGGGTGCACCCGGGTCACCCCGTGATAGGCCAACCGGGCGGCACCGCCGAAGACGAACAGGTCACCCGAACCCAGCGCGATGTCGGTGTAGGGACGATTGCGGCTCTCGGTGTTGCCGAACCGGAAGGTGGCGGTGTCACCGATCGACAGCGACACCACCGGTGCCGGGGAGATCTCGTCGCGGTCCTGATGCATGCCCATCCGCGCTGCGTCGTCGTAGACGTTGACGAGCGCGACGTCGGGGGTGAACTGGGCGCCGGCCCGCGGGTCGCCGGTGGCCGCACCGAGTGCCTCGCGGCCCAGCTGCACCAGCCAGCCGGGCACCGGGGGTACCGCCATACCATTGACGTCGACCGCGGTCCGCGTGTATCCGTAAGGGCGCCAATGCCATCCGAGGCACAGGAGTTTCACGCTCATCTCGTGGCCGCGGATCCTCGGGGAGTGCAGACCGACCGGCCCGCGCTGCCACCGGGCGCACCGGGCGACCACCTGCCGCTGTCGGTGCGGGGGCAACCAGCGGGGCACATGGTGGGCGCCGGCCGGCAGCCCGGGACGCAGATCGTCGAACAGCGACTCCATCAGGCCGCCCGTTCGAGATCAAGCAGCCAGCGCTTGGCGTCGAGGCCACCGAGGTAGCCGCCGAGGCTGCCGTCCGAGCGCAGTACCCGATGACAGGGCACGACGATGGGCAGCGGGTTGGTGGCGCAGGCCGAGCCGACCGCACGGACCGCCCGGGGGTTGCCGACCCGCTCGGCGACCTCCCGGTAGGTCTGTGTGCGCCCGTAGCCGATCTGCGGCAGATGCCGCTGCACCACATCGCGGAAACCCGACGACAACCGGTGATCGAGCGCGACGTCAAAGGTCTGCCGGGTGCCCGCGAAGTACTCGTCGAGCTCGCGGGCGACGGCGTCGAGGCGCTGCGGCGCCGCGAGCAGCCGGGGGCTGATCCGGGTGGCCAGCGACCCCAGGACCGCCTCGTAGCCCTCGCAGGCGAATGCGACACGGACGAGGCCGTGCGGGGTCGCGGCGAGCAGCAGCCCGCCGATCGGGGAGTCGACGGTGCGGTAGGCCACGTCGAGCAGATCGGCGTCGTCGGCCAGGGTCGCGAGCCGACCGCGCAGGACGGCGAGGTCGGTGTCGGGGATGGCGAACAGGGCGCTGTCGCGGATCATGGGGTGACTCCTGAGGACTGTGGGTAGACGGATCGGAGGTTCTTGATGCCGTCGGCGGCGGCCCGGCGCACCGAGTCGGCGGTGCCGCCGATCACCGCGGCGGTCTCGGCATGCGGCAGCCCGCCGAGGTAGTGATAGGCGACGGCGAGGCGCTGCCGGTCGGGGAGCGCCGCGACGGCATCCCAGACCGTGCGGTCCTCGGGGGCTCCGGTGCGGGCCGGACGCTCGGGCACCTCGCCGACGGGGATGGCGTGGCGGGCCCGGGCACGGGTGATGTCGATCGCCTTGCGGCCCGCGACCCGCACGAGCCATGCCTCGATGTTCGTGCCGGCAGCGAGGTCGGGCCATGCGCGCAGGGCCGCGAGAAAGGTCTCCGACCAGGCATCGTCGGCGTCGGGGCCGGGTCCGAGGAGGGCGCGGCAGACCCGCAGCACCGTCGGTCCGTGCCGGGTGACGGCATTCTCGAACGGCCCGGTGTTCGCGGGCGGCTCGATCTTCCCGGGGGACGTGGCGGGTTTGGCGGGCTTTCCCGCCGCCCTGGCTCGTCCGATCATGGTTCGTCGCTCCGCTCGCCGGTCATCCTCATCGCACGGTAGACGCGGCGATCCGCCGAAACGTGAGATCGCGCCGAGGGCGGCGCCGCCGGGTCAGGGAATCGAGCAGCCCCGCAGGTATCCGTGCAGGGCGGCCCGGTATCCGCGGGTGTAGCTGGGATCGCCGTCGGGTGCGATCGCCTCGGCCAGCGTGGATGCGGCGTGATGTCGTGCCCACGGGGCCGGCAGCGTCGCGAGATAGGAGTTCGCGTCGTCGATGCCCGCCCGGAACCGGGCGGGGTTGAGTTCGGTGCCGCCCGGGGTGCGGCCCGGCGCGCTCACTTGCGGGCCCCCTGCGCGGCGAGGGAACGGTAGAGGGTGGCGCGGCTGACGCCGAGCGCCGCGGCGATGATCGGCACCGGCTGTCCCCGGGCCCGCAGGCGTTCGGCCTGGGCGATCTGCTCGTCGGTGAGGGCCCGCGGCCGGCCGACGCCGACGGTGCCGCCGCCGCGGTGGGGGCGACGCAATGCCGGGCGGTGGTCGCCGTCGAGCTCGGCGAGTGAGGCGAGGACCCCGATGATCATGTGCCCGGCCGCCTCGTCGGTGTCGATGCGTTCCCGCAGGCAGCGCAACCGCAGGCCGCGGTGGGCCAGGTCGCGCACCGTCCGCATCACCTCGTCGGTGACCCGGCCGAGCCGGTCGATACCGACGACGACGACGGTGTCCCCGCGGCGGGCATAGTCCAGGAGATCGGCCAGGCCGGGGCGGTGGGCGGTCGGGTCACCCGCGGCGTCGGTGTAGACGCGGTCGGCGGCGACGCCGGCCGCGGTCAGGGCAGCGATCTGGTCCGGCAGACCGGCGCCGCCGGTGCCTGCGCGTGCGTACCCGAGCAGCACGGCGGTGGACTCGTCGAAGGGCATCCTCAGACTCTATCTCGAAAGTCTCAAAACAGGAGGGAGGTGTGTCGCGAAATGTCGTCGTGGTCGGCGGGTCGACCACCGCGAGCAATCCCTCAATCTCTACTTAACATCGAGATATGCTGAGCGGCCGACCGCGATCGCGGCCGCGGATGTCGCAATAAGATATGAGATCTCATGCGACAATTATGCGATCGTGCGACGGTCGCGGGGATCGTCGTCCGATACGCCCCGGCGGGGGCGACGGGAGAAGACGTCGGCGACGACGGGGGCGAACAGCCGGCGGGTGTCGGCGACGAACTCCCGCCGACCCACCCGCAGATCGCGCAGCGCGGGCCCATGATCGACGGCGACCACCACGGTCACCACCAGGGCCGCCATCCGCCAGAGATGCCGGGCGACCAGCCGGAGTGCCACGGGCGAACAGGCGAACTCCGCACGTAGCCGGTGGACCTGGAAGGGGACATGCCGTCGCTCGTCGTCGAGGATGCGGGTGGCGACCTCGCCCAGCAGCGCGTCGTCGGTCCCCTCGGCGAGCGCCCGGTAGTAGCGCAGGGCGATCACCTCGGCGATCGTGAGAACCATCAACTCGGTGCGCAGGCCCAGCATCCGGCGTACCCAGACAAAGCTCACCTCGGTCCAATGGCGTTGCAGAACGTCGTATCCCGCGGCCGACAGCAGCTCGGCAAGCAGACGCGCGTGATTCTCCTCCTCGGCCACGAACAACCGCACCGCGGCCGCGTACTCGGCATCGCCGGTGGCATCGGCCTGATCCAGCAGATGGGCGCCGTCACCGCTCTCGCCGATCTGGAACGTCGCGAGACTGGCCGCCACCGCCGGCGACAGCGCCGTCCCACGCGACCAGTCGGGATCGGGCCGTGCGGCCAATCGGGTCGCGGCGTCGGTGAATCGGGCATGCCAGGAGGCTGACTCGCGCACGATCGGGATCTCCTCGGTGTCGGCGTCGCAGTGGGCATCACCACTATCGACGACCCGTCTGCCGCTGCATCCCCCGAATGCCGGTGCGCCCGGGATGCGTCCGGCCACCGTCGATACCCTGGACCGACAGCTCTGGGACGAGGGACGGTGGCGCGATGAGGGCGGCGTGGAAACGGCTGCGCATCTGGGGACGCAAACAGCGCTACGTCATCCGGGCCAACCCGCTCCTGTACCGCTGGTACAAGGTCGGGGTCGGGGTGATCGGCTTGCTCGTCCTGGCGGGCGGGATCGTCGCGATCCCGTATCCCGGACCGGGCTGGCTGATCGTCTTCCTCGGCCTGGGCATCCTGGCCTCCGAATTCGTCTGGGCCCAGCGACTGCTCCGCTTCGTCCGGGCCAAGTACAACGCCTGGCTCGGGTGGTTCAAGCGGCAGCACTGGTCGGTGCAGGGGGTCTTCGGGCTGGGCACCTGCGCGATCGTGCTCGCGTCGCTCTGGCTTCTCGGCGCGCTCGCCACCGTGGGCGGATGGGTCGGCTATCACCCGGACTGGATCGCCGGCCCCATCAGGTAGCGGTCGCGCCGCACCCCGCGCCCGGCCGGTCACCACTGCGGTTGCTCGCTGCGGATACGATCAACCACGGAAATCCGTTGCGGCCGGACACCGTCCTGGTGCCGTCCGCCCATCCGTGAGGAGCGTCAGCCGTGCCCGACGATGTCAAGGTGTGCCACCCAGCCACGATCCGTGTGCCTGCTGGGACCACCGCGGGTACCGCGCTACGTGAGACCGGCCTTCCCAACAAGGGGCCCGAGGCCATCGTCGTCGTCCGTGACGCCGAGGGCGCTCTGCGTGATCTGTCCTGGGCACCCGACGCCGACACCGACGTCGAAGCGGTCGCCGCGAACACCGCCGACGGCCGCAGCGTGATCCGGCACTCCGCCGCCCACGTGCTCGCCCAGGCGGTCCAGGAGCTCTTCCCGGACACCAAGCTCGGCATCGGCCCGCCGATCGTCGACGGCTTCTACTACGACTTCGCCGTCACCGAGCCGTTCACCCCCGAGGA
>JASGFO010000059.1:0-18588 GCA_047605505.1 Gordonia sp. (in: high G+C Gram-positive bacteria) | reverse complement strand
CCCGCGCGGATGTTGTCGGCCATGAAGTCGACGAATGCGTCCGGGTCGGCGGCGAGGATATCGCCCCACAGCAGATCGAAGTCGGCGGCGCGCAGCGTGCGGAACACGGCGTCGGCGCCGTCGAGATCGGGACACGCGAACTCAACGTGGGCGCCGGCCTCGGACAGGATCGTCGCGGTGCGATCCAGGATGTCACGCACCTGCGGATCCACCGGGACACGGCCGCCGAGATCGGGGGCGTAGGCCACCCGCAGACCCCGCAGCCCGATCGGCTCGAGGGTGCGCAGGGCCGCCGGATCGATCAGCGGCACCGGAACATCCGCGGGCCCGGGGACCGCGATCACCGAGAGCAGCAGCGCTGCGTCGGACACCGTACGTGCCATCGCCCCACCGGTGGCCAGCGGGTTGAAGGCATCGCTGCCCTCGCTGTTGGGCACCAGCCCGGGCGTCGGGCGCACGCCGACAACCGAGCAGAACGACGCCGGGTTGCGCAGCGACCCGCCCATGTCCGAGCCGTCGGCGATGGGGATGAACCGGGCCGCGAGCGCGGCGGCCGCACCGCCGCTGGACCCGCCCGCCGACCTGGTCAGATCGTAGGGATTGCAAGTCGCGCCAAACACGCGGTTGACAGTGTGCGAGCCGACCGCGCCCTCGGGCACGTTGGTCTTGCCGAGGAAAATCGCACCGGCCTCCCGGATGCGCGAGACGTGCAGGTCGTCGACGCGCGGAATGTTGTCGGCGTGCAGCGGGAGGCCGTAGGTGGTGCGCATCCCCGCGGTCTGGGCGGTGTCCTTGATCGCGATCGGCACGCCGTGCAGCGGTCCGCGCCGGGCGAACGGCACGGCATCGGCCGCTGCCGCCCGCGCGAGCGCACCCGCCGCGTCCAGCGAAACGATGGCGTTGACCAGCGGGTTGTAGGTTTCGATCCGCGCCAGATGCGCGGCGACGAGCTCCTGTGAGCTCAGTTCTCCAGCCCGAATCCGTGCGGCCGCGGCAGTGGCGGTCAGCGCGACGAGAGCATCGTCGCCCGGGCCGCTCATCGCGCGTCACCACCGCGCCGGAGGCTGCGATTCAACTCATACATCGCATCAGGATGGCTCATTACGATCACTTTCGTATGCCATTTGACTCAATCAAGACACCACTAAGGTAGGAGTGATACATTTCTGTCATATTACGATCGTGTCACCGGTCTGCGACCGCGATCCCGCTCGTCTTATAGACCGCCAGCACCGGCGACGTGCGGATCGACTCGGCGCCCACCGCCCACGGCTGCTCGGTGAGCAACCGTCGCAGATCGTCCAGAGACGGCACGGCGATGTCGACGAGCAGCTGATGATCACCCATGGTCATGACCGCATAGCGCACGTAGGGCGAGGCCAGCAGTTCCCCGGCAACCGTCTCGATGTGGTGGGGGGCCACCCGAATCCACAGGAACGCCGACACCTTCAGGCCGAGGTGACGGGGTGCCACAACCGTCCGGATGAGGATCTTGGCGGCGATCATCCCCGTCAGGCGCCGACGCACCGTCGCCTCGGATTGCCCGGTGGCCCGGGCGATCTCCCCCACCGACAGCCGCCCGTCGGCAACCAGCGGCGCGTACAGCTCACGGTCGGCGGGCTCCATCGGCACCGCGTCGGCGACGCGCCCGAATCCCGGTTTGAGCGCGGCAACCTCGTCGGGGGTGAGCAGTCCCGGCATCCACTCGGTGAGTGTGCGGTAGTAGGTCAGGATGGGCGCAGCCATCACCCCGGTCACCCCGTCGATCGCCGGGATCTCGTCGAGCACGGCGCGCGCGAGGTCACCGTCGGCGCTCTGTTCCTCCTCGACGATGATGCGGGAGGGCGCGCTGAGCGCGTACACGAAGATGGTGTCCGGGCGATCGGCCAACGCACGCGCGACCGCATCCAGGCGACCGGGCACCGCCTCGACCTCGATGATCGCGGTGCGCGTGTGGGCGGGAATCGCGACGACGCGGATGAGGCCCGACGCCAGCATCGCCGCGCCGCGGCGCCCCACCGTGCTGAACGGGACGTCGAGGACCTCGGCGATCCGGCGCCAGGAGGCCCGGCCGTCGACCTGCAGGGCGCCGACGATCCGGCGGTCGAGATCGTCGAGACTCATCGCACCCACCTCACGTGGCGGCGGGTAGGTCCTCCGCCACCGCGGCCCTGCGCCGGTTGCGCGGTTCGATGAGTCTCGCGTCGACGATCCGGGAAACCACCACCACGATTGCCGCCAGTGCCCACCCGAGCAGGATATCGATGACGTAATGCTCGGCGGTGTAGACGAGGGTGAACGCCATAGCGAACGCGTACCCCAGGAACAGGGTCTTGCCGAGCGCCTTGACGCGCGGCCACATGAACAGCGCCAGCAGCATGGTCAGGCCCGCGTGCAGGGACGGGATCGCGGCGACGAGATTCGACTTGTTCTGGCCGATCTCGATCAGATTCGACGCCACGTGGATGTGCAGATACTCCCAGCCGCGCGCCGAGATCCGCTCGACGTAGGGATGCGCGCCCGCGCGCGGCGAATCGAGCGGGCCCAGGATGCCGCCCGGCGTCGACGCCACCGGCGAGGTCATGCAGATCGCCTCGCGGGGTCCGTCGGCCACCTCGGCGGAACTGCAGCGCGCAGCCGCCCACGGCGGCGCAGCCGGCAGGAACGTGTAGCCGACGAGGCCGAGGAAGGTGGTCGCGACGAAGCACACCGCGAACCGGCGCCACGTCGTGCGGTCCCGCAGCCACAGCACCGCGGCCACCGCGTACGGCACCACGAAATACGACATGTAGACGGCGCCGATCAGCACCTCCCACCACGGCGCCGCGGGTGCTTTGAGGTGTTCCTGCAACCAGACCGTCGGCACGACCCCGAACATGGCCTGGTCGGCGTCGGGCGCCAGATGCCAGGCCACCGGTACGTCGATGATCTGCGCGACGTTACGCGTCCAGTCGTAGAGGATCAGGATCAGCGCGAAGGGCGCCCAGTCGATGATCACCGTGCGGACGTTGCGGCGCCCGATCGTGGCGGCGGCCAGTCCCAGGCACAGCAGGATGATCAGGCGGGTGCGGTCGAACGCGAGGCCGTGCCGGACGACCTCCCAGATCATGACCAGCGCCCACGCACCGAGCGCGATGCGGCGGACGGGGGTCAGATCGCGGCGCCGGCCGGTGCCGGTGTCACCGGGTTCGTCCCGCTCGGGGGCGTCACCGGCGTGGTCACCACGGTCGATGCCGTCCGGGTCGGGGTCACTGCGGCCGGGCGCAGGTGAACCGCCCACCGCGTCGTCGATACTCACGCCAGCCCCTCACCGCTTGGTCTTGTCACCAGATGTCAGGGTAGTGAACAGCTGGAGTTGGGTGGGCATTGGTCAGTGCGTCACCCACCGACGGACCGGGCCCACCGGCGGACCGGGCGAGCAGAGCGGGCACGGATCTCACTACGCTGGGACGATGCGCATCGGAGCCCACCTTCGTCAGGACGACGACCCCCTGGCCACCGCCGCCGACCTCGGCATCGACGTCTTCCAGATGTTCGTGACCGACCCGCAGAAGTTCCACAAGCCCGTGCCGAATCCGCGGGCGCAGGAGTTTCGGGACTCGCCGATCGACGTGGTCGTGCACTCGAGCTATCGGATCAATGTGGCCAGCCGGAACAACCGGATTCGGATGCCGTCGCGCAAGGCGGTCGCCGAGCAGGCCACCGCGGCCGCCGATCTCGGGGCCATCGGCCTCGTCGTCCACGGCGGATACCTGGGTGCGGACGAGGATGCCGCCGAAGGATTTCTCAACTGGCACAAGCTCTTCGACCGTCAGGCCGGCAACGGCGGATTCGGACTGCCGATCCTGATCGAGAACACCGCGGGCGGCGGCGATCGCGCGATGGCCCGCACCCTCGAGGCCATCGACCGGCTCTGGGATGCGGTCGGCGAGTTCGACGAGGCGGGCTTTTGCCTGGACACCTGCCATGCGTGGGCCGGCGGCGAGGATCTCGTCGGCCTGGTCGATCGGGTGCGCGCGATCACCGGCCGCATCGACCTCGTCCATCTCAACAACTCGCGCGACGAGTTCGACTCGGGACGCGATCGGCACGCGAATCTCGAATCCGGGCAGATCGACGCCGACGTGCTGGTCGCGGTGGCCCGCGCGGCCGACGCGCCGATCATCCTGGAGACCCCAGCCGACGGCGTGCAGGCCGACCTGGCGTATCTGCGCGCCGCGCGGTAAGCCCCGGTCAGGGCTATATTCACGATGCTGAAGTTGGCGCTTGCCCCGGTTAGCGCAGATCACGGGCGGTATCGGTTGTTTCATCCGGGCAAACCGGAGTAGAATGTGGTTACCGGCGAGTAACATGCTCCTGCCGATGCGCGCGAATGCCCACCCCGAAGCCAGATAGGAAGCACCCTCATGGGCCACTACAAGAGCAACCTGCGTGACCTCCAGTTCAATCTGTTCGAGGTCTTCGAGCTGGACAAGGTCCTGGCCGAGGGCGACTTCGGCGATCTCGACGGCGAGACCGCCGTCGACATGCTCCGCGAGATCAGGACTCTCGCGGAAGGACCGATTGCCGAGTCGTTCACCGACGCCGACCGCAACCCGCCGACCTTCGATCCGGAGACCCACAGCGTCACCATCCCGGAGGGCTACAAGAAGTCCTACCACGCCTTCATCGACGCCGGCTGGGACAAGATCGGCATCGCCGAGGACCTCGGCGGCCTGCCCGCCCCGCGGTCGCTGTACTGGGCAATCGGCGAGATGATCCTCGGCGCCAACCCGTCGATCTTCATGTACGCCGCGGGCTCGGGCTTCGCCCACATCTTCTACAACAACGGCACCGACGAGCAGAAGAAGTGGGCCGCAATCTGCGCCGAGCGCGGCTGGGGCGCCACCATGGTGCTCACCGAGCCCGACGCCGGCTCCGATGTGGGCGCCGGCCGCACCAAGGCCGTCGAGCAGGAGGACGGCACCTGGCACATCGACGGGGTCAAGCGCTTCATCACCTCCGCCGACCAGGACATGACCGAGAACATCTTCCATCTCGTGCTCGCCCGCCCCGAGGGCGCCGGGCCGGGCACCAAGGGCCTGTCGCTGTTCTTCGTCCCCAAATTCCACTTCGATCACGAGACCGGTGAGCTCGGCGACCGCAACGGCGTCTTCGTCACCAACGTCGAGCACAAGATGGGCCTCAAGGCCTCGGCCACCTGTGAGCTGTCCTTCGGCCAGCACGGCGTCCCGGCCAAGGGCTGGCTCGTCGGCGAGGTCCACAACGGCATCGCCCAGATGTTCGACGTCATCGAGCACGCCCGCATGATGGTCGGCACCAAGGCCATCTCGACGCTGTCGACCGGCTACCTCAACGCCCTCGACTACGCCAAGCAGCGTGTCCAGGGCGCCGACATGACCCAGATGACCAACAAGGCAGCCCCGCGCGTGACCATCACCCATCATCCGGACGTACGGCGGTCGCTGATGACCCAGAAGGCCTACGCCGAGGGGTTGCGGGCGGTGTACCTGTACACCGCGTCATATCAGGATGCCGTCGCCGCCCGGATCATTTCCGGCGCCGACGCCGATCTCGCGCACCGCGTCAACGATCTGCTGCTGCCGATCGTCAAGGGCGTCGGCTCCGAGCGTGCCTACGCCAACCTCGGCGCCGAATCGCTCCAGACCTTCGGCGGGTCCGGCTATCTGCAGGATTACCCGCTCGAGCAGTACATCCGCGACGCCAAGATCGACTCGGTCTACGAGGGCACCACTGCGATCCAGGCGCAGGACTTCTTCTTCCGCAAGATCATCCGGGACAAGGGCCAGGCCCTGGCCCACGTCGCCGGCCAGATCTCGGCATTCATCGACGCCGAGTCGGGCAATGGCCGCCTCAAGGCCGAGCGTGAACTGCTCAAGACCGCCCTCGACGATGTCCAGGGCATGGCCGCGGTGCTGACCGGCTTCCTGATGGGCGCCCAGGAGAACCCGCAGGAGCTGTACAAGGTCGGCCTCGGCTCGGTGCGGTTCCTGATGAGCGTCGGTGATCTGCTCATCGGCTGGCTTTTGCTGCGGCAGGCCGAGATCGCGCTGGCCAAGCTCGACGGCGGCGTCACCGGCGACGACCAGGCCTTCTACGAGGGCAAGGTCGCGGTCGCCTCGTTCTTCGCCAAGAACATGCTGCCGCTGCTGACCTCGGTGCGGGCCACCGTCGCCGCCGTCGACAACGACATCATGGAGCTCGACGAGGCCGCGCTGTAACCAGCGGCCTCGGTCGACGAGGGCCCGCGGATCCCGACCGGATCCGCGGGCCCTCCTCGTCGGCGGCGCGGTCTGCCGGCCTACTGCGAGACCGGTTCCCCGTACACCTCGTAGCCCCCCTCGGCGTAGCGCTGGCGCACGGCCTTCTTGTCGAACTTGCCAACCGACGTCTTCGGGATCTCGGTGACGAACGCCCACCGCTCCGGAATCTGCCAGCGCGGCACCAGCTTTCCGAGGAACTCCTTGTGCGCCTCGGCGTCGGCATCGGCCTCGCTGGCAACCACCGCGAGCACGAACGGCCGCTCATCCCACTTGGCGTCGGGGACGCCGATCACCGTGGCCTCGAGCACCGCCGGATTGCTCATCACGGCGTTCTCCAGCTCGACCGAGGAGATCCACTCGCCACCGGTCTTGATGATGTCCTTGGTGCGGTCGACGATCGTCATATAGCCGTCGGGACTGATCGTCGCGACGTCACCGGTGCGCAGCCAGCCGTCGTCGAACTTCCCCGGGTCGCTGACGTTGCCGTCGGGCTGGTAGTACGCGCCGGTGATCCACGGCCCCGACACCTCGAGCTCACCGGAGGCCTCGCCGTCCCAGGGCAGCGCGTTGCCGTCGGGGTCGACGATGCGCGCGGCCACCAACGGCGGGAACCGGCCCTGCGTGACCCGGTAGGCGAAAAGCTCCTCGGGATCCTCGACGCCGGCCGGCGGCCGCGCGATCGAGCCGAGCGGTGAGGTCTCGGTCATCCCCCATGCATGGGTGATCGGGGCACCGAGCTCGTCGAACCTGCGGATCATCGCGGGCGGGACGGCCGCACCGCCGACGATGACCTCCCGCAGATGGGAGATGTCTTGGGGAGCGGCGTTGAGCCGGGCCGCGACACCCTGCCAGATGGTCGGGACCGCGGCCGCGATCGTCGGGCGGCCCGCGGCGAGGATCGCGAGCAGCGGCTCGGGCTGCAGGAAGCGGTCCGGCATGACGATCGACGCCCCGCACATCATCACCGCGTAGGGCAGACCCCAGCTCATCACGTGGAACATCGGGACGATCGCGAGGACCGAATCGCGATTCGTCAGGCCGATCCCGGTGGTCGACGTCGCCGCGAAGGAGTGTAGGTAGATGCTGCGGTGGGAGTACACGACGCCCTTGGGGTCGCCGGTGGTCCCGGAGGTATAGCAGAGCACCGCGGCGTCGTGTTCGTCGACGTCGGCCCACGCGTAGGTGGTCGGCTGGTCGGCGACGAGATCGGCGAAGGCATGCACGGTCACCCAGTCGGGCGCGGTGAACGATTCGACCGGCCCGTTGACCACGATGACGTCGGTGACCTTCGGCGCGTGGGCGACGTACTGCGACAGCATCGGTGCCACCGAGGCGTCGACGAAGATCACCCGGTCCTCGGCGTGGTTGAGGATGAAGACCGCCTGCTCGGGCGAGAGCCGCAGGTTGAGCGTATGCAGCACCGCCCCCATCGGCGGCACCGCCGCGTAGATCGCCTGATGCTCGTTGTTGTTCCACATGAACGTCGCGACACGATCGCCGCGCCCGACACCCAGTGTGGCGAGCGCATGGGCGATCTGCGCGGCCAGGTCGCCGATCTCGGCGAAGGACATGTCGCGGAACTCGGTACCCGTCCAGGTCCGCACCTGCCCCTCGGGGAACGATCGGCGGCTGTATTCGACGAGAGATGCGAGCGACAGCTTGCCGGTCTGCATCGTTGATTGGATCATGTGCGGTTCTCCTTCACGCTATGGACCGTGCCTTCCACCACCGACAGCCTAGCCTGTGATTGACACCACAACATGGTGCTCACTACCCTCGGCTCAGCGCAACATCTTCACGAAGTGGTGCGCATCGACCGACGACGGCAGGAGAAGCCATTCGTATGCCATCGCGCACATCATCGCCGCCGCCGGCCCCGCGGGAGCTGGTAGGCGCCGAGACCTGCGACGTCGTCGATCCGATCGTGGCGCAGGCGCGCCGCACGTTCATCGGCGGCGGCAAGATCGAGATGGGCGAGCTCGCCGGGCAGGTTGGCGTCAATCGGGCGACGCTGTTCCGCCGCTACGGCGGTCGTGATCAATTCCTGGCCGAGGTGATCTGGTCGGTCACCGAGCCGACCTTGCGGATCGCCGCCCGCGACGCGACCGGATGCGGCGGGGCCCGGATCGCCGAGACCCTCGGCCGGTTCGCCGCGATGGCCAACCGCGGCTTCTTCAGCGACTTCCTGCGCCGCGAGCCCGAGCGGGCCCTGCGGATCATGACCACGCGCGCCTTCGGCGTGCACAGCCGGGTCGTCGCCGGGGTCGAGGACCTCGTCCGCACCGAGGTCGACGCGGGTGCACTGCACCCGCCGCTGCCGGTGCACGATCTCGCGTTCCTCCTGGTCCGCATCACCGAGAGCTTCATCTACACCAACACCATCAGCGGGGAAGCCCCCGACGCCATCAAGGTCTGGCAGGCGTGCGCGGTGCTGCTCGGCGCCGACATCCCCGCAGCCGACGACGCCGCCGCCGTCCTGGCCGGTGCGAAGGAGTGGAAATGAAACTACCGTCACTGCGCGACCTCTACGACAGCGCCGAGCGCGCACTGACCCCGCCGATCGAGGCGGTCGTCCAGTCCGACGAGCTCGCCATCGCGACCTCGCTCATCGGCAAGGCACGGCGAGGCATCGGCCGCCGCGTCGACGGTGTCAACGCGGCCGTCCTCCATCTCGCGAACATCCCCGCGGGCAGTGATATCCGCAAGTTGCGCCGCCAGGTCAGCGAACTCGACTACGAGATCCGCCAGCTCCGGCTCGAGGTCGGCCAACAATCCCGGGCCACCCGCCGGTCCAACAACTCGGAGAAGGAGCGATAAGTGGGTATCCCCAATCCGCTCAGTGCCGTCGACTCGATCCGGAAAGAGATCGAGCGCAACACCCTGCGCGCCCGCAACGGCATCAAGATGGTCGCCGGCGTGGGTTCCCCCAAACTGGGCGTCACCCCGCGCGACGAGGTCTGGCGCAACGGCCGGTCGACGCTCTACCGGTACCGCAACGACTCCGTGCGTTACCGACCACCGCTGCTGATCGTGTTCAGCCTGATCAGCAAGGCCTACATCCTCGATCTCACGCGCGGCAACAGCTTCATCGAGCATCTGTTGCGCGCCGGCCTCGACGTCTATCTGCTCGACTGGGGTGAGCCCGACGAGCGGGACGCCCGCAACGGGCTTGAGTACTACGCCGACGGTGCGATACCGGCCGCGATCGACGCGACCTGCCGGACCTCCGGCAGCGACGAGGTGAACATCCTCGGCTACTGCTTCGGCGGAAATCTCACGCTGCTGCACGGCGCCCATCACCCGGACGCACCGATCCGCAGCCACACCGTCGTGGCCTGCCCCGTCGACTACTCGCAGTTGACGATGGGCGGGGATCTCGCCGACGCCGGGCTGACCGTCGATGATCTCATCGGCGAGGACGGCAACGTCGCCCCGCAGATCATCTTCAACTCCTTCCGCAGCCTGCGTCCCGTCGCCGAGATCACCGGATACGTCGACCTCCTCGACCGGCTGTGGAGCGACGAATATGTCGCCGCCTATCAGGCAATGAACGGCTGGAGCACCGACCACATCCCGCTGCCCGGCGCCACCGCCCGGCAGATGCTCGGGATGCTGCGCGACCAGAACGCCTTCATGACCGATTCGGTGATCCTCGGCGGCGACCGGATCAGCCTGCGCGACATCACCGTTCCATTCCTGTCCATCCTCGGCGAGAAAGATCACATCGTCCCGCCCGGCGCCGCCGAACCGGTCAACGATCTCGTCGGCTCGACCGCCAAGGAACAACTGCGGCTGCGCGGCGGCCACATCGGCCTGGTGGTCGGGCGGACCGCCGCCAAAACCACTATTCCCACCATCATCGAATTCCTCATCAAACAAAGCGAGGCCCTGGTATGAGCGGTCCGGACATCTCCATCACCAACATCACCGCCGACGACATCACCGAGTTCCGCGGCCTGCTGGCCACGCTCTCCGACGGTGACATCACGGTGATCCGGGTCGGCGTCGACGACACCGACTACATCGCGCGACTCGCCGACAATCCGGAGCTGCGGTGGATCGCCCGCGCATCCGGCGACGACGGTGCACCTGGCCCGATCATCGGGTACGCGACGGTCAACCGGCTGCCCGGCTGGTCCGATCACGTCGGCGAGCTGCGGCTCGTCGTCGATCCACAGCAGCGCGGCACCGGCCTGGGCCGCAGGCTCGTCCAGCACGCGCTCCGGGCCGCCGTCGCAGCGGGGATGAGCAAGGTGATGGTGGAGCTGACCACGGACTCCGACGCCGTCGTCGATCTCTTCACCAGCCTCGGGTTCACCGGTGAGGCGTTGCTGCGCGATCACATCCGCGACCATCACGGCCAGCTGCGCGACCTCCTCGTGCTCGCCCACCACGTCGGTCAGACCTGGGACACGCTGTCCACCATCGGCGTCGCCGACGCCCTCGCCTGAGCTGATTCCCCGCCACACCTCTGCCAGCACAAAGGAGTTCCCCATGACCTCGACCACCTCCGACACCGCACACAGCAGCATTCTCGACGCCTTTCGCATCGACGGGAAGGTCGCCGTGGTGACCGGCGCGTCGAGCGGGCTGGGCGTGGGCTTCGCGCGCGCGCTCGCCGATGCCGGCGCCGACGTCGTGCTGGCCGCGCGCCGCGTCGAGAAGCTCAACGACACCAAGAAGCTGGTCGAGGACTACGGCCGGCGGGCCATCACGGTGCCCTGCGATGTCTCCGATCCGGCCGCGTGCACGGCGGTCGCCGAGGCCGCCGTCGCACAACTCGGACGCCTGGACATCCTGGTCAACAATGCCGGCATCGCCGACGCGGTGCCTGCCACCCGTCAGGATCCGGCCGAATTCGACCGGGTGCTCCGGACGAATCTCAACGGCACCTTCTATATGGCGCAGGCATGCGCCCGGGTGATGGACCACGGCGGCTCGATCATCAACATCGCCTCCATCCTGGGGCTGACGAGCGTCCTGATGCCGCAGGCCGGCTACTCGGCGTCGAAGTCCGGGGTGATCGGGCTGACCCGCGATCTGGCCCAGCAGTGGTCGGGCCGCAAGGGAATTCGCGTCAATGCCCTCGCGCCGGGCTACTTCGCCTCCGAGATGACCGACGAGATGTCGGCCGAGGTCATGGACCGCTACGTCAAGCCGCGCACACTGTTCGGCCGGCTCGGCAACACCGGCGAACTCGATCCCGCACTGCTGTTCCTCGCCTCCGACGCCAGCAGCTACGTCACCGGGATCACGCTACCCGTCGACGGCGGCATCCTCACGAACTGAATCCGGGGCGGCACCGTGGTCCGGGGCGGACATCGTGAGGTAGGCGATCGTCGCCTCCCGCTGGGCGCCCAACACGCGCTCGGCCGCGCGGTAGTTGGCCTCGGCGGCGGCGACCAGGGGCGGCACGATCGCCGCCTGGGCGGAGTCGGCGACGCCGAGGAGGCGGGCACCGCCCGGCACCGTGGTGGCCACCGCCCGCACATTCCGCCCGATCACGGGCAGCACGTGCCCCGAATAGTCGATCGCGTCGACCCATTTGTCGGTCACGAACCGGACCCCGCCCGTCCACACATCGCTCGTCTGACCGGCCACCCGCGCATATGTCTTCCACACATCGGCAACCGTAACGAAAGGACCGTGAGGTGACCACCGTGACCCCACCTGCCATCTCCTCCCCCGCCGAGCTGTTTCGGCAGGTCCGCAGCTCGATGGTGCTGGCCCAGGCCAACACGGTGCTCTTCGAGCGACCCGACCGGCTGCCCCGCGCACTGGCCGCGGCGCTGCCGTTCGGCACCGGGCTGCTGGCCGCGCTCGCCGCCTCGGCGGCCCGCTATCCCGAGGTGGTCGCGGTGACCGGCCCCGGCGAGAGCATGACCTACCGCGCCATGTGGCGCGAGACCGACGCACAGGCCCGCGGGCTGCGCGCCGAGGGTATCTCGTCGTCGACGAAAGTCGGTATTCTGCACCGCAATTCGCCGATGTTTGTCCGGTCGCTGGTGGCCGCGGCCAAGCTCGGCGCCGACGTCGTGCTGCTCAACACGGCGATGAGCGGCCCGCAGCTCGACGACGTGATCGTCGCCGAGTCGGTCACCGCGGTCCTCGGTGACGACGACCTCATCGCCCTGCTGCCGCCCCGGGACGGTGTCACCCACGTCGACACCGCGCGGCTGTGGGACCTGGCCGCCACCGGATCGCCGGGACGGCTCAAACCGCCGCCGCGGGAGGGCCGCATGGTGATCCTGACCTCGGGCACCACCGGCACCCCCAAAGGCGCGGCCCGCTCGGCCGGGACCAACGCGCTCGACGCCGCCGCGTCGGTGCTGGCGTCGATCCCGTTCCGCGCTCGCGACACCATCGTCATCCCGTCGCCGTTCTTCCACGCGTGGGGCCTCAACGGGCTGCTGCTGGGTCTCGGGATGTCGGCGACCATCGTGACCACCCCGACCTTCCGGGCCGTCGACACGCTCACCCAGATCGACCGCTATCGTGCCGACGGCCTCATCGTGGTGCCGACGATGCTCCAGCGGATCTGCGACACCGACCCCGCTGTCCTCGCCCAGTTCGATACCGGGACACTGCGCTACCTCGGATCCAGCGGCTCGGCGATCTCCCCGGACCTGGTCACCGAGGTCCTCGACCGCTTCGGGCCGGTGCTCTACAACATCTACGGCTCCACCGAGGTGGCCCTGGCCACCGTCGCCGGGCCCGCCGATCTCCGCCGCTTCCCGACCACCGCGGGCCGCCGGGTGCCCGGGGTCGGGGTGATGGTGCTCGACGACGCGGGCCGGCCGGTCCCCGACGGCACCGTCGGCCGCATCTTCGTGGCGAACTCGTTCCGCTTCGACGGCTACACCAACGGCGCGACCAAGGAGTCGGCGGCGGGCGGGTTGTCGTCGGGCGACAAGGGCTACTTCGACCCCGACGGCCGACTGTTCATCGTGGGCCGCGAAGACGACATGATCGTCTCCGGCGGCGAGAACATCTACCCGCTCGAGGTGGAGAATCTCCTCGTCGCCGACGAGCGGATCGTCGAGGCCGCCGTCGTCGGCATCCCCCACGAGAGCTTCGGACAGGTACTCAAGGCGATCATCGTCGTCGCCGACGGCCACGAGCTGACCACCGACGACGTCCGTGACCTCGTGGCGTCGCGGCTCGCCCGCTACAAGGTGCCCAAGGTCATCGAGTTCACCGACGCGCTGCCCCGAACCGCGACAGGAAAACTGTTGCGACGCAAGATGATCTGATTTCCGACTCGACCACGAACGGGAGGCCCGCGTGCCGAACACCCTCACCGACAATGCCACCATCGCCGTCACCAAGGCGATCGCGCCGCTGTCGAGGAGCACCCTCGCCGGCCGGCTCGCCGAGACCGGCATCCGGAACGAGGCGCGCACCCGCGCACTCGCCGAGCTCTGGCTGCGACCGGCCGAGAAGCTCACCGGCATCGAACGCAAGTCGTCGCGGTGGCACCGCACCGAACGCGCCGCCGTCGCCGATCTCACGTCCGTCCACCCGGGCGCGGCCCGCCCCAAGGTGGCCTGGCATGAGGGCGGCAGCGGCCCGGTGCTCCTGCTGATCAACGGCTGGACCGCCAGCGGACTCCTCTGGCCTGCGGCGTGGCTGGCCGATCTGGAGTCCCGCTACCGGGTGGTGCGCATCGACAATCGGGGCACCGGTTGGTCACGGACGGCGCCGGCGCCGTTCACGATCGCCGATCTGGCCCGCGACGCCTACCAGGTGTTGCAGGCCTGCGGCGTGAACCGGGCTGCGGTGGTCGGGCTGTCGATGGGCGGGATGATCGCGCAGGAGTTCGCGATCCGGTATCCCGAGGTGGTCGACGAGCTGATCCTCTGCGGCACCCGGCCGCCGACCCCCGAGCACATCCTGCCCGATCTGGCGAGGATGACCTCGCTGCTCGGTTCACCGTCGTCGGGCGAGGATCTCCCGGCCTTCCTCACCGAGATCTGGGGTCCGATGACCGGCCCCGGTTTCCCCGAGGCGCATCCCGAGGTGATCGAGGAACTGGTCGAGCAGATCGCGGCGCGGGTGACGCCCCGGGCCGGGATGATCGCGCAGGCCCGCGCGCTGTGGAGTTGGCACGGGGCGCATCGGCTGGCCCGGATCAAGGCCCCCACCACCGTCATCCACGGTGACCGCGACCCGCTGATGCCGGTGGGCAACGGGATGCGGCTGGCACGGCTGATCCCGGGTGCCCGCTATGTGGAACTGCCCGGCGTGGGGCACCTGGTGCCGCAGGAGGCGGGCGCGGTGATCACGGCCGCGTTGCGGGTCCCCACGGCGTGAATCGCACCCGGGGACCCGCCGCACTGCCTACTTCGGTGGCATCCGGATGCCACCGTCCACGCGGACGACCTCGGCGTTCATGTACGAGTTGGTGACCAGTTCGATCACCATCGACGCGAGTTCGTCGGGCACGCCGAGGCGCTTCGGGAACAGCACCGACTCACCGAGCTTGGCCTTGAATGCCTCCGCGGCCTCGCCCTCGCCGTAGATCGGGGTGTTGATCAGGCCCGGGGCCACGGTGTTGACGCGGACGCCCACCGCCGACAGGTCACGGGCCACCGGCAGCGTCATGCCCACGACACCGCCCTTGGACGACGAGTACGCGGCCTGCCCGATCTGCCCGTCGAAGGCCGCGACGCTGGTCATGTTGACGATCGCGCCCCGCTCACCGGACTCGTCGAGCGGCTCGAGGCGGCTCATGGCGGTGGCGGCCAGGCGGATCGCGTCGAAGGTGCCGACGAGGTTGATCGCGATGACCTTCTTGTAGACGTCGAGATTGTGCGCCGACGCGAACTCGCCATCCCGGCCGATCGTGCGCTGCGCCCAGCCGATGCCGGCCGAGTTCACCAGGACGCGCAGCGGACCCAGCTCCGACGCCGCGTTTACCGCGGCCTCGATCGAGTCGGTGTCGGTGACGTCGACCGGCACGAACTCGCCGCCGACCGACGCGGCGAGCTCGGCGCCCTTCTCGGCGTTGAGATCGGCGATGACGACCTTCGCCCCCTTCGCCGCCAACTGGCGAACCACGGCGGCGCCGATCCCCGACGCCCCACCGGTCACGATTGCACTTGCTCCGTTGATATCCACCCGGACAGCGTACGACGGGGTGTGGTGCCGATAACAGAGCGGGCCCGAGCGAGCGGTCGGTCAGGGGCCGCCGTGCTCGGCGGTCAGCGGCTGGGGTGGCATCGAGGTGGTGGTTCCGGTCGGGGTGATGTCGACCCAGCCACCGGGGTTCTCGCACCGCAGCCGGGGGCCGCCAGCGGCGACGCACGTGCCAGTGCCGACGGTCAGCGACTGGCCGGGCAGCAGCTCGGTGATATCGCCGGGCCACCGCGTCCAGGCGGCCGCGTGAACACCATTCGCGTCGATGTCGACCACCGACGGGTTGAGCGCGGGGATGGCACCGGGCGGCAGGTGGCAGGTGAGGTTTCCGGGGACGTCGACGGCATCCACGCCGATCCCGCAGACGGCGAGGTCGCCGGCCCGCAGCAGATGCAGGATAGTCGTGCGCGCAAACGGCACCGGGTCCACCGGTGTGCCCGTCGGCAGACCCGCCACCACGCCGCCGACCGGCGCGTTCGAGAGATTGCTGACGGGCAGCGGGGTCCCGCTGATCGCGCAGGACGACAGCAGCAGGACGAGGGCGCCGAGACCCGGATGCGGGCGCCTTCGGCGAGGTCGGCGTCGGGAGGCCGCGACCAGACCGGCGCCCCGGTGCCCGAACTGCCTCACGAGCCGTGAGTCTATCGGCCGGCCGGTCCGTCGACCCGGCGTCGGCGTCAGGTTCCCACGATCGGGGGACCCACAGTCCCCCCTACATGATGGAAGGCTCCGGCCGAACTGTCGGGTCGGGGGTCTGACAGCTCGGCCGGAGCCAATCGCTATATCGGTGCGGCCTCCGCGGGCGTTACACCGGGCGAGAAAAAAGTTCTCAGCCCTCGATGATCGCGGTGACGCCCTGTCCACCGGCGGCGCAGATCGAGATCAGGGCACGTCCACCGCCGTTCTCCTTGATCTGCTTGGCAGCCTGCGCGACGATGCGGCCCCCGGTCGCGGCGAACGGGTGACCGGCCGCCAGCGACGAGCCGTTGACGTTGAGCTTGCTGCGGTCGATCGCGCCGAGCGCGTTGTCCAGGCCCAGGCGCTCCTTGCAGTACTCCTCGGACTCCCAGGCCTGCAGGGTCGCGAGCACCACCGACGCGAATGCCTCGTGGATCTCGTAGAAGTCGAAGTCCTGCAGGGTCAGGCCGTTGCGGGCCAAGAGGCGCGGCACCGCGTAGGTGGGGGCCATGAGCAGACCGTCGGGGCCGTTGACGTAGTCCACCGCGGCGGTCTCGGAGTCGACAAAGTACGCCAACACCGGCAGGCCCTTCTCGGCGGCCCACTCGTCGGAGCTCAGCAGCACGGTCGACGCGCCGTCGGTGAGCGGGGTCGAATTGCCCGCGGTCATGGTGGCGTCGCCGAGGCCGACGCCGAAGACGGGGCGCAGCGTGGCGAGCTTCGCCGCGGTCGAGTCGGCGCGCAGGTTCTGATCGCGGGTCAGCCCCAGGTAGGGGGTGATGAGATCATCGAAGAAGCCGGAATCGTAGGCGGCGGCCATCTTCTGGTGGCTCGCGGCAGCGAGTTCGTCCTGGTCGGCGCGGGTGATGCCGAACTCCTTGGCGGTGATGGCGGCGTGCTCGCCCATCGACATGCCGGTGCGGGGCTCCCCGTTGCGGGGGATCTCGATGCCGAGCTTCGGCAGCAGCCTCAGCGCGGCGAGCACCTGCGCCTGCGTGGACCGGGCGCGGTTGACCTCGAGGAGCTGGCGGCGCAATCCCTCGGAGACGCCGATCGGTGCGTCGGAGGTGGTGTCGACGCCGCCGCCGACGGCCGCGTCGTAGCGGCCGCGGGCGATGCCGTCGGCCACGGCCGTGATCGCCTGCAGGCCGGTGCCGCACGCCTGCTGCACGTCGAATGCGGGGGTGTAGGGCGAGAGCGCCGAACCGAGCACCGATTCCCGGATGAGATTGAAGTCACGTGCGTGCTTGAGGACCGCGCCGCCGGCGACCATGCCGAGCCGTTCGCCCTGCAGCCCGAAGCGGCTGACCAGGCCGTCGAGGGCGGCGGTGAACATGTCTTGGTTGCTGACCTTGGCATATGCCTTGTCCTGGCGGGCAAACGGAATCCGGTTGCCGCCGAGAATCGCGACCGGACGTTCGGTGCGGGTCTTGGGTGTCTGAGCCACGTCGATCTCCCAGGTGTTGGTGGGTAGCTGTGGTCTATTCTTACTCAAGAGTAAGTTAGTTGTCGAACGGCGCCCGGCCCCGGGCGTCCTCGCCTTCACGAGCCGTGAGAACTATTCAAAGGAGATTCACGTGGCTAACACCGGTCTGTACTCGACCTTTGTCCACTCCGGGCCCGGGTCCTTCATCGCCAAGCAGGCAGGCCTGCCGGTCCCGCCGACGCTGCGCCGCTACCGCGCCTCCGAACCGCCGCTGCCCGGCCCCGTGCTGCTGGGTGGTTCGGGGCGTCTCGTCGAACCGCTGCGCGAGATCCTGACCGATCCCGACTACACCCTGATCCACAACGCCACCACCGGCCGCTCGGCCGACAAGTACGGTGCCCTCGTTTTCGACGCCACCGGCATCACCTCCCCCGCCGAGCTGGGGCAGCTCTTCGAGTTCTTCCAGCCGGCCATGCGCTCGACCGCCGCCTGCGCCCGCTTCCTGGTGCTCGGCACCACCCCGGAACTGATCACCGACCCCGACGAGCATGTCGCCCAGCGCGCCCTCGAGGGCTTCACCCGCTCGCTCGGCAAGGAACTACTGAAGGGCTCCACCGTCCAGCTCGTCTACGTCTCCCCCGAGGCCAAGACCGGGCTGACCGGGCTCACCTCGACGCTGCGCTTCGTCCTCTCGGCCAAGTCGGCGTTCGTCGACGGGCAGGTCATCCGCGTCGGCGCCGCCGACGCCACCGCGCCTGCGAGCTGGGACACCCCGCTCGACGGCAAGGTGGCCGTGGTGACCGGCGCAGCCCGCGGCATCGGCGCGACCATCGCCGAGGTGCTCGCCCGCGACGGCGCGCACGTCATCTGCGCCGACATCCCGGCCGCCGGTGAGGCGCTCACCTCGACCGCCAACAAGGTGGGCGGCACCGCCTTCCCGCTCGACGTCTCGGCGCCCGACGCCGGCGACAAGCTGGCCGAGCACGCCCTCGAACGTCACGGCGGCATCGACATCATCGTCAACAACGCCGGCATCACCCGCGACAAGCTGCTCGCCAACAT
>JASGFO010000058.1:0-18592 GCA_047605505.1 Gordonia sp. (in: high G+C Gram-positive bacteria) | reverse complement strand
GTGGTCAAGACCACCGCGTTCGGTGCATTCGTCTCGCTGCTGCCCGGCCGTGACGGCCTGGTCCACATCTCCAAGCTCGGCAAGGGCAAGCGCATCAACAAGGTCGAGGACGTGGTGAGCGTCGGCTCCAAGTTGCGCGTGGAGATCGCCGACATCGACGAGCGCGGCAAGATCAGCCTCGTCCCGGTCGCCGACGACGCCGCCAAGGCCGAAGCGCCCGCCAAGGAGACCGCCGACGCCTGACCGGGGAGCGTCTACCGCCACAGATGACACGTGAGCGGGGTGTCACGACAATTATTGTCGCGGCGCCCCGCTCCGGTGTCATCTGTGGCAGTGGTGCCCGGCGCGTTGTGGTGGCGCATAAGATGCGGCCATGCGTCCTGTGGCGGCACCATGTGTCTGATCCTGTTCGGCCTGAACGCACATCCGGCGTATCGGTTGATCGTCGCGGCCAACCGGGACGAGTTCCATCGGCGCCCCACCGCAGGTATCCATGTCTGGGAGGACGCGCCGATCGTCGGGGGCCGTGACCTTGAGGCCGGTGGCACCTGGCTCGGGGTGGCCGCGCACGCGCCGCGGATGGCGGCGGTCACGAACGTGCGCGACGGCGTCGCCGAACCTGCGGTCGGCAAGCGGTCCCGGGGTCGGTTGCCCACCGTTTTCCTGTCGGGGACACAACCCGCGGCGGCGGCCGCCGCCGATCTCGTCGCCCAGGCCGGCGAGTATGCGCCGGTCAACCTGCTCGTGGACGACGGTTCGCAGACCTGGTGGGCCACGAACCATCCGACACCGCAGCGACGGCAGGTGTCCGACGGTGTCCACGGGCTCTCGAACGGGCAGCTCGACGAACCATGGCCCAAGCTCACCCGGGGGACCGCCGCGCTCGCGGCCCTGCTCGACGCCGAGCCCGGCGCGCTGCTGGCCATGCTGCACGACACCGATCGCGCCCAGCCGTCGGCGTTGCCGCAGACCGGTGTCACCGCGGAGATGGAGGAAGGACTCTCGGCAATGTTCGTCGACCTGGGCGATTACGGCACCCGCGCCAGCACGATCCTCCGGCTGCGCCCCGACGGATCCGGGGACCTCACCGAGCGGCGCTTCGACGCAGCAGGCGAGACCGGGACGGTGACCCTCACGCTGGGGTGAGTGTCACCGGCGACCGACGTCAGTGGGTGACGAACGGATTGGCCGCCACCGGCAGACCCAGTGCCGCACCGACCTCGGGGCAGTGCAGTTCGCCGTCGCGGGTCGACAGCCCTGCCGCCAGCGCCGGATCGGTCGCCAACGCCGCGTCGACGCCGTGATCGGCGAGTCGCAGCACATAGGGGAGCGTCGCGCCGGTCAACGCCTGGGTGGACGTGCGGGCGACGGTGCCCGGCATGTTCGCGACGCAGTAGAAGACGGTGTCGTGGACGGGGAACGTCGGGTTGTCGTGGGTGGTCGGGCGGGAGTCCTCGAAGCAGCCGCCCTGATCAATCGCGATGTCGACGAGCACTGCCCCCGGCTTCATCCGCGCGACCAGGCTGTTCGGGACGAGCACCGGCGCCTTCGCGCCGGGGACGAGCACGGCGCCGATCACGAGATCGGCGGTGACCACGGCCTCCGACAACGCCAGCGACGTGCTGTAGCGGGTGTGGACGCGGCCGCCGAAGCGGGCGTCGATGGCGCGGAGCTTGGTGATGTCGAGATCGAAGACGGTCACGCGGGCGCCCATGCCCACCGCGATGGTGGCGGCGTTGACGCCGGACACCCCGCCGCCGATGACGACGACGTCGGCCGGCTCGGTCCCCGGTACCCCGCCCATCAGGGTCCCGCGGCCGCCTTCCGACCGCATCAGATGGTAGGCGCCGACCTGCGGGGCGAGGCGGCCGGCGACCTCGCTCATCGGCGCGAGCAGTGGCAGCGAGCCGTCGGCGGTGCGCACGGTCTCGTACGCGATGGCCGTGGTGCCCGCGGCGAGCAGGGCGTCGGTGCAGGCTCGGCTTGCCGCCAGATGCAGATAGGTGAACAGGATCTGATCGGCGCGCATCCGTGGGTACTCGGCCGCGATGGGTTCCTTGACCTTCACGATCATCTCCGCCTGCTCCCAGATCTCGTCGGCGGTGGCGAGGATCTGGGCGCCGGCGGCCTTGAAGTCGGTGTCGGTGATGGCCGAGCCGAGGCCGGCACCGGCCTCGACGATCACCTCGTGGCCGCGATGAGTCAGTTCGGCGACGCCGGCGGGGGTGGCCGCGACGCGGTACTCGTGGTTCTTGATCTCGGTGGGGATGCCGATACGCATGGTGTGCTCCGGAGGTCGCTGAAAGGAATCGAGAATTGAATGTTCCTCGTTGAATGCGTCTCAAGCGTGAAGTATATACGGAGGTATGGCAATATCAGTGAAGAAAATTCTTTCAGTGTGCACTAGGATTGAAGAATTGATTGGACAGGAGTGACGGGATGCCCATCGACTCGCAGGATCTTCGGCCACCTCTCGACGACGTCGACCGCCGGCTGCTCCGGCATCTGCGGTCCGACGCCCGCATCACCAACAGTGATCTGGCGCAGCGGGTGGGCATCGCGGCGTCGACGTGTCATGGGCGGGTCCGCCGCCTCATCGACCTCGGTGTGATCCGCGGGTTCTTCGCCGACGTCGATCCGGCGGCAGTCGGACGACCACTGCGGGCGTTGATCGCGGTGAGCCTGCAGGCCGCGGCGCGCGGGGAGATCCGTCGCTTCGTCGACGAGATCGCGGGCCATGACGAGGTGATCGACGTGTTCTTCGTCGGTGGCGCCGACGACTATCTGCTGCACGTCGCCACCGCCGATTCGGAGACCCTGCGGCGCTTTGTCGAGTCCCTCAACGCGCGCGGCGAGATCGCGGGGACCACGACCTCGCTCGTCTTCGAGCATCGGCGCGGCAGCGCGCCGATCTATTGATCGGCGCTGGGGTGGCTGGTGCCGAGAGACGCCAGCGGTCGCGCGGGCACGGCTGCGCCCTGACACTTGGGTCCATGAGCGCCCAGGATTCCGGCCTTCGTGTTGCCGCTGCCCAGCCGCGCGTCTGGCCCGGCGACCTGGCCCGGACCGTCGAATCGCATGCTGTGGCCGTTGCCTCGGCGGGTGCCGCGCTCGTCGTGTTTCCGGAGCTGTCGTTGACCGGATATGTCTACGACGCACCGACGGTCGACGGCCGGTTGGGGCCTCTCGTCGGCGCCTGCCGGGAGGCGGGCAGTGTGGCGTTGGTCGGTGCGCCCGTTGGCGCGGCGAGCGTAGCGACGGGGGGTGGCGCGGCGAGCGTAGCGACGGGGGGTGGCGCGGCGAGCGTAGCGACGGGGGTGGCGCGCGTGGGCGGCGATTCATCGCGATGCTGCGGATCGACGGTCGTGGCGTGGCGGTGGCCTACCGCAAACGTCATCTCGGCGGCAGCGAATCGGATCACTTCGCACCGGGTCCGGGTATTGCGGTCCTGGATTGCTTCGGGTGGGGCTCGCGATCTGCCGGGACACTGGGATGCCGGAGCACACCGACGCGCTCGCTCGCGCCGGAATCGACCTGTACGCGTGTGGGGTCGTCCACCACGTCGCCGAGCTGGACGAGCAGGAGCGTCGTGCCCGCGTGATCGCGGCGAGGTGCGCGGTGCCCGTCGTCATGGCGAGTTTCGCGGGGGCCACCGGAGAGGGGGTACACGAAGACCGCGGGGCATTCGGCGATCTAGACGGCCGGCGGTGAGCTGATCGCGCGGGCGGGTGGCGAGCCGGGGCAGATCGCGGTCGCGACGCTGCGCGGCTGACGGCCGGCGCCGACCACCGGGCCGTGTCACCTCTTTGCGGCTCTTGGCGGCCCCGGCATGGCATCACCAATCCCTCGCAGAAGGGCTCGGGAGACACGGCCTAGACTTGTTTCCGAGCATTGCGACGGAAAGGTGATTATGGCGCAGGACATCAAGGTTGGTGTGTTCGGTTCGGCCGGCAAGGTCGGCAAGGCCATCGTTGCGGGCGTGGAGGCCGCTGCGGATCTCACCTTCAGCGCTGGTGTCGACAAAGGCGACGCCCCGGAGATCTTCACGACGACCGGTACGCAGGTGGTCGTTGACTTCACTCACCCCGATGCTGTCATGGGTAACCTGAAGTTTTTGATCGACAACGGGATTCACGCCGTCGTCGGTACCACCGGGTTCACCGAGGAGCGCCTGGGTCAGGTGCGCGAATGGCTGGCCGCCAAGCCTGAGGTCGGGGTGTTGATCGCCCCGAACTTCGCGATCGGTGCGGTGCTGTCCATGCGGTTCGCTGTGCAGGCGGCGCGCTTCTACGACTCGGTCGAGGTCATCGAACTCCATCATCCCGCCAAGGCCGACGCGCCGTCGGGTACCGCCTATCGCACGGCTTCGCTCATTGCTGCTGCTCGTGCCGAGGCCGGGGTGGGCGCGAGTCCCGACGCCACGACGGAGGAGCTCGACGGTGCGCGTGGTGCGGTGGTCGACGACGTGCATGTCCACTCGGTCCGTCTTGCCGGGCTGGTCGCGCATCAAGAGGTTCTGCTGGGCACGCAGGGCGAGACACTGACCATCCGCCACGACTCGCTGGACCGCACCTCGTTTGTCCCCGGGGTGCTGTTGGGTGTGCGCAGTGTCGGCGGGCGGCCGGGCCTGACCGTTGGCCTCGACGAACTGATGGACCTGTAGGCGCCGATGCCCGCCGAATCGCCGCCGCACAAACCGCGGGACGCCCGCCCGATCGTCTGGATGATCGGCTTTCTCGTCGTCGCGATGTGCGTCTATTTCGTGCTGCTCGGCAAACGCGGCGTGGATCTGATCGCCGACGGCAGCGTCGCCGGGATCGGACTCGGGATCGGTGTGCTCGTGCTGCCGCTGCTCGGTGTGTGGATGATCGTCATGACGTTGCGGTCGGGGATCGAGCACCAGAAGCTGGCGCGGATCATGGCCGAGCAGGGGCGTGAGCTCGACGTCTCGGAACTGCCGCGCCGCCCGTCGGGGCGGATCGAGCACGACGCCGCCGACGCGCTGTTCGCCCAGGTGAGATCCGAATGGGAAGCGGCGCCAGATGATTGGCGCAACTCGTATCGGATAGCCCGCGCCTACGATTATGCGGGGGACCGCAAACGGGCGCGCGAGATGATGAAGCGTGCCGTGACGCAGTTCCACGACGATCCGCGCGGGTCCGCTCGCCCGGACGAATCGTCCGACGGGGCGCGCGCATGAGCCGGCTGCTGATCGTCCACCACACGCCGTCGCCGCATTGTCAGGCGATATTCGAGGCGGTGGTGAGCGGTGCAACCGATCCCGAGATCTCCGGCGTCGAGGTGGTGCGCCGGGCGGCGCTGTCGGTGTCGGCGAGCGAGATGTTGGCCGCCGACGGGTATCTGCTCGGAACACCGGTGAACCTCGGGTATATCAGCGGTGCGCTGAAACATTTGAGTTGCGATAACCCCGTTATTACCTGTTCTTGGAGGTCGGCGGCATGAAGCGTTTGTTGATCATCCACCACACGCCCTCGCCGCACTGCCAGGCGATGTTCGAGGCGGTGATCGCCGGTGCGACCGATCCCGAGATCGAGGGCGTCGAGGTGGTGCGCCGCGCGGCGCTGTCAGTCTCGACGAGCGACTTCCTCGACGCGGACGGCTACGTGCTGGGCAGCCCGGCGAACCTCGGGTCGATTTCAGGTGCCCTCAAGCACGGGTTCGACTGTTCGTACTACCAGATCCTCGACTCCACGCGGGGCCGCCCGTTCGGGCTGTACCTGCACGGCAACGAGGGGACCGAGGGCGCAGAGAACGCCGTCGACCGGATCACCGCCGGGCTCGGCTGGGAGAAGGCCGCCGAGTACGTCATCGCGTCGAACAAGCCGGACAAGGCGGTGCTGGAGGCGTGCTGGGAGCTGGGGGCGACGGTCGCCGCTGGGCTGATGGAGCAATGACGGGCGGCAGGTTAGACGGCTGGCCGTGGAGCAAGACAGTCACGTTGTCGGCCTGAGCAATTAGAATCTGCCCGATGACCAGGGCAGGCTGCTCGGTCGCCCAAGTGGAGTTTGGAGAGAGCCGATGGCCGAGGTGACGTTCCTCAATCAGAGTGAGCCGGTTGATGAGTATGGGCGGGCGCTATACGCGGTGTCTCGATCAGTATTGAGAGCCCACTTCGACGAACTCTCCCATGCGGACCTCGAAGACCTCAACTGTGATCGTGTGGACGTGACGTTTCGCCAGTTGTCCAAGGTCGCGAGGCTCCATCGTGACAAGGGTGCGCGCGGTGACGGCTTCGAGTGGGCGGTGCATGAAGCGATCGTCGGCGGTGAACCACGCGTGGTCGACCTTGTCTCAGAGGCGCTTAAGAAGGTGAGCCCGAAGTCGTTCGCGGGGATCGACATGCCCACGTCGCTGATGTTCGGGCACGAGCGTGCCCGGCACCTTGGGTTTACTGAGGCGGTTGTCAACAACGCGAGTGGCGATGCAGTTCTGCTCCCCGACGGTTCTGGTCGGCCTTTCGCCTTCGACTCGTGGATTCCCGTGGCTGCGCGCGGGGTCTTGGGAGAGCCGCTTCTTAAGGACCGGATCAAGAAGGTATGGAAGACCGACCTGTTTCTCAGTGGGGCTGACAAATCTCGCTTCGCCGCTGCGACGATCAAGAGCAACTGGCACCAGCTTGAGGACGGGAAGGGGTTACGCGTGGCGATAGTGCCCCAGGCCGTCGATCTGAGGCCCGGCTACCAGCGGTGGAAGTCGCTTCACCTTGTCGCGTTGCCGGACCCAGATGGGTTTATGGGGTTGTTCAATGACGCGTATGAGGCAGTGGCCGAGGCGATCTTGACTGCTGGTCGCCACGACCGCGCGCCTTACTACTACAAGCCGAGCGCGAAAGCGCAGAAGATCCAGAAGCAGTTGGAGAAGTTCGAGACCGTCAAGGTGCTCGAGATTCTGGAAGCGCTCAACGACGCCGCCCAGCAGAACCTGATCACGGTGGACAAGAAGCTAATGTCGGTGGAGCCACCCGCGTGGCTGAGCATCAACGAGAAGAGGACCCCCGTAGTTGCGCCGAGGCCGTCGTTCGTGAAGCTGGATTGACCTCTGAACACTCTCGGCACCATTCGGTGCCCCCTCGCCCCGTATCGTCGCCCTGGGTGCCGAGGCCATCCATCGTCACCTTCCACACCGCCCCTGGTGCTCGCTCTCCCACCAGGGGCGGTGTGTCGTTTCAGGACCATCTGTCAGCGCACGTCGATACAGTTCGACGGTGACCACACCGCCCTCACCCTCAGTTCTCATCGAGGTACGCGCACGCACTGACTACCTCGAACCTCACCATCGCGAGGCGCTGGAGTCGCTGCCCGAGGTCCTGCGGTCGCAGGGCGTCGAGACACAGCTGGTCTATCGCGAACTAGGCGGCATGGGAGCGCCGCCCCTCGACATTCTCACCGCCTATCTCGTCGGAGTCGGCGGCGGTCTGACGGTGGAGCTGGCGAAGGCCACGATCAAGGGCCTGATCGAGTGGGGCCGCAAGCGGATTCGCGAGCAGCCACCCGAGTACGAAGACTACGAGCCGCCCGAGGGATGGCGGGTGCGCACAAAGCTCTACGGACCGAAGGGCGAACTGCTCAAGATCATGGACGTGAAGCGCGATAGCGTCGATGCCGAGTACACCCACCCCGATATCGACGGGGAGCAGGACCGCTAACGCAGAGTCCGACCCCACATTCGCGTGCGCCCAATTGGGTTGGAGCCGTCGGCCATGCCCGCACTGCCCCTGCGCCACTCGCGCCGGTACCTCACGATGAGGTTGTTGCCGAGCGGAATTCCGCTCACATTCAGAAGTAACTCGCCGTGCCATTTCAACCTGCGATTGCTGGTGGTCGCGGCCATGTCGACGGAAACCAGGGGCCGCACACCCAGGACATAGACCTCGAAAATGGCGACCTGCGGACGCCGGGTACGGATTAGCGCTGATGTTGGCGAGTGCGAACGCGCGGGCGTCGGGGTCGTCGAGGGGCAGGAACAGCGCGCGGTCGACGTCGGCCTGGGATACCTCTCCATCGGTGTAGAGCTGGTGTGCCAGGCCGGTGATCGAGCCCCAACAGTTCGCCACCAACCTGGGTACCTGCCCGCTGTGGTCGCCCGATTCGCGGATGGCGCGGGCGTCGAAGGCGTGACGGTCGAGCTGGAGGCGCAGCCCTCGTGAGGTGGGTGGGCCGCCTTGTCGGGCGAACGCCTCCGCATACGGGCCTGCGAAGCAGATGTCGGCGCGGCGCTGGTCGGTGAAGGTGGTCTTGTAGGTCACCCGGCCACCGCTGTCGGGGTCGTCAGGGGTGAGCACCGCCGACGAGATCGCGCTCCCGTAGACCGTCGCGACGACGGCGTGGGCCGCCTCGTGGATGGCGGTGGCGAAGCGGTCGCGCTGCGCCTTGCTGGCCTTCATTTCTGCACTGCTCCTGGAGGATTGAGGATGATCCACCGACGCCGATCTGGCGGCCCACAGCCAAACCCAGATCGGCGTCGGTGTGGTGGCGATGAGCCCACCTCGTCGCCACTCGGGATAGTTGGTCAGGGGGTGAGGGTTGCTGCGCCGATGGCTTTCTCGTAGCCGATGACCACCGAGCGCTCGGCGATGGCTACGAACTGGTTGGACGTCGCCTCGATCGTTTCGCGGACCTCGACGGCGTTGCGCCACCCGAACGTGGGCGAGGTGCCGACGATGGTGTTGCCCAGGCCATCGACGTACCCACCACCGAACACCCACGTGTGGCCCATCGGCGACTTGAGCGCGCCGCCGTTGCGGATGATCACGCCGTAGCGGTCTGCCTGGGCGGCGAGCCCGGCGGACGCGTGAATCAGGCCAACCGTGTTGGTGACGCCGAACTGTGCCTCGATATGTCCCACCGCTGCAACGAGATCGGTGACCGGCTCAGCGGTACCGGCGTCGGCGAGCAGGCGGGCCGAGAACTCGCGCTCGACGGCGACGGGCTCGATGAGACGAAGGTTCTGCGCTGCCCGTTCGCGGACCTCGGCCTGGGAAGGCACGGTGAGATCGCACATGTCGAACGCCCACACCGTGTACGGGTCGAACGGGTCTGGCAGGCCGGGTCGCTCGCCGTCCTTGATCGAGTCGCCGAGGTCTCCGCACCATGGCACGTCCCAGACACCGAACGCCTCCTCGCCGCCGTAATTGTGCGGGCGGACGCGGACACCGGACGCGAGCCAGCGAGGCACATCGGCTGCCTGGGAGACGAACGTGGTGACGGTGTAGAGCCCGTCCGGCGACTGGTTCACCAGCGGTGCGTCGAACTCAACGGGGTTGAGCGTCTGCGGAGTCGGGGTGGTCACAGGTTGGCCTCCATGTCGATGCCGATGTCGGCGAGGGTGCGGCGGGCCGCGTCGGTGTCGTCGTCGGGGCGCGCCGGTACGTGGTGGTTCTGCTGCCGGAACAGCAGCGTCCGATCGACGCGCCGGTCGAGATCGAGGGCGGCACGGTCGAGCAGACGAAGCGCCTCGACAACCTGATCGCTGACCGAGGGATTCGCTCGGCCCAGGAGATCCGCGAGCGGACCAGACAGCGGTGCGGCCATGTCGGCGAGCATGTCGGTCCACGATCCATCGGAGAGGGCGACTCGGGGGATCTCGGGGACCGGCTGCTTGGTCAGGGTCTTGAGTGCGGCGCGCGCACGGCTCCTGCTGGCGTAGTCAACACGGGAAACCCTGGCGTCGTTCAGGAGATCGGCGCAGGTGACACACAGCTCCCGTACGGCCTCGGCGATCTCGTCGACTTCGGCGACAAGCCCAGCGGCGGTGAGCTTGTTGGCGACGGGCTCCAGGACACCGCGCACTTCGGTGGCGAGATCGAAGTCGCGGCCATAGCTCACCGGCAGGTGTCGACGACGACGGTCGCGCTTCTCGTCCTGGGTGTAGGTCTTGGTGGGCGGGTCCACGTAAATGCGGGGACGCACCCCGTATCCGGTAGCGGGCATGGTGTTAGTTCCTCACTTGTGGGCGGTGGTCGCTTCGAGCAGACGCAGGGGCTCGGCGATGGCTTCGAGTGCGTCGGCAATGCGAGTCTGGGTGTCGAGCGAATCAGGCTGAGTGGACGTGTCGGGCATGGTGTTAGCTCCTTACGAGTCGTTGTTGCGGAGTAGGGCAGGGCAATTCGATGGGGGCGGTGGTCTTGGTCAGCGACCGGCGGGCAGTGACGATCAGGGCCGTGATGGTGGCGAAGATGAGGTCGAGGGCGGGTCCGGCGACCCACGCAAACACGAGGGTGGCGGCGGCTCCGATCAACGGGGACATCAGAGCACCAACGGGACTCGGTGTTCACCGCGCTGCTCGGCGGCGTTGTTGGCATCGCGGCACAGCCCGTCACAGAGTCCGATGTAGGGGACGCCGTTGATCTTCACGACGGCGATCTCGGATCGGTCGAACAACGCGGTCACGGCCTCCTGCTTGGCCCAGAACGTGCCGTCGATCCGGCGCAGGATGGTCGAGAGTCGGATCAGGTCGTCGGCGTCGGGGTCGAGGCGGTGGAGCTGGTCGAGGATCTGGCCCTCGATGGTCGTCTCGGCGGTAGTCATGGTCGGTCTCCTCAGATCTCGGGTGGAGGGGAAGGGCTGCATGGGAATCAGGTCATCGCTTCCACCGCCTCCTCCAGCAGATCGGCTGCGCGGTCGGGGTCGAGGTACCCGGCGCGGACCTCGCGGTCGAGGGCGGCACGCAGTCGGTACCAACTCAGCGCAGCGCGGCACTCGTCGACGCGGGGACCGGTGGTCTCACCTCGGGACGCGAGGACACCGAGCCGAGATCGCCACGCGGCCATAGTCTTCTCGCGAGGGTGG
This sequence comes from Gordonia sp. (in: high G+C Gram-positive bacteria), assembly GCA_047605505.1. GTDB lineage: Bacteria > Actinomycetota > Actinomycetes > Mycobacteriales > Mycobacteriaceae > Gordonia. Next base: position 7,784 of record JASGFO010000058.1, on the reverse strand, counting down.
GTGATCACCGTGGTGCTCATGCTCAAGATGTAAGCAGCAAGGGGTGCAAAGCCACTCGGGGCGAAAGTGCCGGCAATCGCCGAAGGCGCGGAAACTGTATTGCCGGTATTGCCACGCGGGCGCGGAAACTCCATTGCCGCTATTGCCGGGCACGCCCGAGGGTTGGTGTCGAGGGTGCAGATATGACTCGACCGCCCTGCGGATCGACCGGAACCCGGCTACGGGACTTGCGAAGGTTCCGGTCGATCCGCGAGGCGGTCGATGTGTGACGATCATGCACCGCTGGGGTGCAGGGGAGGTTTGGTCAGGTGGGCGTTTCGTTGAGGCGCGTCCACGCGGCTTGCATCTCGGCAGTCACCTCGGTGCCGACCGAGCGGACCCAGCGCAGGGTCGGCTGCCGTCCGTTGACGTGAGCGACCAAGCGCGTCTGCTCGATCTCGGCGGCGTCGACCTCGCGCGCCTCGGTCAGGTTGAAGTCGAGATCGAACACGAGGACACCGCCGCGCGCCGCGTGGACCACCGCCTCGGCGACGTCGCCCAACGGCTTGTTGCTGGTGCGTACGAGGCCGCGTCGGCGTAGCTCGGCGATGATCGCGGCATCGAGCTGGAGCAGATCTTGCACTCCCAGGGACGTGAGGTCGACGGCGGTCACTGCGGTGCGCCGCTCACGAGACGTTGGCGTGCGTTGTAGATCGTCGCGCGGCTCACGCCGTACTCGGTGGCCAGCGCGGTGGCCGACTCACCCTCGGCCAGCCGGTCGGCGACCTGGCGTGCCTGGGCGTCGGACAGGGCTGCCTTGCGGCCCTTGTACTTGCCCGCTGCCTTGGCAACGGCGATGCCCTCGCGCTGGCGCTCCAGGATCAGCGACCGCTCGAACTCGGCGACCGCGCCCATCACCGAGAGCATGAGCACTGAGCACGGGTCGGACTCGTCGCGGGTGAAGGTCATGGACTCCTTGACGAACCGGACGCTCACGCCCCGGTCGGTGAGGTCATCGACGATCCGGCGCAGGTCGACCAGTGAACGGGCCAGCCGGTCCATCGAGTGGACCACCAGCTCGTCACCCTCACGCAGGTACTCCAGGCACGCGGTGAGCTGCGGTCGGTTGGTGTCTTTGCCTGAGGCGTGGTCGGTGAATACTTTGTCGAATTCAAGCCCGTCCAGCTGTCGGGCTGTGTTCTGTTCGGTGGTCGATACCCGCTGATAGCCGATGGTCTGGCCCTTGCTCATGCTGCGCTCCTGAGTGTCTGTCTAGGTTCTTAGATAAGAATAGACGACCGTCAAAGAGCTGGCAGGCGACTCTAGGTAGACGCGCGACGTGGGTGCCGCCGCCGTCTTGAATGGCTACGCCCTAGGCAGACAACAGCTATCGCTGATCGTCGAGGCCCGGCACATCGGTGCGGATTACGGTGACGGGTCGGTGGCCACCGCCGATCGGGCGAGCGAGTGGGTTGGAGCCCGGCGAGTAGTACGTGCCAGGCGGCATCTTGTACCGGCGTTGCGAGCTGGTCTCCTGCTCGATCTCCACCGGCCCAGGCGGCTCGGCGTCCTCGTCGGCCTCACTGGCCTCCTGCGGGGTCGGGGGTACATCGACCTGGGGCACAGCCTCCTGTTCCGTCAGCGGCTCGCTGAGCGCCGGGGCGGGGTCGTCGGGCGCGTCCCACGGTTCCACGTCGTCACTCGGCGACGCCCCGAGGAGTCTGTCGGCGTAGGTACCGTCGCCGAGGTTGGCCCAACGGGTGGAGTCGTGGATCTCGCCGCGCAGCAACGCGGTCCGGATCTCCTCGACGGTCAGCATGCCGAGGGCCAAGACCTGCTTCGCGACAGCGCGCCACAGCCCTGTGTGTGGCCCGTCGCGGCGGACGTCGAGGAACATCTGGGCCATCGCTTCGGCGAACTGCTTGTCCAGATCGTCGGTGGTCGTCTGCCCGCTCGCCAGCTCACGGCTGGAGGTCAAGGATGACTCGATCAGCGCGAGCGCGTCCGCGTCGATGTCCGCGTTGTTCTCGGCGACATCTCCGGCGAGGTCGTACGTGGCGTTCACGGTTGCTTCGCGTGCGGCGTCGATGGGCTTGCTCATTCGACGATCTCCGATTCGATGGTTCGGGCTTTCATGGATTCGAGGGTCCGCCGCCGCGCCTCCTCGATCGCTTCACGCGGCGAGGGGGCGACGACGACCTTGTGGCGCTCGGGTGAGTTGAGGCCGACGAGCTTGGCCAGCTCGGCATCCTCGGCGAGCAGGGTGCGCAGCAGCGAGGACACCGCCGTGAAGTCATCTGCCCGCACTGCCGACGCGAGCGCCTTTGTGCCGACGCCCTGACGGAACCGGCGGCGCTCCAAGATCTCGGCGAGCGTGGTCGGACCGTCTGGGATCTCACTCGTTTCGCTTGAGATGTCGTTTGTATGCCGACTGCACCGCCCCGACGCTGCCGTAGGACTTCTCGCGCATGATCGTGCGCCAGCTCATCCCGAGCACCGCGCGCATGTAGTACACGTCCTCGGCACGCTCCCGCGACTCGGCCCGCGACATTCCCTTGATTGGACCCGCCATGCCGTATTTGTACCGCAATCGGGTGCAACCAAGAACGCCTCAAATATCGGCATTGTGAGTTGCGGGCGTGGATGATTCATCTGGCACAGCTCCCCACAGCTACACCCTCGGGCGCTCATCTGTCCGCGTCGCGCGCGAACGTCGGCGACATCGGGGGTCAGGACTCCACAGCTGGTCACGCTGATCGCCTTCAGCTGACAGTTCTGGTTCCTATGTCGTCCTTATCGTCCCCCCTATATAGGGGGGGGACGAGGGACGATAGGTATCGGCCCCTTATCGTCCCCACGAGGGGGACGATAGAAACACCAGGTCAGAGCGTGTTTCGCAACCCTATTGTCCCCATCGTCCCCGTGCGTGGGGACGATCTCGAAAGGGGGTATCGTCCCCGCAAGAGGGGACGATACATTTCCGCAGTTCAGAGCACGTTTTCGCCTGAGTTGCCCGTAAGGTGTCCGCCCCGCCCGACCCGAGGTGTGTAGAAGCTGTGCTGCCCAGTGTTGCGAGATCGACTGTCCCACAACGCCTATCGCTGTCGGTGTTGTCGACTCGCCAGACATAACAAGCCTGCCCGTGACCCGCACGAGCGGATATAGTTGGTTCCAGTCGCACCAGCTACGACCTTCCAGTGATCATGCCGGTGCGCACGCCGAGAGCGGCGCTGAGCCCGACCGAGACGGTTTGGCACTGCTTCTCGACGTCCCGCTTGCCGCGCGGGTACGAACAGCAGTGGAGAGTCCGAGGGCCTACAGAGCCTCGTCAGTTCAATCTCTCCGCGTTGTTCGGCCCACCGCGCAGTGTTGACCCGAGGGTGAAGCTGGATCACCCGGCTCGGGGACCGCTGCGAATTCCACGACGCACCCTGGAGTTCGCAGTGTCTCAGACACCCAGCCCTCTCGTTTCCGCGCCACAACTCGCCGAACATCTCGGCGTGGCCCCCGTGACCGTCCTTCGCCTCGTCCAGCGTGAGGGCCTGCCCGCCCACCGCGTGGGCACCGGAACCGCCCGGCGCACCTATCGCTTCGACATCACCGAGGTGGACGCGTGGCTGCGTGCTCGCGACAGCGACGCACAGCCCGCGCGCGAACCAGATGAGTTCGTCGCCGCGACGTTGGCCAAGTTCACCTCCGATGACCTTCGTCGCGCCGCCGAAGTCCTTCGCGCTCTCGCCGACGCGCGGTGAGCACGTCCGAGATCACCCCCGCGCACCCCACACATGAGAGTGCCCGCCTGGGGCCGAGATCCCCAGACGGGCAACTGAGACGAGGCCGACGCTATGACCTGCACTGCTGATCCTACCAAGAACCCCAACAACATCGGGGACGACAGAGCCCACGCACTGACCAAGGTCCTGAGGAGCGCGCCCGAGCCCACCGACCCCAACGCTGTCCGGCAATACCTGGCTGACCTCGCTGAGGCGGCCCTGCACGTTCTGTTCGTCCAGCCGGGCAGCAAGCGACCAGCCGACCCGAGGACGAGCCGTGAGGCCAACGCCGCCAACAGGACTGCACGAAAGCAGGCAGAGGCCGCCGGACGGGCCAACTGGCGCAAGGTCACCGCGCCTGCCGGTCACGCCCTCGCCACGGCGGATCTGGAGGTGCTGGACTGCTACCTCGACCAGTACTGCACGGATTACCCCGGCCAGCCGGTGAACCTCGGCGTGAAGCTCGGCCCGTCGCGGCTGGTCGTCGTCGACTGTGACACCGCTGATCAGGTGTCGGCATTCCTGGCCGACGCCGAGGCTCCAGCGGATCTGTCACCAACCGTCGCGTCTCCCGGTGTGCGGGATGAGCGGGGGAACTGGCCCCACCGAGACGGCGGGCACTTCTGGTTTGTGGTGCCCGAGGACGTCGAGCTGCCCACGACGATCGGAACCTTCACCGCCGCTGGCGGATACGCGGTGATGTGGGGTGAATGCTACGTGTTGATTCCGCCATCGACCCGCGCGGAGGGCGCATACACCGCGCCCGGCGAGGTACACGTGCTGCCGGAATGGCTGTGCGAGCAGATCGTCGCCCGGGGGCGCGACCTCAGGGACCGCGCAACGCGCTGCGGGGCCGATGAGGACTCGACGTCGATCACGGCGTGGAGCCAGTCGCAGACGTGGGCGGAGATCCTGGGTCCGAATTGGACGCCGACCGGACGCGCGGATTCGTGTGGCTGTGAGACCTGGACCGCGCCAGGTGAGCACGGCAGTCCCAAGTCGGCGACGGCGCACGAGATCGGCTGCACCATCGCCCAGCACGACCCCGACAACCCGCCGCTGCACTTCTGGACGACCGGCGACCGGGGCCAGTTCAGCGACTGGCCCCACGACAACATCAGCAAGCTCCAGGCGGTCGCCCTGAGCGAGTACGACAACGACATCGGAGACGCGATGACCGCGCTGGATCTGTTCGACGACGGCGAGACGGTCATGCTCGACGATCGGGCTGAGACGCCCGAGCAGGTCGACGCGCGATTCGAGCAGGACGTCCGCAAACGGGAGGCGTACCTGCTCGCCGATCGTGAGGCGCGCAAGCGGATCGCCGCCGTCGATGCGGCGACGCTGGAGTTGCCGCCGGTCATGGGCCTTGCGGACCTCCTCGATGAGCCTGACGATCCTGTTCGATTTCGCATCGAAGGTGTGTGGCCCTCGGGCGGGGCGAAGATCCTGTGCGCCGCCGCTGCGAAGTCCGGCAAGACAACCCTCAGCGGCAACCTGGTTCGCGCACTCGCAGACGGTGATCCGTTCCTCGGCGCGTTCGCGGTGAACCAGACTGCGCAGCGCATCGTCGTCATCGACAACGAGATGACGCGGGGGATGCTCCGCCGATGGCTACGGCGTCAGGGGATCCACAACACCGCCGCCGTGGCAGATGTGGTGAACCTGCGCGGAAAGACTGGCCTGTTCGACATGGGTAACGACCGGGTACGTGAGATGTGGTCGCGACGGCTCCGCGACCTCGGGTGCGACTTCGTGATCTTCGACTGCCTCAAGCCCGCCTTGGAGGCGATGGGACTGGACGAGAATCGCGAGACGGGGAAGTTCCTGTACCCGTTCTCCGAAATGCTTGCCGATGCCGGGGTCCAGGACGTCCTGGTTCACCACCACATGGGCCACAACAACGAGCGCGCACGCGGCGACTCGACGCTGATGGGCTGGACCGATGGCAACTGGAAGATCGTGCGCGACATGGACGATCCCGCGACACCCCGCTACTTCTCCGCGCCCGACGTCCGCGACGCCGAGGAACCGGTAGGCGAGGGGTTGCTGAGCTTCGAACCTGCCACGGGTCGGCTGACTTACGAGGGCGGCAACCGGACGCAGACTCGTGAGAACAACACGGTCGAGAAGACCGCCAATGCGGTACTCGACGTCCTGGCCGAGGCGTACGCCGACCCTGACAAGCCCAACGCCATGACCACCACCGATATCAAGAAGGCGGTAACCGGCAAGAACAGCACGATCGCTGACGCGCTTACCCTGCTTCGTGACGAGCCCGCCGAACGCTCGCGGCTGACGGTGACGAACAAGGGCCGTGCCTACTTCTACGAGATCAAGCCCAGTGCGCTCGATCCGATGTACCTGGGCGACGGGGTGGCGCTGGCTGAGTAGCCCGCTTCAACGCGGAGCGCCCCGCTCACAGACGATCTCGCACAGTTGGTCCCGATGTACCGGGGCAGTGCGGACGTCCGCGAGCGGGGCGTTCCGGTCCTATCCCGCGTCGCCGGGTCGGCGTGGGGTGATGGTGATGGCATCCGAGGGCTTGTGCCAGCGGCCCCGGCCCACGCGGTCGATGGTGATGGTCATGGTCGACCGGATGAACTCGCGGCGAGCGATCAGGGGGAGCTCGCCCCACAGCGCCATCGGGTCGGGAGCCGTGGCGAGATCTCGCACCACGGGGTCGGTGAACACTGGGGTCGCCTCGGCCTCGACATCGGCGATCTGGGCCTCCAGGCGGGTGGCCACCCGCGCCCCGGTGCTCGGCGGCATACGTCCCTCGGCGATCTCGTTCTCCACGTCCTCAAGACGCTGGCGCAGTTCGGCCAGTCGTGCCGGGGCGGTGGAGTTAGACGCCGGGACCTCGGCGAGGGCGGCCAGCGACTCGGGCGTGGTCAGGATGCCCTCGACGACACCCAAGATCACACCGTCCGTCGCCTGCATATTCCGCCCGACGCAGTGCGACTTGCACTGGTAGACCTCGTAGTTGCCGCCGCCCTTGCGGCGTCCGCCGCGCGCCTTCCAGACGTACTCGCCGCACACCGCGCACCGCGCGATGCCGGTCAGGAGATGCTTCACCGGCACACCGCGCGGGCCGGTCTTGCGCCCGGCGAACAACGCCACCAGATCGTGGTGCTGTTCGTCGGTGAGAATCGGCTCCCAGGTGCCCTTGCTGTGGATCTCCTGCGGTCCTCGCTTGCCGTCGACCTTCGCGCTGACGGGTCCGGTACCCGGCGTAGGTCGGGTTCACCATGATCCGGCGCAGCTTCGCCGAGTCCCAGCCGAGCGGGTCCTGAGTCTCGATCCACCGCACCACCGACCCGAAGCTGTGTCCATCGAGCACACGCCGCGCTGCCTCGGCGACCAGGGGAGCGCGCGATGGGTCGGGGACGCGGCCCGTCGACTTGCCAGTGTCGGGGTCGCGAACGATCTTGTAGCCGTACGGAACTCGCCCGTGGGGCTTGCCCTGGGCCAGGTTCTCGCGGTGGGCGCGCTTGATCCGCTTCCGAATGTCCTCGGCCTCGCGCTCGGCCAGCAGTGCGTCGAGCCCGGTGGTGAATCTGTCGTCGCCGTCTTCGAGGTCGAACAGCCGCCCGCTGTAGGAGAGCATCACCTGACGGTCGGTGCAGAGGCGACGCAGATCGACGTAGTGGTCCATCGACCGGCCAGCGCGCGAGGGCTCCCAGACCACCAGGACGTCGCCGGGGCGCAGCACCTCGCTCAGCCGGGCATATTGCGGGCGGTCCTTGGTGGCGAAGCGGGTCGCCGACCGATCGTTGTCGGTCAGCACCTCGGCGACCGGCCACCCATTGCGCTCGCACACCGCCCTGCACTCCGCCTCCTGCTCGGCGACCGAGCGGCCACCGGCAAGGTCACGCGAGACGCGCGTGTAGATCACTGCGCGGGTCGGCGCACGTCGGGAGTCGGTGTAGGTGCTGGTCAGCGCGGTGCTCATAGTAAGAGAGTTTACGACAAATAAACACGCCTTCGATTGCGCCTACTACCCGATTCTCGACTCGACGCGGGGCCGCC
>JASGFO010000057.1:0-18916 GCA_047605505.1 Gordonia sp. (in: high G+C Gram-positive bacteria) | reverse complement strand
GGCGGTGGCGGGCGCCGCGAGCACGTTGTGGACGGCCACCGGCCAGACCTCCTCCACCTGCGACGACGGGACCGTCCGCGCCGCGCCCGCCACCGCCCGCCCCGCGTGGTTGACCGCGATCACCGTGGCCCCGCACGCATGCAGCCGCGGGATCAGGGCGGCACCGATCCCGCCGGCACCGATGATCGCGACCGTCGCGCCCCGCAAGGTGCGCACAGCCGTGTCGATCGGTTCCTTGTCCCAGTGGTCGCGGACGGAGGTGTGGATCTGCCGCAGCCCGGCCAGCAGCAGTGCGAGGGCGTGTTCGGCGACACCCTCGGCGTAGAAGCCCGACGCGTTGGTCCAGGTCCGGGCATCGTCGACGATGCCGGCGCGAACGTATCCCTCGATGCCGGCGGTCTTGAGCGCCACCCATTCGATGGTGTCGGGCAGATCGGGGAAGTCGCCGGGCTCCCCGATCCACACCAGCACACGCGCCTCCCCGAGCGGGGTGATCCGTGCGCCCGTCGACTCCACCGCGGCGACGACGTACCGGTCGGGAACCGGTTCGACGGCGACGGGCAGACCTGTCGCACTCATGCGCGGACCTCGCGGGCGGCGCTGGTGGCGAGCCGGTCGGCGATCTCGTTGTAGTGGTCGCCGTTGTGGCCCTTCACCCATTTCCAGGTCACCTGGTGGCGCTTCTCCTCCTCGATCAGCTGCCGCCACAGGTCGGCGTTCTTGACCGGCTTCTTGTCGGCGGTCTTCCAGCCGTTGCGCTGCCAGCCCGCCACCCACTTGGTGATGCCGTTGCGCACATAGCTGGAATCGGTGTAGAGGATCACCGTCGACGGCCGGGTGAGCGCGGCCAGGCCCTTGATGGCCGCGGTCAGCTCCATTTGATTGTTGGTGGTCGCGGGCGCGGATCCGGAGATCTCCTTCTCGGTGCCGCGATACCGCAGCACCGCGCCCCAGCCACCGGGTCCCGGATTGCCCAGGCACGCACCGTCGGTGGAGATCTCCACGACGTTCTCGTCGACCGTGCTCTCGGGGCTGCGCCCAGCGTCACTCACCATTCGTCTCAGGGTACGCACCGGCGGAGCGCGTAAACTGCAGGCATGCCTGTCTGGGATCCAGCACGCTACCTCCAGTTCGCCGACCATCGGACCCGGCCCTTCCTCGACCTGATTGCCCAGATCCCCTCCGACGCCGAGTCGATCATCGACCTCGGCTGCGGCCCCGGACATCTCATGGGCCATCTGCGAACCCGCTGGCCCGAGGCGCACATCCTCGGCATCGATTCCTCGCCGGAGATGATCCAGGCCGCACTGCGCGGCAACAACGATCCGCAGATCAACTACGACGTCGCCGACATCGTCGACTGGAATCCGCCCCAGCCGGTGGACGTGATCATCTCCAACGCCGTATTCCAGTGGATACCCGACCAATTCGCGGTGTTGGATCGGGTCCTCGGTTTCCTCAATCCGGGCGGTACCTGCGCGGTGCAGGTGCCCGCCAATGCCAGCGCGCCCACCCACACCACCCTCGCCGAGCTCGCGGCGCGGGAGCCCTACGCCGAGTATCTGCGCGGTATCGCACCGCTCCCGGCCACCTCGCCTCTCGAGTATCTCGAGTTCTTCGCCGACCGCGGTCTGCACGTGAACGCGTGGGAGACGACGTATGTGCACGTGCTCGACGGTGACCATCCGGTCTTCGACTGGATCTCCGGGACGGGTGCGCGCCCGTATCTGCAGGCGCTGCCCGACGACCTCGTGGAGCCGTTCTCCGACGATCTCAGGGCCCGGTTCCGCGAGATCTTCCCGACGCGGGACTGGGGGACGGCGTTGCCGTTCCGGCGGACATTCGCGGTGGCGACCCTCCCGACGGGCCCGTTCTCGCCCGGCGAGTAGGCGGTCTCACGCCCGCGGCCGGACTCCCGTGTACACGCCTTCGGGCCGGAATCGTAGGCGCGGCGCCTGATACTCCTCCAGGGCGTGCGCGACCCACCCGATCATCCGGGCGACCGCGAAGATCGTCTCGGCGGCGTCGGGGCGCATCCGGTAACGCAACGCGATCGCGGCGAGGGCCAGATCGGAGTTGACGAAGGTTTCACCGAGTGCCTCCTCGATCGCGGTGAGTGCGGGGCCGACGCGCCGGTCGCCGCCGCCGCTGCGGCGCACGAGCGCGAGCAGGGTCTGCGCCCGGGGGTCGGCGGATCGGTAGACCACATGACCGGTGCCGGGGATCGGGGTGCCCGCGTGCCGGGCCGCCGCCACCGCGCCGATCGGATCGTCGATCCCCGCGGCGAGGAAGCGGTAGGCGAGCGTGGTCGCGCCGCCGTGGATGGGTCCGTCGAAGGCGCCGAGTCCGGCCCCGAGCACCGCGTAGACGCTACCTCGCGCACTGGCCGCGACGCGGGCCGCGATCGTTCCGGCCGACATGTCGTGATCGGCCTGCAGCACCAGCGCCGCCTGGAGGAGCCGAATCCTCCTGGGAGTGGGCGGTTCCGGTGACAGCGCAACCCAGAGCCGCTGCGCCAGAGTCGCTTCGGCGTTACTCGCCCCGGGCTCGCCCACCGCGTCGACGGCGGCGGTGACGGCCGTGGCCGCGCGCGTCGTCACCTCGCGGGGTTCGAGTGTGTGCCGCAGCGGATCCCGCGCCCCCACCAGATCGACGGCGAACCGGATCCGGTCGAGTCCGCGGGCCTGTGGTCCGCCGGCGCGGCGCGCGGTGCGCACCACGCTCGCCGGCACGGTCACCGGTTGCCACGGCTGTTCCCAGAGCAGCTCGGCGACCTGCTCGACCGTGCGCGTGCGGGCCAGCGCCGTGGCGTCGTGGCCGCGGTAGTAGAGGTGATCGTCGGCGAGCAGCGTCAACTGTGTGCGGATGCGCTCGGCGACGCCGGCCGGTGGCCGTCGCCGCGGTCCGGCCAGCAGTGTCTCGACCTCGTCGACGGGAAAGACACTGCCGTCGTGACCCGCGATCCGGACGCTGCGCAACCGGCCCCGGCTCACATAGGAGTAGATGCTGGATGTCTTGATCCCCAACACTTTCGCGACCTGCTCGGTGGTCAGGTAGTCACGGCCGTCATGACTGATGGGCGTCGGGAATCGGCGAGTGTGCGAACGGTCCACACATTGATCCAATCAACATTGACCGAGTGACTCAAGGTTGGCCATCCTGTGGCTGTATCCGCCGACAAATCCCTCAGGAGGCAAGTCATGACCACACCGTTGGTCGCACCGCCGGGTCTGCACGACGTGATCGTCGCCGACACCGAGATCGGCGACGTGCGCGGCGCCGAGGGCTTCTACCACTACCGGGGACACCCGGCCGTCGAGCTGGCCCGGTCCCGCTCCTTCGAAGAAGTGTGGTTCCTGTTCACGCACGGGCACCTGCCCGCGGCCGACGAACTGGCCGGCTTCGTCCGCGAGACCACCGCGATGCGGGACTATCCGTCCGACATCGCCGGGATCATCGCGACCTCGGCCCTGCTCGGCGGGGAGCGTCACCTGCCCGCCGGGCTGCGGACGGCGCTGTCGACCGCCGGGCCCGCCACCGGAGCCGTTCCGCTCTGGGATGCCTCACCCGAGCAGGTCCGGACCGATACGCTGCGCGTCGCCGCGATGACCCCGACGATCCTCGCCGCCCTGTATCGCATCCGCAGCGGCACCGATCCGGTGGCGCCGCCGCCGCCAGCGCCGGGAGCGGAGCGAGCGGGCTGCAGTTCTCTCGGGGTCGCCGCCAACTGGCTCTACCAGATCACCGGGCGGATGCCGACCGCCCAGCAGGTCGCGGCCCTCGAGGCCTATCTCATCTCGACCGTCGACCACGGTTTCAACGCCTCGACCTTCACCGGGCGGGTGATCGCGTCGACGGGCGCCGACGTCTACGCCGCGGTCTGCGGGGCCTTGGGCGCGTTCTCCGGTCCCCTGCACGGCGGCGCCCCGGATCGGGCGTTGGACGCGCTCGACGACATCGCCGCGCACGGCGACGCCGAGGCGTGGGCGCGCGAGCAGCTCGCCGCGCGCCGCCGCATCATGGGTTTCGGTCACGCCGTCTACCGCACCACCGACCCCCGAGCCGCGCTGATGCGCGAGCTGGCCCGCGGCTTCGGCGGACCGCTCGTCGAGCGCGCACTCGACGCCGAGGCCGCGATCACCCGGGTACTCGCGGGCGCCTACCCGGAGCGGCCGCATCACGCCAACGTCGAGTTCTACGCCGCGGTCGTGATGGACTGCTGCGGCATCCCGCGGTCGATGTTCACGCCCACCTTCGCGGTGAGTCGCGTCGTGGGCTGGTGCGCTCACATCGCCGAGCAGGCCCGGACCCGGAAGATCATCCGGCCGTCGGCCCGGTATGTGGGCCCGCCCCCGCCCCTCCCACCGGCCGAGTAGGGCCGAGTTTCCCGCCGGCCGAGCAACGCCGAGCTTCCCGCCGGTCGAGTAGGGCCGACGAAGGAGGCCCGGATCCGCCGGATCGAGCTCGTCGAGATCGAGACCACACAACGCCGAGACCACAACGCCACAACCACCAGTGCCATAGTGGAACCATGCCGCGTCACATCTTCCTGATCCGCGCCGTCAATGTCGGCGGCGCGAAGCTCCCGATGGACGAATTGCGGGAGATGGCAACCGCATTGGGAGCGGAGCAGGTATCGACGTATATCGCGTCGGGCAATCTGCTCGGCGTTCCGCCCGGCGCGGCCGATGCCTTCGGGCGGGCACTCGAGGCGGCGATCTCCGAGCGGTACGGCTACTTCCGCGAGGTGATCGCCCGCTCGGTGCCCAATCTGCGGGCGGCGCTCGCGGCGTATCCCTTCGAGATCGTCGACGACCGCTTCGCCCACCTCTACTTCCTCACCGCGACACCCACAGTCGAGAAGGCAACGGCGTTCGCCGACCGCGACTTCGGCGCCGACGAGGTCGCGGTCATCGGCGCCGATCTGCACATTCGGTATGCGAACGGGGCGGGTCAGTCGACACTCACGGCCCCGATGATCGCCCGGGGGCTAGGTGTGCCGGGCACCGGCCGCAATCTCCGCACGGTCCGCAAGCTCATCGACCTGGCCGCGTAGCCCCGCCGGACACCCGCCCCGCGCGTTACACCCGGCCGAACGCCGAGATCACCGCGTCGATATCGGTGCGCTGCGTCTGCGGCTCGGCCTCCCAGAGCTTCGTGGGCAGCTCCTCGAGGACGACGACGGCCTGCTCGAGCTCCTCGAGTCGTTCCTCCTTGGCCTCACCGGCCAGATCCGCGGCGGCGATCACCTGGTCGTCGAGGCTGAAGACGGCGTCGTCGAGCCGGTCCCGGTCGGCCAGCACGTCCGGGAAATGCGGGATCGCGGGGTTCCGGTGCACGTCGGCGATCGCATAACGAATTCGGCGGTGCAGCAATGCTTCCGGTGAGGTCGCGGTGGTCCAGGACTCGGGCGCACGGCCGGGTTTCCCGGGGATCAGGTCCGTCGAGCGGGCAAAGGCGCGGACCCGTTTACCGGAATCCCAGGCGAACCAGATGGCTCCGGCCAGGGTGGTCAGCGCCACGACGACGATGACGGCGATGACAGCGATCCCAATGGTCGACATGTTTCGACCCTATCGCCTCGCTCCTCCTGCCCGGCCCGCAGTGTTTTCGTCGAGACCGGACTCGCTCACGCGGTGATTCCGGTGCGGCGTTGCTCGATGATCAGGCACCGGTTCTCGACGTAGTCCAGGCCTGCCGATTCGGCGATCTCGCGGGCCTCGGGCGAGCTGATACCCAACTGCAGCCAGAGCGCTGTGGCTCCGGCGGCGACGGCCTGCCGCGCGATCTCCGGGGTATCGGCTGACGGCCGGAACACGTCGACAAGACCGATCTGCTCCGGCACGTCGGCGATTCTCGGCCAGACCCGCTCGCCGACGATCTCGGTCGCCGTCGGGTTCACCGGGATGATCCGCCACCCCTTGGCCTGCATGTAGGCGGGAACCTCGTTGGCCGCCTTCGTGGGATTGGCGCTGGCACCGACGACGGTGATCGTCGAGTAGCTGGTCAGGATCTTCTCCACGACATCGTCGACACTCATGCCGCCAGTCTATGCCCGTCCGACGAGGCGTCCGCCGAGGTTCTGGTGCGTTATCGCCGCGCCGGCGCCCATGCCGTCACACCGGCGGTGGCACCGGCCGTGGCCGCGGTCACCGCGAACACCGACGGCCAGGCGCCGATCTGCTTGGCGAGCGGATGCGACACGCCGAACGCGCCGAGGTAGAGGCCCAGCAGACCGCCGGTGGCGACCGGCCCCCGCGGCAGCCATTTACTGGTGCAGTACGCGCCCGCCGCCGCCAGCACCACACCGCCGAGCTCGCGTCGGCCGGTGTACCGCGCCGCGGCGTATCCGCCGACCAGACCGGCGGCCACCACCGGGACCGTGGAATCGAGAACCATGCGCTCCAGGGTAGGCCTACGCCGCCATCCGCCCCAGCCGCCACCGGCCCTGGCCGTCGGCGGCGGCGAGCCGTTCGACGCGAACCCTGCTGCCGGTGAAGGCGACGGCCAGTCCCCGGTCGGTGACGGTGATCTCGGTGACGTTCACCTCGTCGATCAACGCGGATGCCGCGGCGGTGACCCGGTTGAGGAACAACTGCACGAAGTCGGGAGGCAGATAGAGCGTGCCCGCGACATCGGCGCGCACCACCTCCAGGCGGATCCGGCCGTCGACCGGCACCGGGGTCACGGTGATCGACACCGGGACCGAGACCAGCATCATCGTCGCCGACGTCCGGATCTTCACCGTGCCCTGAGCCGCGTTCCCGGAGATCGACTGGACCTGCCCGGCGGCCTCGGCCAGCAGCCGCTCGAAGGGCAGGTGCGCAGTGGCCGCGATGTCACCGATCAGCACCAACCGGCCCGCCCGCAGCGTCAGCTCCCGGACCTCACCGTCGACGGTGATCCCGTCGACGACGGCACACCCCTGCAATCGGCCGATCGTCACATCCTCACCCAGGCGGAGATCCTCGGCCCGAATCGCCGACGGCACCCCGTCCGCGCCGACCCCGGCCACATCGAGGTGGGGCACCGAACCGTAGTACTGCAGCACCAGGGGACGTCGGCTCAACGACACCGCAACCGGATACCCGGCCAGCGTGCCCAACTGATCGGCGAGCCGACGCGCCACATGGCGCCGGGCATAGAGCTCAGCACCGACCAGCAGCACACCGACCAGCCCTACCACCACCACAATCGTCCACATCATCGCGGCCAGATTACGTGGCCGACCGGCCCGTGTCCGGCCGTCGGCCCCGGACCTCACCCGATTCGCACCACGGGCGCACTACTGTGGTCGGTGATGCCCACACTCCCCGAGTCCTCCCCGGTACCGGTCGCCGCCGTCGGCACGCTGAACCTCGACCAGGTGATCCACGTGCCGCGCCTGCCCGCCGACGGCGAGACCGTCCGCGGCACGTCGTCGTCGGAACGGCCGGGCGGCAAGGGCGCCAATCAGGCGCGCGCGGCCGCCCGGGTCACCGCGACGGCGCTCGTCGGTGCGGTCGGCGCCGACGCCGCGGGGACCCTCATGCTCACCGATCTGCGGCGGGCCGGCGTCCGCACCGAGCACGTGCTGACCGTCGACGAGCCGAGCGGCCGCGCCGTCATCGAGGTCGACGAGGTGGGCACCAACCGGATCATCGCGCTCGGCGGTGCCAACGGCCGTCTCGATCCCCCGGCCGCGCTGGCGGCCCTCGATCACCTCGATCCCGCCGTGGTCCTCACCCAGCTCGAATCGCCGCCGCCGGTGACCCGCGCGGTCGCCAACTGGGCCGTCGCGCATCGCCGACGATTCCTCCTCAACCCGAGTCCCGTTGCGCCACTGCCGAATGCCATTCTCGACGCCGCCGACCCGCTGATCGTCAACGAGATCGAGGCCCACTTCTACGGCAACGCCGGACGATCCCGCATCGTCACGCTCGACGCCCGCGGGATTCTCGTGATCGACGACGACGGCGAGCACCCGATCCCCGTCGAAGAAGTCCCGACCACCGACACCACCGGCGCGGGCGACACCGGCGCCGGGACCCTGGCCGCGCACCTCGCCGACGGCTCGGACCTGTTGACCGCCGCCACCCGGGCCGCCTCCGCCGCAACGGCTTTCGTCGCCTCCAAAGGCTACTAACAGTTGAATAGACCGGCGAGCGGCGTCTCGAATCGAGAGTGAACTCGACGACGATGGCTAAACGCCTCGTTGACGTATCGAGCGCACACAAGGGCAGGACTACAGCACCGGCAGGCTTCGGATCGCTTTGATCGCACGCGCGAGGCTGGGGCAATGACGGGCGGCTTCCTGAACATTCCAATACTCAGCAGCGAATTCATTCATCCGGGACACATACGCAGGCCCGGTCTCGGCATCGGGTGTGGCGATCCCATCACGGAGCGCCCGCGAAGAAGCGCTACACAGCCGCAGAATAGTACGTTTGGCATGGACGAGCTGTTCAGGATTGCGGGGAACCTTTCCTCGCGGGACGTGGAAGAATGCGGAGAATCCATCTGTGTCCGCCAGCAGCCACGCTTCAGTCATCGTGTGAGCGATTCTCAGACAGAACCCATCAGCAACCGGGCCCGCGATGGCATCGATCAGCTTGCCTCGCAGCTCCACCGGGCATTTACCATCCGAGTCTCGAAATATGACCCAGTTTGCGCGGCGCGCCGCTTGATTATACTTCGCGATCTTCAGATCAAGGCGATTCTTGCCGCCGGCGCTGACCACCTTCGACACACTCTTCCCCGCAGCCCTGACTACCGCCTTCGCCGCCTCTCGATCAGATTCTCCTTCAACGGCGACATTTATCACCGTCGTTTACCCACTCCCACATTGACCAGACCCGAAAGATCCTGTGGAGAGATAATTCCGTCAACTATCTCAGAGGTCGGGAGCTCCGCTGCGACCTCATCTTCCACTTCCGGAATATTCGATAGAAGATTGGCAGTTGTACCATCACCGGTAACTTTAAGAACCAACACTTCGCGTGCCAGTACTCCCTCGTCGTCCAGTAGTTCGGGCGCGTGAGTTGAAAGCAAGACCTGCAAAGAACGATCCCGTTGAGCGGTCGCCAGCACTGTCGGCAATGTCCGGACGATTGCGGAATTCAAAGACAACTCAGGCTCCTCAAGAAGGAGAACTCCCCCGTTCGCGGGGGCGCTGACCAAGGTCCAGAGAAGCCCGATGAGGCGCAATGTGCCGTCAGAGAAATCCGCCTCACTCTGCTGCGCCGGATTCGAGCGCCAATTTCGGTAGCCGGCGACTAAATGGGGTCGCCCCGCTGGATCAACCTCCAGTTTAAGCGACTCGAATTCCGGAACTGCCGAGCGCAAAGCGTTCTGAATTCGACGCAACCAGGCGTCTCGTGTGCGCGGTGTCAGTGAATTCATCTGAGCAATGAAGTCACTGCCGAACGGATCCTCAGCGCCGTTGCCGATCCGGATCGGATCTCGGATGACTTGAGGCACCAAATGAAAATACCGAACCCGAGAGAAGTAATCGGCCAGCGGCCGGAAATCCTTATTGGTCGCCACCTGTTCCAGATGAGTCTGGGTGAGGCGCTCCGGATCCCGCTTGTCATCAGCGTCCGGACGATCGAGCAGCAGTTGCCCGTTACGTTCCACGACCTCGGCATCCACAACCGGTCTGTTCTGACCGCCCTTTTGACCACGGACCTTCAGGTGGTAGCGCCAGCGATCGTCGCCGTCCTCAAGCTGTATCTCAATCAACAATCGGCCGCGGAGGTGGTTCCGCGCGAACAGGCTACGCACCTTGCTGAGTCCCCCACGCTTTTCAAGCGCAGCAGCGAGACCGCCGCGGTCCCCGGCGATGTCCCCAACGAACCGGAACAGATCGAGGAAGTTCGACTTACCGGAAGCATTCGGACCCACGACAAACAGCCTGTGCCCGATCTCAACGTCGAGTGACTTGAAGTTGCGCCAGTTGCCGGCGTTGACATGAGTAACCCGCATACACTCTCCTCGCCGTCGATGTCCGCAAGTGACAGCGTACCCAGTTGGCGCAACCCTGCGCACAGGCGACGGCCAACAAACATCTCCTCGGGACCTCCTGGTCACCGGCGTCCCTTGGACCTCGGCAGTAGCGTGACACTCATGTCCTCTCCCACCCGTCACCTCATCCGCTACGGCGGCGCCTTCTCCCCCGAGTTGATCGCCCGCGCCGAGGGCTCCTACCTCTACACAGCTTCCGGTCGTCGGCTGCTCGACTTCACCTCCGGCCAGATGTCGGCAATCCTCGGCCACTCACATCCGGACATCGTCGCCACCGTCTCGCGGCAGGTCGCCACCCTTGATCACCTCTTCAGCGGCATGCTCTCCGAACCCGTCCTGGAACTCTCTGCGCGCCTGGCCGATTCGCTTCCCGACCCACTGGAGAAGGTGCTCCTGCTGACCACCGGCGCCGAATCCAACGAGGCCGCGATCCGGCTCGCGAAACTCGTCACCGGCAAACACGAGATCGTGTCGTTCGCGCGATCATGGCACGGGATGACCGCGGCCGCGGCGGCCGCCACCTACAGCACCAAACGCGGCGGCTACGGTCCCGTCGCGCCCGGCAACTTCGCGCTGCCCACCCCGGATCCGTTCCGGCCCGATTTCACCCACGCCGACGGCTCCCTCGACTGGCAACGCCAGCTCGATTTCGGCTTCGACCTGATCGACGCGCAATCGGTCGGCTCCCTGGCCGCCTGCATCGTCGAACCCATCCTGAGCTCGGGCGGGGTCATCGACCTCCCGCTCGGCTACCTGGCCGCGCTGCAACGCAAATGCGCCGAACGCGACATGCTGCTCATCCTCGACGAGGCACAGACCGGTCTCTGCCGCACCGGCACCTGGTACGCATTCGAACGCGACGGCGTGGTCCCCGACATCCTCACCGTCTCCAAGACGCTCGGCGCCGGCCTGCCCCTGGCAGCCACCATCACCTCCGCCGCCATCGAACAGGCCGCTCACGAGCGGGGCTTCCTGTTCTTCACGACCCACGTCTCCGATCCACTTGTTGCTGCCGTCGGCAACACGGTTCTCGATGTCCTGCACCGGGACCGGCTCGACGCCCGGGCTGCCGCGGCCGGCGATCTCCTCCACCACGGACTCCTCACGATCAAGGAACGCCACGACATCGTCGGCGACGTCCGCGGGCGAGGGCTCCTGCGTGGACTCGAACTCGTCACCCGGGAAACCGGCACCGGACGGCCCAGTGCCGACGAGCTCGGTGCGGCCATCACCCGCCGATGCCATGACCTGGGCCTGCACATGAATGTGGTGCAGTTGCCCGGCATGGGTGGCACCTTCCGGATCGCGCCGCCGCTCACCGCCACCGACGAGGAACTGCAATCCGGTCTCGCCATTCTCGACCAGGCGATCTCGGAGATCGTCGCAAATCCGTGACGCGCCGTAGATGACACCTCGCCCGAGGTGCCATGACAATTATTGTCGTGGCACCTCGCTCCGGTGTCATCTGTGGCAGTACATCGCCGGTCGCCCACGGATCATCGCCGACGTCGTAAGGTGAGCCGCACGAAATCCCCCAGAGAAGAGGTCGATATGTCCGAATCTCCCTCGGTGGCCACGTCACCCGCCCCTGGCCTGCGCGAACTGACCGTCCGCGGGGTGATTCTCGGCGGCATCATCACGCTGGTCTTCACTGCCGCCAATGTCTATCTGGGGCTCAAGGTGGGCCTGACCTTCGCCACCGCCATTCCGGCCGCGGTGATCTCGATGGCGGTCCTGCGGATGTTCGCCGACCATTCCATCGTCGAGAACAACATCGTGCAGACGATCGCCTCGGCCGCCGGAACCCTGTCCGCGATCATCTTCGTGATTCCCGGCCTGGTCATGGTCGGCTACTGGACCGGTTTTCCCTATTGGATCACCGTCGCGGTATGTGCGGTGGGCGGCGTACTGGGCGTCATGTATTCGATCCCGCTGCGTCGCGCTCTGGTGACCGGATCTGATCTGCCCTATCCGGAAGGCGTTGCGGCAGCGGAGGTCCTGAAGGTCGGCGAGACCACCGAGGGCGGCCGGAGCAACCGGGCGGGTCTGCTGGCCATCGTCATCGGCTCCACCGGCGCGGCGCTGTTCGCGCTCCTGGCCAAGTTGCGCGTGGTCGCCGACGGGGTGTCGGCGGTCTACCGGATCGGCAGCAGCGGTTCGATGTTCGGCGCGAGCCTGTCGCTGGCGCTCATCGGCGTCGGCCATCTCGTCGGGCTCACCGTCGGCATCGCGATGCTGGTCGGCCTGGTGATCTCGTTCCTGATCCTGATGCCGATCTTCTCCCACGGCGATTTCACGGCCTCCACGGGCGCGATATCCGACGTGCTCGACACCGTTTTCAGTGACCAGGTGCGCCTCGTCGGCGCCGGTGCCATCGCGATCGCCGCGGTCTGGACACTCATCAAGATCCTCAAACCCATCGCCACCGGCATCACCAATGCCCTGGCCTCGTCGCGTGATCGCCGCGACGGGATCACGGTGGACATGACCGAGCGCGATATCCCGATCACCTACGTCGGCGGCACCGTGCTGCTCATGCTCATCCCGATCGGCGTGTTGCTGTGGGATTTCGCGCGGGACACGGCGATCGCGCATTCGTCGGGCGCACTCATCGCGGTGACGGTGGTGTTCGTACTTGTCATCGGGCTGGTCATCGCGGCGGTCTGCGGCTACATGGCCGGTCTGATCGGCTCGTCCAACAGCCCCATCTCAGGTGTCGGCATCCTCGTCGTCCTCATCGCCGCAGTGCTGTTCAAGATCGTCCACGGCACCGCGAACGGCTCGGAGACCGATGCACTGATCGCCTACACCCTGTTCGCCGCCGCGATCGTCTTCGGCGTCGCAACCATCTCCAATGACAACCTCCAGGACCTCAAGACCGGCCAGCTGGTGGGGGCGACACCGTGGAAGCAGCAGGTCGCGTTGTTGATCGGGGTGTTGTTCGGGTCCGCGATCATCCCACCGATCCTCGGCCTGATGAACAACGCGTTCGGCTTCGCCGGGACACCGGGCGCCGGGGACGACGCGCTCTCCGCACCCCAGGCGCAGTTGATGTCCACCCTCGCCAAGGGGGTTCTCGGCGGTTCGCTCGACTGGGGCTACCTGGGACTCGGCGCGCTGATCGGCGTCGGCATCATCGTCGTCGACGAGGCGCTCGGCAAGACCACCCGACGATTCCGGCTGCCACCCCTCGCCGTCGGCATGGGGATGTATCTGCCGATGTCGCTGACGTTGATCATCCCGTTCGGCGCGATCCTCGGCGTCTTCTACAACAAGTGGGCCGATCGTAGCGGAGGCGACGCCGACCACAAGAAACGGATCGGCGTTCTGATGGCCACCGGCTTCATCGTCGGGGAAAGCCTCTTCGGGGTGATCTTCGCCGGGATTGTCGCGGCCACCGGCGACGACGCACCGCTCGCCATCCTCGGCGACGACTTCGCCGACGCCGCCACATGGCTCGGCGTCGTCGTCTTCGTGCTCATCGTCGGCGGCCTCTATAGGTGGGCACAGCAGTTGGCCAAACAGGACTGACGGGCGCGCGTGTCGGGGCCCCGCACGCCCCACGCTGGTCGAGTAGCGCCCCCACGCCCCCCGCGCTGGTCGAGTAGCGGCGACGAAGGAGCCGCGTATCCGCCGGATCGAGCTTGTCGAGATCGAGACCACCCCCCACCCGATACCTCCGCCCCTCCTCCCGCACCACCCGTCTCACCCGCGCAGACCCGGCAGCACCAACGCGAGCAGATGGTCGGCCCACTCGTCGTCGAGCGGCGCGGCGGGGTCGATCAGCACCCGCAGGATCGCGGCACCGCCGAGGACCTCGACCAGCAGCCGGGGATCGACGTCGGCACGGACCCGGCCGTCGGCGACCGCCTCGATCAACTGGGTCCGGATGCCGCCGAAGGCGTCGGCGAAGCCGGCCAGCACGCGTCGATGCAGGTCGGGGTCGGCGGCCATGTCGGCGATGAGCCCGGGCAGCGCCGCCCGCGCCACCGGACTGCCCAGCACCGCCCGGACGTGGTCGATCATCGCCCGCACGTCGGCGACCAGATCGGCCGATCGCGGGGAGACCGTCGAGAGATCGCCGAGCGCGGCGTCGTGGACCAGTTCCGGTTTGCCCGACCAGCGGCGGTAGATCGCGGTCTTGGTGGTCCCGGCACGCCCGGCGACGGCGGCCACGGTCAGTCGGGCGTATCCGAGATCCACGAGCAGTGCGCGCGTGGCCGCGAGCACGGCGTCGTCGATGGTGCTGTCGCGGCGTCGCCCGGGGGAGCCCTTGCGCTTCGGCGGTGTGTCTGGTGTCATATCGCTACTCAGCGTAGCGAAACGATGTGGGGTGAGGGTCAATGGCGACCACCGGACATTCCGACGAGACACCGGTCATCGACCAGGACATCGAGGCGTTGCGGCGCTCGGCGCGCGACACCGCAGCGATGCCCGCGGTTCTCGCGAAATGGATTGCGGCACAAGAACCCGACCGGCAGCAACCCGCGCTGACCGTCGACGCCGGGGTCGATGCCAACGGCATGTCGTCGGAGACGATCATGATCGACGCGCGGTGGCCGGACACCCACCATCCGTCACCCGAACGGTGGGTGATGCGGATGGCACCGCGCCCCGAGGATCTGCCGGTGTTCGACACCTACCGCCTGCACGACCAATTCGAGACGATGCGCCTCGCCGCCGACCTCACCGGTCTGCCGATCCCGCGCGTGCACCATCTCGAGCCGACCGGCGAGATCCTCGGGTCACCGTTCTTTCTGATGGACCGCGTCGACGGCCTCGTACCCCCCGACGTGCTGCCGTATCCCTTCGGCAACAACTGGATCTTCGATGCGTCACCGGATCAGCAACGTGCCGTGCAGGATTCGACCATCGCAATTCTCGCCCGCCTGCACGCCATCCCGGATGCCACCACGACCTTCGGCTTCCTGCGCGCAGAGAGTCCGGCGGGCGCCACCGATCTGCACCGCCGCCTGGCCTGGCTCACACAGTGGTACGAATCGTCGGCGCGGACGATCGGCCGCTCACCCTTGGTCGACGAGGCCCTGCTCCGACTCTCCGCCACCCTCCCCTCCGACGTCGCCGCGGCACCGTCGGTCCTCCTCTGGGGAGACGCGCGGATCGGCAACATCATGTTCGACGACTTCGCGCCCGTCGCGATTCTCGACTGGGAGATGGCCACACTGGGACCGCGCGAGCTCGATGTCTCGTGGCTGATCTTCGCCCATCAGGTCTTCCAGGAGCTGACCGGCCTCGCCGACCTCCCGGGCATGCCCGATTTCCTGCGTGAGGAGGATGTGCGCGCCGCCTATTGCGCACAGACCCGCGTCGAACTCGGCGATCTGCGGTGGTTCCGGATCTTCGCCGGCGTGGTGTGGGCCTGCGTGTTCATGCGCGCCGGTGCGCGGCGTGTCCACTTCGGTGAGCAGGCGCCCCCGACCGATATCGACGCCGAATTGTTCTACCACCGCAATCTGCTGGCCCGGCTCCTCGAAGGAGACGCGTGATGCTCGGTTCGGCCGATGAATTCCCGATCCATCAGCTCCCCGCACCGATCGCGTGGCCGGGCGCCTCGGACCGCAACTTCTATGACCGCTCCTACTTCAATGCGCACGACCGCACCGGCGAGATCTTCGTCATCACCGGCATCGGCTACTACCCGAATCTCGGTGTGAAAGACGCCTTCGTCCTGATCAATCGTGGCGGGAAAACCCAGACCGCGGTGCATCTGTCGGATGCGGTCGACACCGACCGACTCAATCAGCGGGTCGGTGCGTACCACGTCGACGTCGTCGAACCGCTCCGGACCCTCCGCATCCGGCTGGCCGAGACCGCGGGCATCGGCGTCGACCTCACCTTCCGGGGCCTGTTCGACGCGGTCCAGGAGCTTCCGCACGTGATGCGCACCGGCACCCGAATCACCTTGGACGCACAGCGTTTTGCCCAGGTCGGCACGTGGGCGGGGACGATCACCGTCGACGGCGCGGAGATCGCCGTCGATCCCGCGACGTGGATCGGCTCGCGCGATCGGTCCTGGGGGATTCGTCCGGTGGGGGAGACCGAGCCCGCGGGCCGGCCCGCCGACCCGCCGTTCGAGGGAATGTGGTGGACGTACATCCCGATGGCCTTCGACGATTTCCAGCTGGTGCTGATCGTGCAGGAATCGCCGGACGGCCGGCGCACCCTCAACGACTGCTCCCGGGTGTGGAAGGACGGGCGCGTCGAACAGCTCGGTTGGCCACGATTCACCATGCACTACCGCTCGGGCACCCGAATCCCGCGTGGTGCAACCATTTCCGCGACCAATAGTGCCGGGATGCCCGTGCAGATCGCGGTGTCGTCGCTGCAGGCCGCCCCGCTTCACGTGGGCGGTGGGTATGGCGGCGACCCCGACTGGTCACACGGCCGGTGGAAGGGAACCGATTTCGTCGAACGTCGCGACTACGATCTCGCCGACCCAGCCGTCGCCGGCCGCGTCCCGTTCGGGGTCATCGACCACGTGGGCCACGCGGTGATCCGAGAGGCCGACGGCACCACGCGCGAGGGCTGGGGTCTCTTCGAACACGGAGCCCTGGGCCGCCACGACCCGTCCGGTTTCGCCGACTGGTTGTCGGTGGCTCCGTAGCGGTACCCGCGGCCCCCACCAGCCCGACAACTCCGTACTTTGTTGCCAATATATGACGATAAAGTACGGAGTTGTCGGGTAAGCACGTCGGACGCCACGATCGATCCTGTCAACCGGGAGTCGGGAAGCCGTGACGGTCCAAGTCCGTGCCGCGATCCGCCGACCGGGAGTACTGTGCAGACTCGGAGGGGAATCACAACCACAAGGAGGTACCCGATGGCCGATGCACTCGAGACCGTACGCGCCTATGCACCCGATGCCGACGAGGCGGTGGTGGCGAAGATGGCATCCACCTACCGGCTTGTCCTGCAGAACCGCAATTCCGCGCTCGTCGCGGCGAGTGATCCCGCCGAGCTGAAGACGGTGCGCGAGAACTTCCTGAAGAAGAAGCTCGGGCTGACCGACAGCGACGAGGACCTCGACAAGGCGATCTCGGAGGTGCTGGCCACCATGAAGGACGGCAAGGCCAATCCGCGCCTGGCCGTCTACTACCTGCTCGCCGAGAAGTACGGCAAGCTCGACGTCTTCGGATAGCCGTCGCGGGGCCGGTTCACCCAACCGGCCCCACCGACCGGTCGCCGCGCACGGCCTTGAGTACGAGTTCGGCGCTGATCAGGCACATCGGCAAGCCGATTCCGGGACGGGTCGACGAGCCCGCGTAGTACAACCCCTCCACCGTGCGGGAGCGGTTGCCCGTCCGCAGGAAGGCGCTCTGCCGCAATGTATGTGCGGGTCCGAGGGCGCCACCTCGCCAGGCGTTGAGATCGGCCGCGAAGTCGGCGGGTCCCAGGGTCCGGCGGACGACGATGCGCTCGGCGAGGTCGTCGATCCCCGCCCACGCGGCGACTTGGGCGATGGCCCGGTCGGCAGTCTGCTCGATCAGCGCATCACCCGAGCCGTCGACGCCGCCACGTCCCAGCGCCGGATCCGCGGGCACCGGAATCAGGAAGAACAGGTTCTCCGAGCCGTCCGGCGCGACGGTCGGATCGGTCGCCGACGGCCGGCATACATAGACCGACGCGGGCTCGGGGATGCGCGTCGGGGAGCCGAAGATGGCGTCGAAGTTCGCGGTCCAGTCCTCGGTGAAGAACAGCGAATGGTGCGCGAGGGCAGG
Source organism: Gordonia sp. (in: high G+C Gram-positive bacteria) (assembly GCA_047605505.1). Lineage (GTDB taxonomy): Bacteria > Actinomycetota > Actinomycetes > Mycobacteriales > Mycobacteriaceae > Gordonia. Next base: position 1,175 of record JASGFO010000057.1, on the reverse strand, counting down.
CAGCTCGCCCCGCACCCCGGCCAGTACCAGGACCGCCCCCGGCCCGGACACCCGCCGATCCCAGTACTTTTGCGGGAAGGTCTGTAAATGCGGTGGCAGCAACGAGGTCTCGAAATGATGCAGGTCGGTCGCGCCCACCACGACGTCGGCGTCGAGGAAACATTCGGTGCCGTCGGCGGCGCGCACCGTCACCCCGGCGACCATCGCGCGCCGACGATCGCGGAGTGACCGCGCGGGGCGGCGACGAGTACGCAGGCCGGTAACCGTCGTCGACGTGTGCAGCCGGACGCCATGCTCGGTCGCCACCCGGACCAGGGCGTCGATGAATGTGACGAATCCGCCTGCGGGATAACGGACTCCGTCGTCGAGGTCGAGTGCGCTCATCAGGTGATACATCGCCGGGGCCCGTCCCGGCGCGGCGCCGAGAAAAACCGCCGGATAGCCGAGGATCTGCCGCAGGCGCCGATCGGTGAAGCGTTGGCCGATGAACCGTTCCAGGCTCTCCCCCAGCAGTTTCCCGAGTGTCGGCAGATGCCTGGCCAGATCGCGGCCGGTGAACGCCGCCGGGGAATCGAAGTTGGTGTAGAGAAAGCGCCGGACCGCCATGTGGTAGGCCTGCCAACCCGAATCCAGGTAGGCGTCCAACGCTTTTCCGGCACCCGGCTCGATCCGCTCGAACATCGCACGATTGCGGGCGAGCATCCCCGACACCTCGACCGGCTCGGGGTGGCCCTCAAAGAACACGCGGTATCCGGGTTCCAGCCGCGTCAGCTCCACCTGCTCGGCCGTCGATGTGCCGAGCAGCGCGAAGAAGTGGTCGAAGACCTCCGGCATCAGCCACCACGACGGTCCGGTGTCGAAGCGGAATCCGTCGCACTCCCACGACCCCACCCGGCCACCGAGCTCGGCGCGCTGCTCCACCAGGTCGACCTCGTGCCCGTCGGCGGCCAACAGCGCCGCGGTCGCCAGTCCGGCCACCCCGCCCCCGGCGACGACCACCCGCCGCGGCCCGCTCATCGGATCCCCACCGGCCGGCCGCGCCGCGCGATCGCGGCTGCAGCGATCCGTGCCTTGGTCCGGGCCGGGACCCGAACCCGATGGTGCGCAGCGTATTCCGCGGGTACGCGACGCAACCGCACCGACAGTTCGGCGAACAGGTCGTGCGCGGTACACAC
>JASGFO010000056.1:0-18957 GCA_047605505.1 Gordonia sp. (in: high G+C Gram-positive bacteria) | reverse complement strand
CGGGCGGCTTGTCGACGGTGATCGAGTTCGCCATGTCCGACGACCCGAAGAACCATGCCTTCCACGAGATCGACCCGGCCTGGATCGCCGCCGAGTAGAACGAGTTGGCCCATCCGTTGATCGAGAGCTGCCAGAGGTTGATCAGCGCGGTGCCGATCAGCAGCACCCCGAGGGAGCCCCGGTCGATCCACCGGCGTGAGACAGGGGCGAGGCCCCGCGAGTTCTCTCCCGGGGCCGACGCCGATTCTGTTGTGGTCGTTGTCATGTGCTCACTCACTGGGCCGCCTGCGCGGCACCACCGCGATGGGATCGGAACACCCACCGTAGTCCGACGAATCGCGTGACCGTCGCCACCAGGTTCGCGATGATCAAGACCACGAGCTCGACGTGCTTGGTGGCCTCGGGGGCGAAGGCGTGCAGTCCGAACAGCGAGCCGGCGGTCACCGCCCACCCGAAGAGGAAGACGCCGAGACCGAAGACGTGGTGTTTCATCGCACCTTCGGCCCCGCGGACCCCGAAGCTGAAGCTCCGGTTGGCGGCGGTGTTCGCGACCGCGGTGATCGCGAGGGCGACGAAGTTGGAGACCTGGGCGCCGAGGAAGGAATGCAGCAGCAGGTAGAGAACGGCGTAGCCGATCGTCGACGCCACGCCCACGACGCAGAAGCGTGCGAGTTGCCCGACCAGGCCCGGTGGCACCCCGGCGATGGTGGGTCCGGGTGCGCGGTCGCGGCCGACCGTGGCACGCAGTTCGACGATCGGCAGCCGCCCGCTGGCGAGGGCGTAGCCGACGCGGGCGCAGCCCTTGAGGTCGTCGACGGCGGTGGCGACGATGTCGACGGAGCTGTTCGGGTCGTCGACCCAGTCCACCGGCACCTCGGCGATCCGCAGTCCGATCCGCTCGGCCAGGACCAGCAGCTCGGTGTCGAAGAACCAGCCGTTGTCCTCCACGAAGGGCAGCACCTCCCGGCCGATCTCGGTGCGCATCGCCTTGAACCCGCACTGGGCGTCGGAGAACTTGGCGCGCATGGCCGTGCGCAGGATCAGGTTGTACGAGCGGGAGATGAACTCGCGTTTGGGGCCGCGCTCGACGCGTGAGTCGCGGGCGAGGCGGGTCCCGATCGCGACGTCGGAGTGACCCGAGATCAGCGGCGCGATCAGCGGCATCAGCGCGTTCAGGTCGGTGGAGAGATCGACGTCGCAGTAGGCGACGATCTCGGCGTCGCTGCGTGACCACACCGCCTTGAGCGCCCGGCCACGGCCCTTCTCCTCGAGATGGGCCACGCGGATGCCGCCGAGCTCACCGGCCAGCCGCGCGGCGATCGCGACGGTGCCGTCGGTGCTCGCGTTGTCGGCGACGGTGATCCGGGAACTGAACGGAACCTCCCGACGCAGGTGGGCGTGTAGGCGGTAGAGGCATTCCGCGATATCGTTCTCCTCGTTGTAGACGGGAACGACGATGTCGAGGACGGGCGCTGGCGCGGAGCTGTCGGCGACCACCATGATCGGGGCGGCGGCCTGGGGGATCGCTTCGGTTGTCATGACACTCAGCTTCGCCAGCCGAGCTGACGTCAGTCTGGACCCAATCTGCCAGGTTCCTGTGCGCGGTGCCCAGGCCGTTCGGAGCCCGGACGCACGTCCTCGACGCTCAGCATCTCCGCTGCCCATTGACCCGCCCCCTTCGGCTCGCTCAGTCGGTACCGGCACCCACGTCGCCCGGCTGTGCGCGGATCCTATCGGCTTCGCGGCGCAGAGCCGCCGCGGCGACGGGGTCGACGGTGAGCCCAGCCACCTGGTTGAGACTGACAGCCAGATCGTGCCGAAACGTGGGGTTGTCCGCGTCTTCAGTTCACCAGCGAACGAGGCACCGACGTGGGATGCATGCCCTTGACACCAGAACGCCACTGCCGACGAGTATCAATGTCAGAGGCCCCGCCTACGGTAAGAACATGGGTGACACAGACGTCTTGTCCGCCGCCGACCGGGCCGCCGCGGACGCGGTCATCACCAGCCTGGCCGGTGACGGTGCGGTGCTGCGCGCCGACCAGCTCGAGGCGATCGGGAATCTCGTGACGGTTCCGGCGGCGCGGGTCCTCGTGGTGCAGGCCACCGGGTGGGGCAAGTCCGCCGTGTACTGGGCGGCCACGGCCATCCTGCGGCGGGTCCGGCATACCGGCACCACGTTGATCGTGTCGCCGTTGCTCTCGTTGATGCGGGATCAGGTTGCGGCGGCGAGCCGCGCGGGTTTGGTTGCGGCAACGTTGAATTCGTCAAATGTCGGGGAATGGACCGCAATCGAGGAGCAGTTACGCGCGGACGAGCTCGACGTGCTGTTGGTGTCGCCGGAGCGGCTGGCAAATCCGGGCTTCGGGCGGCGTGTGCTCGATGCGATGGCCGGGCAGCTCGGCCTGCTCGTGATCGACGAGGCGCATGCGATCTCCGACTGGGGCCATGATTTCCGCCCCGACTATCGTCGCGTCGCCGATGTGCTGCGCACGCTGAATCCGTCGACGCCGGTGCTCGCCACCACCGCGACCGCCAACGCGCGGGTCACCGCGGATGTCGCCGCCCAGCTCACCGATGGCGGCGCGGCCGCCGACACCGTCGTCCTGCGCGGACCCTTGGCCCGGAAGTCGTTGCACCTCAATGTCATCGATGGTCTCGCGCCGATCCGCCGGTACGGGTGGGTGGCCCAGCATCTTCCCGAGTTGCCGGGTTCGGGGATCGTCTACGTGCTCACCGTCGCCGACGCCGACCGGCTCGTCGCGGCCATCCGCGCGGTGCACGGCGACGCGCTGCCGGTGGCCGCGTACACCGGGCAACTCGACGCCGAGACGCGCCACCGCCTCGAGGACGGGTTGCTCCACAACGAGGTCAAGGCTCTCGTCGCCACATCGGCACTCGGAATGGGTTATGACAAGCCGGATCTGGGGTTCGTCGTGCATGTCGGCTCGCCGCCGTCGCCGGTGTCGTACTACCAGCAGGTCGGCCGTGCCGGGCGCGCCCTCGACGAGGCCGTGGTCATGTTGCTGGCGTCGGCCACCGACGACTCGGTCTGGGAGTATTTCGCGACCGCCACCATCCCCGATCCGAAACGCATGCGGCTGCTGCTCGACAAGCTCGGCGAGGCAGGCCGGCCGATGTCGGTGCCATCGTTGGAGGCCGAAACCGGGCTCCGGCGCACCCGCGTGGAGTTGATGCTCAAACAGCTCGCTGTGGACGGCGTCACCGAACGCGGACCCGACGGCTGGAGTACCACCGGAAAGCGGTGGACCTACGACGCCGACCACTACGACGGCGTCCTCGCGGTCCGCCGCCGCGAGGCCGACATCATGCGCGCCTACATCGCGGGGCGCCGCTGCCTCATGCAACTGCTGACCGAATCCCTCGACGATCCCGCCGCGCAACCGTGCGGCCGGTGCTCGGTGTGTCTCGGGCACCTCACGCCGCCGTTGACCGACGCCGTCGACGCCGCCGTGGTCCGTGACATCACGGGCGCCCTGCGGACCTCGGCGCAGGTCCTCGAACCCCGCAAGATGTGGCCCGGCGGCTCGATCGGTCGGGGCCGCATCCCAGCCGGTCAGGCCGCCGAGCCGGGTCGGGTGCTGGCCCACGCCGAGGCACCCGAGTGGACCGACGTGCTGGCCGCGGCCCGGTCCGGGGACCCGAGCGCGATCGCCGAGATCGGTGACGCGGCCGTGCGGACGCTGTCGGCGTGGGTCCGCACGGGAGGTATCCGGCCCGACACCATCTACTCGTTGCGGCTGACCGGGACCGTGCTCGCCGAGGCGGTGGCCGCACACCTGAGGGAGGTCGGCCGCCGCAGCGGTGGCGTCGTCCCCGTCCGGCCCGGCGATGCGCCGCCGGACGCGACCGGTGCGGTGGAGGCCGCACACTGGCGCGATCGGCTGGGCGAGGTCCCCGACGTGGCGAACGAGCATGTGCTGCTCGTCGTGGATGCGACCACCAGTGGCTGGCCGATCACCCTGGCGGCCGCGGCGCTGCGGCAGGCCGGGGCGGCCAGCGTGTCGCCGTTGCTGATTCACCGGACCGTGTAGCGGCCCACGGAAAGCGCGACGCCCGTGATCCGCACCATCGCCAGGTGATCGCCTTTCCCGATCACCTGCCGCCGCGCACGCGATCACCGCGGTGCCGCAATCTCTGTGCGCGTCGGATTCCTAACCTGGGCAGTCCTCGCACGCGCACCTAGCGTCGACTCCGTCATCGTGTCCGGTCCGCGGACACGGGCGTCGACCCCAAGGATCTTCGATGACCGACACCCTGGAACCCACTGCCGAGGCCGACCTCTCGTCGATCTCCCGGCTGGCCGTACCCGCTCTCACCGAGTTGCCCGCCGAGCTGCGGAGCCAACTCGACGCATTGCAGCGCCAGCTCGGCTATCTCCCCAACTGGGCGCGCGCCTTCGCGCTCGGCGGCGCGCACGCCGCACGCTTCAACACCTACCTCCTGGCGCTGCTCGACCCCGCCTCGGGCCGGCTGCCCTACGTCGACCGGGAGATCCTGGCAACCGTGGCGTCTGCCGAGAATGGTTGCAGCTATTGCCGACTCAACCACGCCATCAGCCTCGGTGACGCGCTCGGCGACCGCAAGCTCGGCACCCGGGTGGCCATCGACTACCGCGAGGTCCGCGAACTCTCCGACCGGCATCGCACGCTGGCCCGGTTCGCCGGCACACTATCCCTCCATCCCGGTGAGATCGATGACGCCGACATCACCCAACTACGCGACCTCGGCCTCGACGACACCGCGATCTACGAAGCGGTACATGTGGTCTCGGCGTTCGCCGCGGCCAACCGGTTCAGCATCTTCCTGCAGGTGACCCCCGACGACCAGTTCTTCGGCTGACCGCGAGGACCAGTGCCATGACGACCACCGAACCCAGAATCTCCCGGCTGCACGCGCCCGCCGACGACGAGCTGACCCCGGCGACCACGCAGTTCTTCGCCGGCGTGGCCCGCCAGAGCGGCTTCGTGCCGAACTGGTTGCGCGGATTCGCGCTCGACGAAGGCCATTTCGCCCGCCTCAACGCCTATCTGTTCCCGCTGTTGCAGGGCTCGCCCGATGTCCCCACCGCCATCACGCGCCGCGAACGCGAGATCCTCGCCACCGTCGTGTCCGTCCACAACGGCTGCTCGTACTGCCATGCACTCCATGTCCACGAGCTGGGTGCCTTTCTCGGCGATCCCTGGCTCGCACACCGTATCTCGCTGGATCATCGGGAGGTCGCGGAGCTCTCCGACCGTGAGCACGCCCTGATCGAACTCGCCCGCACGCTCACCGACCGCCCCGGCACGTTCAGTGATGCGCGCCTCGACGAACTCCGTGACCTGGGGCTGTCGGACATCGACATCTACGAGGCCGTGCAGATCATCGCGATCATCAACGCCACCAACCGGATCTCCCTGGCATTGGGGCTGCTCCCCGACCGCGAGATCTTCCCGGCCGCGATCTCCCCGACCGCACATCCATGACCGCGACGATCACCACGGCCGCGGGACGGCTGACCGACCGCGCCGTGGCGGCGTTCGAGGTGCTGCGCCGCGCCACGGCGGCGCAGCGGTCGGCGTGGCTGACCGCGCTGGCCGATCACCTCGACGAGCACCGCGCAGCGGTGGCCGCGGACATCACCGCCGACACCGGCAAACCGTCGGCGTGGGCCGACATCGAGGTCGAGCGGGCCGCGTCGATCACCCGACTGGCGGCAGCCGAGGCGCTCGCCCGGCACCCGCAGGCGCAGCGTCTCGACGTGCAGCCGGCCGGGGCGGGGCGTCTCGCACTGATCGTGGCCGAGCCGCTCGGCCCGGTTCTGGCGTTGACGCCGTTCAACTTTCCGCTGCACCTCGCGATTCACAAGATCGCCCCGGCGATCGCCGCCGGGACATCGGTGATCGTCGTGCCGAGCCCGCGCACACCCCGGACCGCCGCCGCGATCGGCGCGGCGGTCGGCGCGATCGGCCTACCCGACGGTGCGGTCGGCGTGGTGACACCCGACCCCGATCACCGCTCGACGTGGGATCTCATCACCGATCCGCGAATCCCCGTGATCAGCTTCACCGGTTCGGACGAGGTCGGCTGGCGGATCGTCGATGCCGTCCCGCGCAAGCACGTCGTCGTCGAGCTCGGCGGCAACGCGGCCGCGGTGATCGCCGACGACTATCTCTCCGACGACGACCTGCGTTATGCCGCAACACGTTTGGCTAGATTCTCGTTCTACAACGCGGGCCAGGCATGCACGTCTGTCCAGCGGGTGTACGCACCGGCCGGGCAGCTCGAGCGGGTCGCGAGCTTTCTCGTCGCGGCGACCGGCGCACTCGACGTCGCCGCCGATGTCGGACCCGTGATCGACGCCGCGGCGGCCCACCGCATCCGGGACTGGGTGGGCGACGCGATCGCCGCGGGCGCCCGACGACTCACCGGTGACGACGGCACCGGCCGCGTCATCACCCCGACGGTACTGCTGGCACCGCCCCGCGACGCCCGCGTCGTCACCGACGAGGTATTCGGTCCGGTGGTCTCGGTGCTGCCCTACGACGACTTCGACGATGCTTTGGCACAGGTGAACACGTCGCGGTACGGCCTGTCGGCCGGCATCTTCACCCATGACGTGCGGCGGGCCTTTCACGCGGCGGCCGAGCTGACCGTCGGGCAGGTCGTGATCGGCGATGTCCCGACCTTCCGCTCCGACGTGACCCCGTTCGGCGGGGTCAAGGACTCGGGCCGGGGCCGGGAGGGCGTCCGCGCGGCGATCGACGACTACACCGTCTCGCGGACGATCGTGCTGGCCGAGGCGGGCCGGTGAGCGAATCGATGCGTCCGGCCCCGCTCCCGCAGATCGAGCAGGAGCTGCCCGACCCGCGGCGAGCGTGGCGTGCGCGGCGCGATCAGTACCAGCGCAATGTGCTGCTCCCGGTCGGCCAGCGGCCGCCAGCTCACCGCGTCGGTGCCGGTGACACTGAACTGCGGGACGACGCAGATCCCCACCCCCGCGGCCACCAGGCGCACGGCCTCGGGGGTCGAGGTCACCTCCGAGACCACGCGGGTCGCGATGGCGCCGAGCAGCCCGCCGGCCAGGCGGTGCATGAGGTAGCCCTCGCGGAAGCTGATCGTCCGCTCACCGTCGAGGTCGGCGGCGACGAGCGTGGGCTGCGCGGCCAGCCGGTGCCCGAGGGGCACCACCACCCCGATCGGCGCCGTGAGCAGGCGTTCGGCGCGGATCCCGGGGGCGGTTCGCTGATCGTCGGGTTCGCACACGATGAGACCGAGATCGGCGTCACCGGCGACCACCTGGTCGAGGACGTCACCCGATCCGCCGACCTGGACGCGCGCCTCGGCGCCCGGATCATCGGCGATTCCCCGCAGTGCTTGCGGCAGAACGGTGTTCACCGCGGCGCTGACCGTCGCGACCCGGATCACCTCGGGCCCGGCACTGGTCTGCGCGGCCAGTACCGTCCGCAGGTCGTCGGCCGCCGCGGCCAGGGTGCGCATCGCGTCGAACGCCGCGCTCCCGGCCGGGCTGAGGCGGGTGCCCTCGTGCGAGCGGATCAGCAGCGGCACACCAACTTCCGCCTCGAGTTTGCGGACCGTCGCGCTCAACGCCGACTGACTGACCCCGAGCCGGGCCGCGGCACCCCGAAACGACGATGTCGCCGCGATCGCCAGCACCGCCTCCACCTGCTCCGTCCTCATCCACTCCATCGTTCGCGCCGGCCGGTGCGCACGCCACGAAAGGAATCACGATGACCGAAACGACCTCCCCGACCACCGAGACGTGGCTCCTGCCCACCGAGGTCCTACAGCGGTTCGCCGACCGCGCCGTCGGCTACGACCGCGACAACCGCTTCTTCGCCGAGGATCTCGCCGAACTGCGGGAACTCGGCTACCTGCGCGCCGTCCTGCCGGCAAGCCACGGTGGTCTCGGGATCGGTCTGCACCGGTTCAATCTCGAGCAGCGGCGGCTGGCCGCGTACGCGCCCGCGACGGCGCTCGGGGTGAACATGCACCTGTACTGGACGGGTCCGGTGGCCGATCAGATCGCCACGGGCACCACCGGATTGGACTGGCTCGCCGCCGAGATCGCGGCGGGAAAGGTGATCGCGGCCGGACACGGGGAACCCGGCAACGACCTGGCCATCGACGATTCGACCACCCGGGCCACCCGCGTCACGGGCGGCTACCGGCTCACCGGGCACAAGATCTTCACCTCACTGTCCCCGGCGTGGGACTGGTTGGGCGTGCACGCCCGCGACGACACCGATCCCGAGCACCCGACGATCGTGCACGGCTTCCTCCGCCGCGAGGCGTCCGGGGTGAGCACCGTCGAGACCTGGGACACCCTGGGCGTACGCGCGACGGCCAGCCACGACACCCTGCTCGATGACGTCTTCCTCGCCGACGACCACGTCGTCGAGGTGGTCGACCTCGGCACTCCGCCGGCCGCCGGCGGATACGTGGCCGGGATCTTTCCGTGGGTGCTGCCGGCCCTGGGCAACATCTACCTCGGCATCGCCCGGCGCGCGCTCGACGTCGCGATCGCCTCGGCGCAGTCGCGCACCGCGCTGAGCCTGGGCGGCGAACCGGTCGCGCACAAGCCGCTCACCCAGCTCCACGTCGCCGAGGCCGAGCTGCTCCTGGAAGGCGTGACCGGCCAGCTCGACGACCTCACCCACGCCCTCGACGCCGCGCGGGACCTCGGCGACCGCACGCTGCTGCGGTTGTTCGCGGCGAAGGAGAACGGGACCCGGGTGGCCCGGACGGTCACCGACCTCGCCCTCGACATCGCCGGCGCGAGCTCACTGCACCGCCGCAACGAGCTCGAGCGGCTCTACCGCGACGTGCGCGCGGGCACCTTCCACCCGCCGAGCGGCGACGCCATCCGCGCCTACATCGGCGCGTCCGCCGTGGGCGCGCTGTAGTGGCGTTCACGGCCGAGACCCTGGCCGGCCGGGTGTTCGTGATCTCCGGCGCGGCCCGGGGCCTGGGCGCCGCGCAGGCGCGGGCGATCGTCGACGCCGGTGGGCAGGTGGTGCTCGGCGACGTCGACGCCGACGGGGTCGCCGAGCTCGCCCACACCCTGGGACGGTCCGCGGTCGCCGTGAAGCTGGATGTGACCGACGAGGGCCAGTGGGCCGAGACCGCCTTGGCTGCAAACGCTCTCGGGACAGTGGGCGGGCTGGTCAACAATGCCGGGGTCTTCGGCGGTGGCAGCGCCATCGACACCGACCTCGACGATTTCCGGACGGTGCAGCAGGTCAACGTCGAGGGTTCGCTGCTCGGCATCCGGGCGATCGCTCCACTGCTGCGCGCGGCCGGCGGCGGTTCCATCGTCAACATCTCCTCGATCGCCGGGCTGATCGGCATCTGTGACCGGGTGGCCTATGTGACGGCCAAGTGGGCGGTCCGCGGCCTGACCAAGTCCGCGGCGCTCGACCTCGGGCGCTGGGGAATCCGGGTGAACTCGGTCCACCCGGGACGCATCGAGACCCCGTTCATCGACGGCCTGGGCGCGTCGGTGCTGCCGAACCAGATCATCCGGGAACCGGGGCGGCCCGACGACATCAGTGGCCTCGTCGTGTTCTTGTTGTCGGCGGCGTCCCGGTTCTCGACCGGTTCGGAATTCATCGCCGACGGCGGCCGCTACGTCGGGGAGTTCCGCGGATGACCGGGCCGGCCGTGTCATGCCCGGTCGTGTCAGTGCCACCGGCCGCGACATCGGTGGGCGCTGCGGTGCCCGCCGGCGCCGCCCACATCGCCGCGGGCGCGCGGACACCGATGGCCGAGCTGGTGGCCGCGGCGGTCGCCGCCGAGCGGGCCGGTGCTCCCGCGGTGGTACTGGACGCGCAGGACAGCGAGACGGCCGATCCGTTCCTCGTCACCGCCGCGGTGGCCGTGACCACCGAGTCGATTATTCTGATCGTGAAAGTGCCGGTGGCGCAGTGGCATCCGTATCTCGTCGCGCGGCGGGTGGCCCAGCTCGACAAACTGTCGGCGGGGCGGCTGCGGTGGTGGCCGATCGATCACGACGTGCGGCGGCGGGACGAGGCCGTCGCGATCGTCGCGGCGCTGCTGCGATCCTGGCCGGCCGCCGCGATCCGCAACGACCGGGCCACCGGCATCCACGTGGACACCGACCTCATCGTTCCCGCCGTCGCCGCGGGCCGGTACTTCTCGATCGACTCGCCGCTGGACACCGTCGCCGGACCGCAGGGTGTGGTACCCGTGATCACCGACATTCCAGAAAGCCCGTGATGGCGCCGACTCCCCTGCTGCTGGCCGATCTGCACCATTCCGGCGACCACGAGGCCGCGTGGCGGTTACCCGGCTCACCGGTGGACCGGCTCGCCGACCCCGGCTACTACGTGGAATTCGCGCGGCTGGCGGCCGACGGCGGATTCGACGCGGTCTTCTTCGTCGACTTCATCGGCTTCGACCCGGTCGTGCGGTCGGTGGTCCGGTGGCCGTTCGAGCCGACAACGCTGACCACCGCGGTCCTGCAATCGGTTCCGGACATCGCGGCGGTGGTGACGGCGTCGACGGTGTTCGCGACCGAGGATCAGCTCCACCGCACGTTCGCAACCCTCGATGATCTGTCCGGCGGCCGGATCGGCTGGAATATCGTCACCACCGGCGCCCCCGCGGCGGCCCGCGCGTTCGGCGGCGGCGCCGTCGCGCCACACGACGAACGGTATCGGCTCGCCGACGGCCTCGTCGCCGATCTCGTGGCCCGCTGGACCGGCAACGGCGGCCGGGGCCCGGTACGGGTACAGGCCGGCTCCTCCCCGGCCGGCCGCGACTTCGCCGCCCGGCACGCCGAGGTCGTGTTCACGGCCGCACCGACCAGAGACGCCGCGGCGGAGTTCCGGTCCGACCTGCGCAGGCGCGCCGAACGCGCCGGCCGCGACCCCGACACCATCCGGGTGCTGCCGGGCATCCTCACCACGATCGGCGAGACCGACGACGCGGCCCGGGCGCTGCGGGACACCCTGAACGCGCTGATCACCGAACACGGCGCGCGGCGCACCCTGGCGATGTACGGGGTGGAACTGCCCGCCGGTCACCTCGACGCGCCGCTACCGCCCATCGTGCGTGACCCCGGATTCGACGGAATCCACAGCCGAGCGGCGGTCCTGCAGTCGATCGCCGACGATCTGGGCGAGGCCCCACGCTGGCGCGACCTGGTCAACCGGATCGCCGGCAGTCGCGGCCACCTGTCGGTGACCGGGAGCGGCGCCACGATCGCGGCGGTGATGAACGACTGGCTCGACGCCGAGGCCTGCGACGGCTTCGTCGTCAAGTTCGCCCACAGCCCCGCCGGGGCACGCGACTTCGTCGACCAGGTGTCACCGTTGCTGACGGCCCGGGGTATCGGGCGCGGACAGGGCTGGCCGCGCTAGGACGCGCCCCGCGGGTCGAACAAGCCACCTACTCCGCGACGTACTCCTCGTAGCCGGTCGCGATCAGGGCGGCGCGGATCTTGGCGGCGGCGGCGTCGAGCTCGTCGGGGGCGACGTCCTTGCGGGCGTTGCCCAGATCGAAGGTCTCCATGCTCAGCGCCGGGAACACGTGGATGTGCACGTGCGGCACCTCGAGACCGGCGATCAGCAGACCCATCCGCGGGGCGTCGAACGCCTCCTTCACCGCGCGGCCCACCTTCTGTGCGACGTCGGTGAGATGGGAGAAGGTCGCGGTGTCCATCTGCTCCCAGTGATCGACCTCCTTGCGGGGCACCACCAGCACGTGTCCCGGGGTGACCGGCTCGATGGTGAGGAAGGCGACGGCCTGGCCGTCACGCCACACGAACCGCCCGGGCAGCTCTCCGTTGATGATCATGCTGAATACCGACGACATGAGGATCACTCTAGCCACGACCGGCGACACCGACGGCAGCGCAATCGGACTCTGTCGGTGGTCCGTGCGATTCTCTTCTCGTGAGTCGCCGAGAGTGCACCCCGAAAGCGTCCCGCGCCGCGTCCGGCGATGTCGTCGACCGCGCGCAGCGTTTCCCGCGCCTGCGCTACATGGGATCCAAGTACCGGCTGCTGCCGCATCTCGAGCGGACGTTCGCCGAGGTGGGTGGCAGCACGGCCGTCGACGCGTTCTCGGGGTCGGGCGTCGTCTCCTACCTGCTCAAGGCGCAGGGATTCACCGTACTCGCCAACGACATCCTGCATTTTCCGCACATCATCACCCGGGCCACCGTCGCCAACTCGTCGGTGCGGCTGGAACCCGAGCTCGTCGAGGAGATCTGCGGACCGCCCGTCGACGCGCGTGACTTCATCTCCACCACATTCGACGGCCTGTACTTCGACGCCGCCGACCGCGCCTTCCTCGACTCCGCGTGGTCGCACATCGACCGGCTCCGCGGGTACCGTCGCGATCTCGCGATCTCGGCGCTGGTGCTCTCGGCGGCCCGCAAGCAGCCACGCGGAGTGTTCACCGTCACCGACTCCTCCCGCTACGCCGATGGCCGCCGCGATCTGCGGATGCCGCTGCGCGATCACTTCCGGCTGCGCGCGGCCGCCGAGTACAACGCGACGGTGTTCAGCAACGGCCACCACCATCACAGCCGCAGCGGCGATGTCTTCGCACTCGACGCCACCGGCCTGCTCGGCGCTGCCCCCGACCTCGTCTACCTCGATCCGCCGTACGCCCCGCCCACCGACGACAACGACTACATCAAGCGGTATCACTTCCTCGAAGGTCTGTCGGCGTACTGGGCGGGCATGGACATCATGGAGAACACCAAGACCAAGAAACTCGCCAAGCGGTACACGCCATTCGCCTACAAGCACACGATCGAGAACGCATTACTGCGCACCTTCGAGCATTTCGAGGACGCCGGCGCGATCGTGCTGTCGTACTCGTCGAACGCCGTGCCCGGCCCGGACCGGATCGTCGATCTCCTGGGCAAGGTGAAGCCGTCGGTCGAGGTGATCGCGATCGATCACACCTACAGCTTCGGCACCCACGCCGCGGCCACCCGCCGCGACGTCAGCGAATTCCTGTTCATCGGGCGGGACTAAAGTCGCGCCCGCCGTCCCGGACCGGGCCCGGGCGGGCGCCTCGTCGGCGATCCCGACTCACCCATGATCACGAATCACTCGGCCAGGCGCGGCAGCCGCACCCAGAACCGGGCGCCGACACCGAGCGCGGAGTCCACACCGACCCGGCCACCGTGGGCGCCGACGAGGGCCGCGACGATCGAGAGCCCGAGGCCGGAACCGGCCCCCCGGAGCCGCTGCCGCGAATCGTCGCCGCGATAGAAGCGTTCGAAGACGTGGGCACGTTCCTGCTCGGTCAATCCCTGGCCGGTGTCGGTGACGGTGATGACCACCTCGTCGGCGGACTCATCGATCCCGACGCCAACCGTGATCGACGCATCCGCCGGCGTGTGGACGACGGCGTTGTTGACCAGATTGCGGATCACCTGCACCAGGCGCGCGGCATCACCGCGCACCACCGGCGGCACCGACACCAGACCAACCTCAAGCCGGATCGCGCGATCCGGGGCGGCCGCGCGCGCCGACTGCACGGTGTCGGTCGCAACCATGAGCACGTCGACCGGTTTGGACTCCAATGGGCGGTGTGCGTCAAGGCGCGCCAGCATCAGCAGATCCTCCACCAGCAGCGTCATCCGGCCCGCCTCGTCGTCGATGCGCCGCAGGGCCTGGCCCGGATCCCCCACGGCTCCTTGCCTATACAACTCGGCGAAACCCTTGATGGAGGTCAGCGGGGTGCGCAGCTCATGACTGGCGTCGGCGATGAACCGGCGCATCTTCTCCTCCGACGCGCGGGCCTGCTGCTCGGAGGCCGCGGTCGCGGAGAAGGCGTGCTGGATCTGGCCGAGCATGGTGTTCAGCGACCCCGACAGGCTTCCCACCTCGGTGTTCGCGGGTGCGGGCGCCACCCGCATGTTCAGGTTTCCCGCGGCGATCGCGTGCGCGGTCTCCTCGACCCGATGCAGTGGTCGCAGACTCGACCGCACCAGCAGATAGCCCAGCGCGGCCACCACCAGCACGACCACCGCACCGATCCCGAACTGCAGCCACACCAACCGTGACAGCGTCCGGTTGGTGTCGGTCAGCGGTATCGCCACCACCGACGAGCCGGCGGGCCCGACCATCCGGACCGCTCGCCACTGTGGCCCGGTGCCGTCGGCCGAATCGACGGTCGTCGGCTCGACATCGCCCTCGGCGGGCAGCGAACGCAGATCCGGGCTGTCCTCGAAGTCCTCGCCATTGGACAGCACCGTCCCCGACGGCAGCGTCGCCATCGCGAAATAGGGTGACGGGGGTCGTCGCGGACCCGGCGGACCGGCCCGCATGTCACCGTTCGGGGTGCCCGGCTTGGCCCAGCTCCCCACTGCGCCGCGCAATCCCTGGTCGACGCGCGAGAGCAGATCCGAGCGCATCGCCGAGGTCACCGCGACCCCCGACACCAAGAGCCCGGCCGTGACCAGCAACACGGTCAATGCGACGAGTGAGATCCGCAGGGGAATCCCGCGGCGCCGGACTCCACCGGATCCGACATCACGATGCCGGATTCCGCTGCCCTGGGTGTTCAGCGCGGCTCCCGCATGACATAGCCGACCCCGCGCAGCGTATGGATCAGCGGGTTCACCCCGACATCAAGTTTGCGCCGCAGATACGACACATACGATTCGACGACGTTGACCTCGCCACCGAAGTCGTAGTTCCAGACGTGATCGAGGATGCGGGGCTTCGACAGCACCACCCCGGCATTGACCATGAAATAGCGCAGCAGGGTGAACTCGGTCGGCGAGAGCGTGATCAGCTTGCCCGCCTTCCACACCTCGTGGGTGTCGTCGTCGAGTTCGATGTCGGCGAAGCTGATCTTCGGCGTCTCCGCGGTCTGGTCACCGAAACCGTTGCGCCGCAACAGCACCTGCAGCCGGGCCACGACCTCTTCGAGGCTGAACGGTTTGGTCACGTAGTCGTCGCCACCGATGGTGAGCCCATTGACCTTGTCCGACACCGAATCCCGCGCCGACAGAAACAGCGCGGGTGCGGTCACCCCGTCGGCACGGAGCCGGCGTAGCAGTCCGAACCCGTCCATCCCGGGCATCATCACATCCAGGACCAGGACATCGGGTTTGGCGCTGCGGCACCGGTCGATCGCCTCGGGACCATTGGCCGCGGTCGTCACCGCATAGCCCTGGAACTTCAGCGACACCGACAGCAACTCCCGGATATTCGCCTCGTCGTCGACGACGAGGACCTTGGCACCCGAATTCGGTTCACTCACACTCTGCTCAGCCACGGCCATCACCTCATCATCCCAGACTGCCATATGGCTGACCCGTTACTGGGAAATCGCTGTACGTCGGCGGACCGCGGAACGGCGCGGTCATCCGAGCTCCTTCTGGTAGGGCGCCGCGTAGCCTGCCCCGGTCGGGACGTCGCCGAGCCAGTCGGTCAGCTCGTCGGCGCGGCGCGCCAGCGCACGGCGGCCCTCGGCGCTCACCGTCTCGAGCAGATGCACCTGTACCGGGCTGCCCGGTTTGCGGTGCCAGCCGCCGACGATGCGACCGTCCCACCAGGCGGTCTGGCCGCCGTTGCCGTTGCGGTCGAACAGTTGGGGTGCGTGCCGCCCCAGGTAGAAGTCGCGGATCTTGTGCCCCATCGTCGTCGGGTCGAGCTCGGGGAGCAACGCCGCAACCGGTTCGAGGTCGGCGTCGTCGGTGCCGGGCAGATCGTCGACGAGGACGTAGCCGATGTTCCCGTCGTCGAGCGCGACCTCGGCGACGTCGAGTTCGGCCAGCGCCGCCCGGACCGCGGTCTTGGTGGACCCGAGCCACCACACGAGGTCGGTCTCGGTGCCGGGACCGAACGCGGCGAGCCAGCGTCGGATCAGCCCGACGTGCCCGGCCGCGACGTCCGGCGGGTCGAGGGGGCCGCCGAGCCAGCGGTCCATCGCCGACCATTCCGGCCGGGACTGATGCCAGCCGCCGCGGTTGTGGCCGCGCACGATCTCGCCGGCAGCGCTCATCAGGTTGAGCACCCGCGGAGCCATCGACATCTGCCCGCAGTAGGACTTGCCGGGGCTGACGACGACGCGCCGGTCGATCACGGGGAGGCGTTCGCGGAGCTCGGCCGAGGTCAGGCCCCGCCCGTCGGCGAGTTCGGCGCGCACCGCGGCACACGCCGCGTCGATCCAGTCGGGTCCGTCGTCGAAGTCGTTGCGCCGTAGGTCCCGCAACATGTTGGTGCGCTCGGACACCGCCACCCGCGGTCCGATCGCGCCGACCGCGTCCCGCAGCACATCCACCGGCAGCACGAACATGGTGCGCCGCATCGCAAGCTGTTTGACCAGCGTGCGGCGGGAGTAGAGGGCGTCGTCGAGGTGCGCGGGCGCGAATCCCGGGCACCGCGCCCACGCCGACAGGTAGACCGTCGACGCCGTCGTCGCGTGCAGCCCCACCAGGCCCGCGGCCACCTCGGCCACGCTCGCGGCCCGATCACCCGCGAGATGGTGGCGGCGCTGCAACCGGTTGCGCCGCTGCCGGTCGGTGATCGGCGGGCGGGCCACGGGTGTCAGTCCTGGGGCGGCGCGGCGACCGCGTCGATCTCGACGAGCTGATCGTCGTAGGGCAGCACGGTCACGCCGACGATCATCGCCGGCGGCACGGCGTCGAACTCGGCGACGACGGCATCCCAGGCGACCGAGAGATCCACCTGGAGATGCTGCGCCACGTACACGGTGAGTTTGGCGATGTCGGCCAGACCGGCGCCCTGCTCGGCGAGCACCGCCGACAGGTTCCTCAGACAGCGACGGGTCTGGCCGACGACGTCACCGGGCTCGGCGATCGCACCGTCGGCGGCGAAGGGACTGATGCCCGCGGTGAAGATCAGCGGTCCGGCGGTGACCGTGGCGCTGTAGGCAAAACCGTTGTCGGGAAGGGCTGCGGATCCGTTGAGTCGCACTCGTGCCATGCGTTGATCGTAGGCCGAGCCCTGCGATCACTCGGGGCGCGCCGGCACCGCCCGGTTCGGCGCTGATGCCCGGGTGTCGAATCGGGTACTGGCCAGCCGCCGCTCGGCGATCGTCACCAGGTCAAGGATCTCGCGCGCCAGGTATCCCGTCGTGTTCCGCGCCAGCGACGTGCGGGACAGCACCCCCGCATCCGCCAGTTCTTCGAGGGCCTGCCGTGCGGCGACGAACGACACACCGAGTGTCCGCTCGACGGTCCGCGCGGTCAGCACCGGAGCCTCGGGCGCCAGGACAAGCGTCTTCGCTGTGGCCGAATCGGACCGCGGTTCCGGCCGCAGACCCTGTTCGACCCGGAATCGGGCCAGTCGCGTCTGCCACTGCCGGTCCAATTCCGCCACTTCCGCCGCGATTCGGCGCGCCTGATCCACGGCCATCCCGGCCGCATCGACGAAAAAGCCCAGCCAGTCGGCGGCCCCGACGCCGGCGGCCTCCGAATGCGGTTTGCCGACATAGCGGTATCGACCGAGCATCTCGACGTATCGGTCACTGAAGGTCGCCAGCACCAGGCTCACCGGCAGGACGTTGCCGAGGGCGAGACCACCGCGAGCGAGCACGGTGTGAATGAGTGCGCGACCGACCCTGCCGTTTCCGTCGGTAAACGGATGGATCGTCTCGAACTGCGCGTGAGCAAGGCCAGCTTGGAGCAGCGGAGCGTGCGATACCCCGTTGAGATATCCGATGAGATCGTCGATCAGACGCGGAACATGATCCGATCGGCCGAGACGAGTTCCTTCGACGCCCTCCGCACGACGTCAATGTTGTTTGCCACCAGCCGCGCCTGCGCGCTGATACCCCACACACCCTCGGAGATCGCGAGTTCTGCCAGCGCGACCTGCTGGGCAGACGGCGCCACCCCCTCGATCTTGGAACTCGAAATCGCCTCCGACCGGATCAACAGTCTGGAGATGGCCGCAAGCCCGTCGGCCGCGGATCCATGCGTGCACGTCCAGGACGGCCTCCCAGCGGGGCCCGTGCTGCCCAACGAGCTTGACCAGCGAGATGGTGACCCGCACCAGGTCGATCACCGTCTCCGGGCGGTGGCCGATCTCCAGCATCTGCCGGTAGATGTTCCGTAGCTCGTTCAGCAGACCGACCGCCGCGTCCGGATCCGCGGTCATCGCTGTCCCGGCGAGGTTCCGTGTGCTCGCGGCGTAGTTCTCGAGCGCCTGCCGAAGAAGGTCCGGCCGGGCTGGTCGGAGGCGGCGAGCACAGTCGACCTGCTCGGCGAAACACGCTCTCGCATCTTCCGGAAAGCCCAGGTCGCGGCGCGCGCAACCGGCGTTCCCGACGGCGATCCACTCATCGACGAGGGCCTGCGACGATCCCGGCTGCCGGCTCGCGAGGGTCGACGCGATGTCCCTGGCCTCGTCGAACGCACCGATCGACGCCGCATCCGACTGCGCGAGCAGGACACCGCCGAGCGCGCCGAGACAGACCTGCAGATCCCGGAGAACGAGCTGCGCGTCGCCCTGGGCGTCGACGCGCCCACGATGCAGCACCAACGACTCGACGAGAAGTGCCCGCGCATCGTCGAGCAGACCATGCCGCCCCGAGACCTCGGAGCGGCGCTGCCGGACCCGCGCACGATCCTCCAGCGCGATCGATAGCTCTCGGGTCCGGTCCGCGACGCCGGGCTGACCATCGCTCATCTCACGGGTCAGCGCCACCAGCTCGATGTACGCCGCCTCCGCGGTCTCCAGATCCCCGGTCTGCTCGTGCAACCGGCCCCAATTGTGCAGTGCCACAGCCAGGTTCTGTTGGGGATCACCTACCCCCGACGTCCGGGCCACCAGGTCACGGCGCACTGCCAACGATCGGGCGAACAGGGCGCGGGCCGCATCCACGTCGCCGCGCGCCATCCGTACGCGGCCGAGGTGTTCGGTGGCCCTCGACAGCATCCCGAGGGAGTCGAACGAGGCGTCGGCGAGTGCC
>JASGFO010000055.1:0-19149 GCA_047605505.1 Gordonia sp. (in: high G+C Gram-positive bacteria) | reverse complement strand
GTCAGCGTCTCGAGCAGATGGATCGACACGCTCAGCTCGCGGTCGGCCGCGAACGCGCGCAGCACGCCCATCCCTTCGGGGGTGAGCGAGCGCGGATTGGGCACGGCCAGGGCGACGGTGATCGGCGATCCCGCCACCTGTGCGCGCAGTGCGTCGACGTGGTCGGTGACCTCGTCGAGCGGCTGCATCAGCCGCGGCTCGAAGCCCCACTTGCGGGAGGCATCCGGCCGATCGGCGACACCGCGGCCCAGCACCGCCCGGATCCCGGTGTCCCGCAATGCCCGGACCACCGCGTCGTGCACCTCGGCCGACGGATGCGGCCACATGTGCTCGACGAGGGCGGTGGTGCCCGACCGCAGCGCCTCGAGGGACGCGGCGACCGTGGCAAGGTAGGCACGCTCGGGGGTGATGGCCACCGACTCCTCGCCGACCGCCAGCAGCCACTGCAGGAGCGGCGTGCATTCGGCGATACCGCGCATCAGTGATTGCTGCATATGGCAGTGGGTATTCACGAATCCCGGAATCAGGAGCCGATGGCGCGAATTCCCGGGATTTGTGGCGTCGGAAATATCCGAGATCACCGCACCGGTGACCGTGACATCCTGATGGGCCACCCACGCGCCGCCGGTGAACACCGTGACGTCATCGAAGACGAAAGTGTCTGCGCTGTCAGTGTTCTTGGTGATGTTGCTTCCGGCGGCGGGGGTGCCCGACGGCTCGGTCATCAAGACTTCTTCGCGCCGAAGTTCGCCGAAAGCCGTGCGGCGATGTAATCGGCCGCGGTGATCGGCGGATAGGTCGGCGCGCCATCGGCGTCCGGGGCGCTCTCGATCAGCACATCGGAATTGGCCTGCGCAAAGTATGCGATGGTGTAGCGCGGACCCTGGTACTCACCGCGCTTGGGCGAGCGCACACGGTGGAAGTTCGACGGCAGCCGGTCACCGGACCAGCGCATCAGCATGTCACCGATGTTGCAGGTGATCGCGTCGTCGGAGGGGTCGACGGGAGTCCAGGCCTGGCCCTGCGCCTCGGCACCGGGGAGCACCTGCAGCCCGCCCTGGCCGTCGCGCTGGAACAGCAGGGTGAGGACGTCGAAATCGGTGTGCGCGCCGGCCCGCCAGGTGTTCTCGACGTCGAGCAACTCGTCGGGGAAGGCGTAGTAGTGCAGCAGACGCAGCGTGCTCTGGTAGGTGGGGGACTCGGGATCATGTGCGCGCGTGAAGAACTCGCGATCAAAGCCGAGCTTCTCGGCGAAGCAGCTCAACAGGTCCATCGCGATCTGCCGGCACTTGTCCTCGAAATCGGTGATGGTGGCGCGGAACCCGTCGAGCTCGTCGTCGCTGGGCCACAGACCCTCCATGCGGGGCCGCGTGTATTGGTAGGACTCCTTCTGGTCGGGCGTGCCGACCGACGGACGCACCTGGGTCATGTACTCCCAGCCCGCGTTCTGGCCCTTCTTGAGGGCGTAGCGCTCCTTCACCTCGCGCGGCAGCTCGAAGAACGCGCGCGACATCTCGAAGGCGTGGTTGACCTCGGCCAGGTCGATCCCGTGATCGACCACCTGGAAGAAGCCGATATCGGTTGCCGCGGACCAGAGTTCGTCGGCGATCTCGGTGCGCCGCGCATCGAAGTCGGCGAGGCTGATGCGGCGGACCTCGCGGTCGGTGGTCTCGGTGCCGAGGCCACCCATACGGGCCTCGCGCTCGAGCTCGGTGAGGGCGTGGCCGGACTCGGTCGACGAGGTGGAAGGCTGAACAGTCATGATGAATCTCTCTCGAATCGATGGGGGCGCGAGAGCTTTTCGACGCCGGGTGCTGGAGAGAGGAGACCCGGCGGACGCGAACAGTTGGACTCTTGCCTGCTGCTACTTGCGACCCCGTAGGTAAGACGATACGACAGGTGCGATCGGCGCGCCACTCGAAGCCAACGAATCCGCGCGATCGGTGGCAGCAGACGCCGCTCCGACGGAAGAATGGGGGCGTCAACGATCGACGAGGAGAGAAGCACATGGCAATCGAAGTTGTCTATCAGGTCTCATCCAAGGCCAGTGGCGGCGGGCGCGACGGCGAGGTGGTGTCGGAAACCGGCCGCATCGACCTGGAACTGCGGCCGCCGGTGGCGATGGGCGGCAGCGGGGAAGGCTCCAACCCGGAAGAGCTGTTCTCGGCGGGATACGCGGCCTGCTTCCTCGGCGCGTTGCGGGCGACGGCCGGGCGTGCGGGCAACCCCGTCCCCGACGGTGCCACCGTCACCGTCACCGCGGGCATCGGCAAGGATTCCGACGGCGGTTTCGGTCTGACGGTGGCCATCGAGGCCTACCTGCCCGGCATCGACGAGGCCAAGGCCACCGAGATGGTGGAGGCGGCGCACGGCGGCTGTCCGTACTCGAAGGCGACGCGCGGCAACATCGAGCACACGTTGACCGTGCGGGTGTGAGCGTCGACGCTGTGCGGGCGCTCACAGAGTGAGCGGGGCCGGACGGTAGCGTGGCGGTGGTGAACCACTGGGGAGTGCGGGCGGGCGGAGCGATGTGGATGTGATGGTCGGGCTGGGGCTGATCGCCGCGGTCGCCGCGGGGGCGGTCTTCGTCCGATACCGGGAACGGGAAACCCACCAGTTGCGTGCGGGCGCCGAGTTGGCGCGGGAACTCCGCGCGCTCGCCGGTGACGACGCCGTCCGGCTGGCCGCCGTCGACGAGTACGAGACCACGCTGTATCAGCGCCTGTTCTCGGTGTCGGTAGTCGCGCCGCGGGTGCGCAGCGCGGTGTGGTCGCTGCTCGGGGCCGTGCTGGCCGCGGGCGGTGTGCTCGCGACCCGCGGTGACGGCATCCTGCTCGAGTCGCTGCGGTACGCGGCGCTGGTGCTGGCGCTCGTCTTCGGGTTGTCGGCGCTGTACTTCGCCGGGCTGGCCGCGGTCCATTCGTTGACCACGCCGCGCGTATCGTTCGCCGAGTCGTACGCGGCGGCCGGCGCCGATGTGCCCGTCACGGAGGCGTCGGCGTCGGCGGATACCGGCGACGGCACGGGCGCCGACAGTTCCGGTGAGCCCGTCGAACAGAAGTAGGTGCCCCGAGAGGTGCCGTGGATCGACCGAGAGGGTAGGCCATGACCGGCGCCGACGAGCTTCGGGAGAAGGTGCGTGCGCTGATGCCGCGCGCCCAGCGCGATCTGGCGGAGATGGTGGCGTTCGCGTCGGTCTTCGATCCGGCCGGGACGCCACCCGCCGACTGCGGACGCATGGTCGACTGGCTCATCGGGGCGTTCACCGACGCCGGGGTGCGTGAGGTCACCGCGCATCTCACCGCCGACGGCTCGCAGGCGGTGACCGGGCACATCCCGGGCCCGCCGGGTGCGCCGACCGTGCTGCTCTACTTCCACCACGATGTGCAGCCACCGCTGGATCCCGCGGCGTGGGACTCACCCGCGTGGACGCTCACCGACCGCGACGGCCGCTGGTACGGGCGTGGTGCGGCGGACTGCAAGGGCAATATCGCAGTGCATCTCACCGCGCTCCGCGCGCTCGGCGACGATCTCGGGGTCACCGTCAAGATCATCGGCGAAGGTTCGGAGGAACAGGGATCCGGTGGCCTCGAGGATTTCGTGCCCAAGCATCCCGAGCTCCTCGCGGCCGACGCGATCCTGATTCTGGACTCCGGCAACATCGCGGCCGGGCGCCCCACGCTGACGACGACGCTGCGCGGCATCGCCAACGTCGTGGTGACTGTCGAGACGCTGTCGTCAGCCATGCACTCCGGCATGTTCGGGGGAGCGGCACCGGATGCGCTCGCCGCACTGATCGCCATGCTGGCCACGCTGCGCGACGCCGACGGCAATACGACGGTGACCGGTCTGGCCGCCGATCAGGTCTGGCCCGGCATCGACTATCCCGAAGATCAGTTCCGCAGCGACGCAACGGTTCTGGATGGCGTCGGGTTACTCGGATCGGGTCGCGTCGCCGACCTGGTCTGGGCCCGGCCGGCAGCCACCGTGCTGGGTATCGACTGCCCCTCGGTCGCCGGCTCGTCGGCGGCCGTGAACGCGACCGCGCGGGCGCGGATCAATCTGCGGGTACCGCCCGGCATGGACGAGCACGCCGCGCAGGACGCCCTCGTCGCGCATCTGGAGTCGGTGGCGCCCTGGGGCGTTCGGGTGTCGATCGAGCGCGAGGCCACCGGAGCGCCGTTCACCGGCTCCACGTCGGGTGTGGCCTTCGACGCGCTGTCGGTGGCGTTGGCATCGGCCTACGGACGCGATGTCGAGCAGATGGGGCAGGGCGGCTCGATTCCGCTGTGCACCGTGCTCGCCGAGACCTTCCCGGACGCCGAAATCATGCTGTTCGGTGTCGAGGAACCGAAATGCCTGATCCACGCACCGAACGAAAGCGTCGATCCATCCGAGATCGAGCGGATGGCGCTCGGCGAGGCGCTGTTTCTGCGGGAGTTCGGGCGGCAGTCGCCATAGGTGACACGTGAGCGGTGCGTCACGACAATAATTGTCGTGGCATCGCGCTGTGGTGTCATCTGTGGCGAAATTGGTGCTGACCACTGAATCTCCGCACCAGGAGATCCTTCAACTGCGGTCGGCTCGCGGCCACGAGGGTGAAGGCGGCTTCGCGCGCCAGCTGCTGCGCCGGGGCACCGCGCAGCAGCGCACGACCGCCCTCGGCGGCAATGAGCGTTGCGGCCGCGTCGACGGCCAGTGCCGCGCCATCCGCGCGGGCGTCGAGGAGGACTTCGGCATCATCGAGGGACCCGTCGAGCCGGGCGCGGATCTCGCCGGCGCGTTCACGGAGGGCACGGGCCGGGTGGCTGTGACCGGCCTGGTCGAGCAGCGCGGTCGCGCGGCGCACGATGCCGAAGGGCAGCGCCCCGTTGATCCGGAGTCCGGTGTTCTGATTGGCGAAGAAGTCGGCGAGAGTTTGGCGGCGGACCACCTGCTCGTCGGTGACCGGCAGGTCGTCGACACGGAGGAAGGCCGTCCGGGTCGCGTCGCACACCGCCAGATCGACGGGTGCGGCGAAGATGTGCTCGACCGGTGGTCGTGCCGGGATGATCGCCGAGATCACGTCGTCGGTGTCGGTGTCGCGCGCTGAGATCTGGAGGACATCCACACTGCCCCAACCGGACACGAACGGTGCGTGACCGTTGACGAGCCAGCGGTCGGCGGTGCGGCCGGCCGTCATGCGTGGTGGTGTCGGGACCACTCCGGCGTAGGCGACGCCGGCACGGCGACGGCCGCTGGTGAGGTCGGCGAGCAACGCGTCGCGCAGAGCGAGGTTGTCGGTGGTGGCCAGGCCGGTGACGACGCCGTGATGCTGTAGCCAGGTGAAGGCCGTTGGCAGGCAGCCGGAGGCGAGGACCTCCTGGAGTTCGATGATCTGGGTGAGAGCGAGTCCGGGACCGCCCACCTCGACCGGGGCGGCGATGCCGAACAGCCCGGCATCGGCGAGAGCGGACCAGTGCGACGGCGGGATGACGCCGGTACGGTCCACCTCAGCGGCGGCCGGGTAGAGGACCTCGTCGGCGAGCCGGTAGGTGTCGGCGATCAGGCGTACGGCCACATTCTCCGTCGCTCGGCTCGGCTCAGAGCGTCCCGGTTCGGTCACCGGTCCAGGGTAGTGGGCCATGCCGCGTTTGGGTGTTGACCAGGCGATTTAACATCTGAGAGAGCCTGGGGGTAACCTATTCCAGGTTGCACACGGGGTGTGGCGCAGCTTGGTAGCGCGCTTCGTTCGGGACGAAGAGGTCGTGGGTTCGAATCCCGCCACCCCGACTCGTTGGTTGAGACGACAGCAGGGCCCCTGATCAGTGGAAACACTGGTCAGGGGCCTTACTCGCGCCTGGACCAGGGTGAGCGCCGCCCGCCGCGCGTCGCTGAGCTTCCCGGAGGCCAGTTCCAGATCGTCGGGGAAGAGGTCCGCGTACGTGTCGAGCGTCATGCTCGCGGTCTTGTGGCCGAGCATGCGCTGCACCGCGAGCACGTTGGCGCCGGCTGAGATGGCGAGAGACACGGCGGTGTGGCGGAGCGCGTACGGCGTGATCGTCGGGAACTCCGGAGTCGTCACCGCTTCGGTCTTCTTCTCCATCACCGCGCGGGCCTCCTTCGCGCGCTGTTCAACGTTCGCGGCCTGTACCTTCTCCAGCGTCGTGTTCCCGGTGCGCCGGCGCCACGTGTTGAGCCGCATGGCCTCGCCACGCGGTGACGTGAACACGAGGTCGTCGCGACCCTTGCCGACCATGAGTGCCGCCACCTCGTCGACCAGGAACTCCGGCAGCGGAACGCCGCGGCGCTCCCAGGTCTTCGGCGGCCCCCACTCGAGTACGTCACGCATCGCCGCGTACTGGGCTGGCGGAGTATCTGGGGCTGACCCGTGCGCAAGGCGGAGTTCGATCCGACGTTGACAGCTTCGACCGCCGATGTAACACTCGTTCCATCGCGTGGTGTAACGAGTGTTACGTGGTTCGGAGAGGTGCTCATGTCTGACGAGATCGCCGACAAGGACGATCGCCGCCGAGTGCTGTTGGACGCGACGGTGGACTACATCCACACGCACGGGCTAGCGGACCTGTCGCTGCGGCCGCTGGCTGCCGCGCTGGGGACGAGCGCGCGGATGCTGGTGTATCACTTCGGGTCCAAGGAGCAGTTGGTCACCGCGGCGCTGGACGGCGTGCGGCAGCGTCAGCAGGTCCAGGTGGAGAAGTGGGTCGCAGACAGCGTGGGGCTGCCTGTGCGGGAGGTGGTGGACCGGTTCTGGCGGGCGAGCACCAGCGCCGAGTCCGAGGCCTACGGCCGACTGTTCTTCGAGGCGTACGGGATGGCGCTGATGGATCCGGCTCGCCTGCCCGGGTTCCTGGACGGGACGGTGCACGGCTGGGTCGGCGCGATCTCCCGCGCGTTGGTCGACGGCGGTTACGGGGGCGGCGATGCGGAGGAGGTGGCGACGTCGCTGTTGGCGGTGCATCGTGGACTGCTGCTGGATCTGTTCGCGACGGGCGATCGGAGTCGCGTCGAT
The DNA here is from genome assembly GCA_047605505.1 of Gordonia sp. (in: high G+C Gram-positive bacteria). Classification (GTDB taxonomy): domain Bacteria; phylum Actinomycetota; class Actinomycetes; order Mycobacteriales; family Mycobacteriaceae; genus Gordonia. The sequence goes on along the minus strand of JASGFO010000055.1, from coordinate 12,137 downwards.
GCCGCGCACCGGCTCGCGGTGGACGCGCTGGTCGCACACATCGCGACGGCTGAGGGGGTTCGGCGATGAGCCCGGTCGATGTGGTCGTGGTGGGCGCGGGTCTGTCGGGGCTGACGGCCGCGGCGGACCTGGTGGCGGCCGGCTTGTCGGTCACCGTGCTTGAGGCACGCGATCGGATCGGTGGCCGGATCCGCACCGTCCCTGACAGGTTCGGGCATTCGGTCGAGTGCGGGGCGGAATTCGTCGGGCCGCACCAGCACTCGATCCTGGCCCTCGCTGAGAAGCACGGCCTGGAGCTCACTCCGACGTGGGACGAGGGCGTCCACATCGGCCGGTTCGGCGGGCCGGAGCGCCGCTGGAGCGGCGACCTGCCGGACTTCGGAGCCATGAATCTGCTCGGCACGGTGGCGGGTCTGGCGACGCTGAACGCGTTGGCCCGCACCGTCGCCCCGGGGGCGCCGTGGTCTGGGCGCTTGGATCGGTACCTGGACGGCCGATCAGTAGCGGATTGGCTCGACGCAGCGCGACTGCCGCGCGAGGGCCTGGGTCTGTTGGAGGCGGCGATGCGGTCGATCTTCGCCGCCGACATGGACGAGATCTCCCTGCTGCACGCGCTGATGTGCATCCGCTCGGCGGGAGGCTTCCGCCGGTACATGCGCTCGAGCGGAGCGCAGCAACTCCGCTTCGTTGATGGCGCGTCGACGCTGTGCGAGCGCCTCGCTACGGCGCTGCCGCACCCTCCGGTCCTCTCCGCACCCGTCACCGCCGTGACTGCGGACGCGGACGGTGTCAGGGTGCGGGCGGGCGGGCGAGCGTGCGTGGCGGGCGAGGCGAGCGGTCATCGCGGTACCGCCACCACACGCAGCCGCTATCACGTTCGACCCGCCCCTGCCCGAGGGCCGCGCCCAGCACCTGCAGACCTCCCGACCGGGGACGGTCCTCAAGTACCACCTCACCTTCCCCGAGCCATTCTGGCGCGCAGCGGGCTTGAGCGGCAAGAGTGTATCCAGCGAGGACGTCGTGAACGCGACCTTCGACCTCTCCACCGACGACCAAGGCGTGCTAGCCGGTGCTAGCCGCGTTCGTCGTAGGTGGCCACGCGCGCCGCCTACTGGCGCAGACTCCCGACGACCGCCTCAACGCCGTCCTGTCCGACCTGGCCGGCCATTTCGGCTCGCAAGCACTCTCGCCGACTGAGAGCTACATCCACGTCTGGAACGAGGACCCGTGGTCGCCCGGCTGCTTCGCGGGATTCCAGCCACCCGGCAGCTGGACCAGCAACCGCGCGACACCAGCGCAGCCGGTCGGGCGTATCCACTTCGCCGGCACCGAAACCGCGACCGTCTTCCACGGCGCGATGGAAGGGGCGGTCACCGCCGGGCACCGTGCGGCCACCGACGTCCTCGCCGCGCTGACAGCGGGGTGGTGCTCTTGATGGCCTGCATGTGTCGGGATCGATTGCGCGCCAACTCGCTCATATAGTGCGCCGGAGCACCGTGCGGCTTGGTGCGGTCGGCTAAGTCCTCGCCGGAGCGAACGGACTCAGGATCGCCCGTGAGCGACGGCGTCACGCAGTGCGCGAGTTCGTGGATCAGGATGCGATTCGTGAGCATCCTCGGATGCATCGAGATCGTGTACTTCGCCGGCCTTGGATACGCGTCCGGCTGGGTGTACGAAACAGCACTGCCGTCGTCTGACAGGTACCCGCTGTCGACCACGTGAATCGGGAGCGACGACGGGAAAATTTCTCGCCACCAAGGCTTCTCCGCAAGGTTCGCGACGTACTCCTGCATCTCCGCCAGCGTCATCGACTCGTCGTCACCGATCGACTGCTCGGCAGAGTAGATTTTTACTTCCGCTCCACTTTTCGTTTTCGGGGGTTCGAGCGGGCCTGTACCCCTGAAATGGGTTGTGTGCCAACGCATTCCTGGTGCTCACTGGTGGTGTGCGGCAACCAGATTCGGCGGGCGTATACCCCGGAGCTGGGCTACTCGTGCGGCTCCTGCGGGTCCAGGGCCGTGTGGAGCGGCACCCAGTTGTCTGGGTTGTCCCAGTATTCCTGAGTCATGAGTGGCGCCTGGCGGCTCGGCATGGCGTTGAGTGTTCGGCGGCGCGGAGCAGGCTGTCGGCGGTGTATTCGATGTTCGCTGGCATCACGGCTCCTCAGTGGGTGTTGCTCCACGGCCTCATCCCCCCTCCGCGCAGCCGCCGATCCGCCCTGCGGCACTGTGAAAGGGCACGGCCCCGCCTGTCCGGGGCGCAGCCCACACCGGAAGGGACCCTTCCATGGAACACCTCACCCTGACGATCCCGGCCGGCGATGTCGCGCTGACCGCCGACCGCCACGGCAACCCCGACAATCCGCCCATCGTGTTCCTCCACGGCGGCGGTCAGACGCGGCATTCGTGGGGGCGGTCGGCGGCGTCGCTCGCGGCGAACGGGTGGTCGGCGATCACCGTCGATCTCCGCGGGCACGGGGACAGCGGCTGGTCGCCCGACGGCCGCTACGGCCTCGACCGGTTCGCCGCCGATGTGGTCGCGGTGGCCGACTCGCTCGGGCGGCCACCGGTGCTCGTCGGGGCGTCGCTGGGCGGGATCGCCGCGCTGGCGGCGCTGCGCAGCCGGCCCGACCTCGCTGCGGCGCTGGTGCTCGTCGACGTCTCGCCGTTTCTGCAGCGGGCCGGCACCGACCGGGTCCGGGGCTTCATGGCCGCCAACGCCGAGGCGGGGTTTGCCGATCTCGACGAGGCCGCCGACTCGATCGCCGCCTACCTGCCGCACCGGCCGCGACCGACCAACCTCGACGGCCTGCGCAAGAACCTCCGGGAACGTGACGGTCGCTGGTACTGGCATTGGGATCCGGCATTCCTGCGGGACGACGGATACGACGACGTCGATGAGGGCGGCGTCCTGGACATGCCCACCCTGATCGCCGCGGCCGCCGGTCTGCGGGTGCCGACGCTTCTGGTGCGGGGCGGCTCGTCGGACGTCCTGGCCATCGCTGACGCGGCTCGCTTCCTGAAGCTGGTGCCGCACGCCGAGTACGCGAAGGTCGGCGGCGCCGGGCACATGGTCGCCGGTGACGACAACGCGGTGTTCGAGACGGTCATCGTCGAATTCCTGGGACGTCGGATCGGTCGGCGGCTGCGGCTTTTCGACGAGGTGCGCACGACGCGGGCCGGCCGGGCGGAGCCGCTCAGCGGCGGTGCCTGAGCCGCTCACCCGACCTGCCAGAATGTGCCCATGCGAGTGGTGCTGGCACTGGGCAGCGGTGGTGCGCGCGGGTATGCGCACATCGGTGTGATCGAGGAACTCCGGGAGCGGGGTCACGAGATCGTCGGTGTCGCCGGCTCGTCGATGGGCGCACTGGTTGGCGGACTGCAGGCGGCGGGGAGACTCGACGAGTTCACCGACTGGGCCCGCACCCTGACCCAGGGTGCGGTGCTCCGGTTGCTCGATCCCTCGCTGAGCGCGGCGGGGGTGCTGCGGGCGGAAAAGATCATCGACGTGGTGCGCGAGCTGATCGGTGACGTGGCCGTCGAAGACCTGCCGATCCCGTTCACCGCAGTGGCCACGGACCTGATCACCGGCCGGTCGGTGTGGCTGCAACGCGGTCGCCTCGACGACGCGATCCGGGCGTCGATCGCGATCCCCGGCGTCGTGGCCCCGCACGTGCTGCACGGGCGGCTGCTGGCCGACGGCGGCATCCTCGACCCCATCCCGATGGCGCCCATCGCCGCGGTCCATGCCGACCGGACCATTGCGGTCAGCCTCGGCGGGGAAGATCCCCAGGCCTACCGCGCACCCGCCGTGCGACCGACCGCGGAACGATGGAACCGGATGTGGCGCAACACCTCGGCGTCGATCCTGGACACCAAGGCGGTGCGGGCACTGCGTGAGACGCAGCCCGGGAAGGCGATGCTGGGACGGGTCGCCGACCTGCTGGAGTCGGAGTTCGTCGACGTCGACGCCGAGTCCCCGCCCGCCCCCCGGCTCGGCGGCTTCGACGTGATGAACCGGACCATCGACATCGCTCAGTCCGCCCTCGCACGGCACACCCTCGCCGCCTATCCGCCCGATCTGCTGATCGAGATCCCGCGGACGGTGTGCCGCACGCTCGAATACTACCGGGCCGCCGAGGTGATCGCGGCGGGCCGGCAGCAGACTGCGGCCGCCCTCGACGCGGCGGCGGCGATCGATCGATGACCTCAGCGGGCGTCGGTGGCCAACTGGGGCAGCGACTTCTCGGCGTCGACGTCGGCATCGCCGTGGGAGACGGGGGTCAGCGTCAGCAGGCTGGCCTCCGGGCGGCAGCAGAAACGCGCCGGCGCGTACGGTGAGGTGCCCAGGCCCGCACTGACGTGCAGCTTCATCGTCGATCCCCAGGCCGATGGCCCCTTCACCCGCGAGCGGTCGAGATGGCAATTGGTCACCAGCGCGCCGACGAACGGCAGGCAGAGCTGCCCGCCGTGCGTGTGGCCGGCCAGGACGAGGTCATATCCGTCGGCGGCAAACCGGTCGAGCACCCGGGGCTCGGGGGAATGGGTCAGTCCGAGTCGCAGATGGGCCAGCGGATTCGGGCGGCCCGCGATGGTGTCGTAGCGGTCGCGCTCGATGTGCGGATCGTCGACGCCGGAGGCGACGACGCGCACCCCGCCGACCTCCAGCTCGTGCACGGTGTGGGTGGCATCGAACCAACCACGCTCGATGAATGCGGCCCGCAGGTCCTGCCAGGGCAGGGGTTGCCCGCCGGAGCGTTGGTGATCGGTCTTGAAGTACTGGAACGGATTCTTCGGCTTGGGGCCGAAGTAGTCATTGGAACCGAAGACGAACAGTCCCGGCCGCGACAACAGGCCGCCCAACGCCTGGATGACCGCGGGCACCGCCTGCGGGTGGGCGAGGTTGTCGCCGGTGTTGACCACCAGATCCGGCTCGAGCGCCGCCAGCTCGCCGATCCATGCCTGCTTGAGACGCTGCGCGGGCATCATGTGGAAGTCGCTGAGATGCAGTACCCGCAACGGCGTCGAACCGGGTTCGAGCACCGCCATGGTCGTGTGCCGCAACGTGAAGGCGTTGCGTTCGATCACCGTCGAATAGAACAGGCCACCGGCTGCCAGTCCGGCACCGGCGACCAGCGACCGGGCGACCGGGGAATCAGGGACCGCGGCAGCCACTCGCTGCAGACTCTGGAGGGACGACATGCCCTCAGCGTACTCGTGTCGGCCCTCACCCCGGCAGGTCGATGACGACCGGTCCGACGCCGGGCACCTGGACGGTCGTCTGGGTCGGTCCGCTGCCGCCGTCCTGGTCGGCGCCCCGGCGACCATTGCTCACGTAGATCGTGATGGTGCTGCCGGGCAACGCCGAATCCGACGGTGCCGTCGCCACCACCGTGCCCTGCGGCTTGGCGCTGTCGATGTCGAGTTGGCTCACCTTGAACCCGGCGGCCTGCAACCGTGCGGTGGCCGCGCTCGCGGTCAGCCCGACGACCTGCGGAATGCGGCCCCGGTCGGTGCCGGTCACGAACTGCGGATCGGTGGGCGGCAAGGCCACCGGACCGAACTTCGTGGCGATCGGCAGCATCGCCGAATACCAGGTCCGGGCCGGCTCGTAGCCGCCGTAGACGTTGCCCTCGTAGCAGGAGCGCAGCGGGGCGGTGCAGATGCCCATCGGGTTGGAGCCGTCGCTGTAGACGTAGGTGGCTCCCGCGAGGGTGTTCGTGAAGCCCAGGAATGCCGACGACCGGTGCGCCTCGGTGGTGCCGGTCTTGCCTGCGCTGGGCAGCCCCCACCCGATGGCGCCGGCCGCGGCCGCGGACGTGCCGCCACCGCGGTCGTCCTGGCTCATCGCATTGGCCAGCGAGTTCGCCAGCCCGCGCTCGACGACGCGTTCACACGCGGGCGGGTTGAACGGCACCTCGGCGGTCATCGGCCGACCATTGGGTCCGGGTACCGGATTGGCGTTCTCGTCGCGGCGCACCGTGGTGATCTGCGCGATCGGATTGGGCGGGCACCATACGCCGCCGGAGGCGAGGGTCGCGGCCACATTCGACAGCTCGACGCCGTTGACCGGCAACGGGCCCAGCGTGAACGAGCCGAAGTTCCCGTCCTTGACCCACTGCGCCATGCTCTTGTTGCCCTGCCCCGATGTGCCGGGCGAGTTGTAGGAACGCAGGCCCAGCCGGACCGCCATGTCGACGGTCGGCTTGACCCCGACCTGCTGCAGCAGTCCGACGAAGGCGGTGTTCGGTGACTGCGCGAGGGCATTGGTCACCGACATCTGCGCCGGATACCGGCCGTCGTTCTTGACGCAGTAGGCATTCGCCGGACAGCCGTAGGCGCCGCCGCTGTTGCCCATCCCGTAGACGGTGATGTACGACGGCACCGCGATGTTGCTGCCGATGCCGATGCGCCCCTGCTCCAGGGCAGCGGCCACGGTGAACACCTTGAACACCGATCCGGCGCCGTCGCCGACGAGCGAGTACGGCTGCGGCTGCACGGTCTGGTTGCGGTTGCTGTTGAGGCCGTAGTTGCGGCTGGAGGCCATGCCGAGCACGGGGTGGCCGCTGGAGCCCGGCCGGATCACGCTCATCACGTTGGCCACGCCGTCGGCGTCGGGATCGGCCTGGGACTGGGTGGCGCGCTGCACCGAGCGCTGGACCTCGGGGTCGAGGGTGGTCTTGATCAGGAAGCCGCCGCGACGGACGACGTCGCGGGAGATGCCGTTCTCGGCCAGGAACTGCAAGGCGTAGTCGCAGAAGAAGCCCACGTTGCCCGCGCCGATGCAGCCCTCGGTCGGGATCGTCGGGTTCGCCACCACGCCGAGCGGCTTGCGCTTGGCCGCGACGATCTGGTCCCGCCGATCGGGCATGCTCGCGATCATCGAGTCGAGCACGGTGTTGCGGCGTTCGAGGGCGCCTTCGGGGTTGGTGTACGGATTCAGCGCCGAACTCGCGTTCACGATGCCGGCGAGCAGGGCCGACTGGTCGACGGTGAGGTCTTTGGCATGCGAGTGGAAGTAGACGCGGGCCGCCGCCTCGATGCCGTAGGCGTTGTTGCCGAAGGGCACGACGTTGAGATAGCGGGTGACGATCTGCTTCTTCGCCTCCTGCTTGGCGGCGGCGTCGGAGAGCCCGCGCCGCCGGGCCTGATCGGTCAGCGACTCCTCGAGTGTCAGCGCCATCCGGACCTCCCGCAGCTTGCGGGCCGGGGTGGTCTCGGTGGCCGCCTCACGTTCGGCCTCGGTCCGGGCCAGCACCAGCAGCTGGTAGTTCTTGATGTACTGCTGGTCGAGGGTCGAGGCGCCCTGCTGGACCTCGCCCGACGAGGAGTTCCGCAGCGCGGCCCGGATGGTGCCGCGCCAGTCCACACCGTCGTGCTCGAGGAACCGGCGGTCCTCGATGGAGATGATCGCGGCGATCATGTCGGGCGAGATGTCGTTGTAGCCGACCTGGAAGCGATACTGATCGAATAGCGTTGCGATCACATTGCCGTCGGCGTCGGTGACCGTCGTGACCTCGGGCAGGGTGCCGCCCAGGAGTTCCGACGACACGTTCTCGACGGCCGACGCCGCCCGGTTGGAGACCAGGCCGACGCCGCTGGCCACCGGGTAGAGGAGACCGGCGACGAGAACCCCCGCGAGGACACACGCGGCGGCGAGTGGTCCCAGCTTTTTCGCGACTGACACCCCGACAGGATACGTGTGATCTCCTCGACTCCCGGACATCCGGGTGCCGGTGTGCCCACCTCGGGTGACCGCGAGGTGCTGACCTGGGGAAACGCCGCAAGTGTGCACGGATGTGCCAGTTTTTTCGCCGCAGGGGTTGCGGACGCATACACCGATCCCTACATTGAGGGCTGGATGTGATTCACATTACAACCGGCCGCCAACGTGTCCTCTGCACCACGCGGGCCCGGTGTCGGGGTGTGGGTGACAGTCGAGCGCTGGTGACGAGGCCAGCGGGAACACGACAGGCAGGGGTGTACACCTATGGCGACATCAGCAGCGGCAGGATTCACGGGCGAAGCACGGTTGACCTGGGTCGCCCAGGCGCGCTGCCGGGGTGAGAACCCCGACGATCTGTTCGTCCGTGGTGCGGCCCAGCGCAAGGCCGCGACGATCTGTCGGCATTGTCCCGTGCAGCTGCAATGTGGTGCGGATGCGCTGGACAATCGGGTCGAGTTCGGTGTGTGGGGAGGGATGACCGAGCGTCAGCGCCGTGCGCTGCTGCGCCAGCACCCCGAGGTGACCTCCTGGGCCACGTTCTTCGAGGCGCAGCGGCGTCGTCAGCGCGCGGTCGGCTGACGCCCCCCGGACACACCCGGCCGGTCGGTGCAGGGCCCGGGGGGCGGCGCCGGACCCGCCGGGTCAGCCGCGTCCGGTGATCTGTTCGGCGACGGCGCGCAACGCGCGCCGGTCGGCCACCTCGAACGGCAATGCGGGCACCCCGACGATCGGCACGGTGTGATGTGAGGCGGTGAACCGCTGGAGCAGGCGCACCTCGCGTTTGGCGGCCGCGGCGCGCTCGGCGTGGATCGTGAGGATGCCCCGGGTCAGGTCGTCGATGTCGGCGTTCCCGGCGAGCGCCGCGCGCGCCACCTCCTCGGGAATCGACGTGAGGTTGGGGTGGGTGCGATTGAGGATCAGGCCGGCCAGCGGCATGGCCTCCTCGGCGAGCCGGTCGACGAAGAACGCCGCCTCCCGCAGCGCATCCGGCTCGGCGGCGGCCACCACCGCGAACCGGGTTCCCGGCTGCTTGAGCAGCTCGTAGGTCTTGAGGGCGCGATCCTGGAAGCCGCCGAACATCGAATCCAGCGACTGCACGAACATCGCCACATCGCGCAGCATGTCGCCGCCGATGATCGTGGAGATCCCGCGCATCGCCAGGCTCATCGCGCCGGTCACCATCCGGCCGACCCCGCGGCCGCCGCCGATGAGCATCTTCATCAGCCGGCCGGACAGAAATGAGCCGAGGCGCTGCGGCGCGTCGAGGAAATCCAGCGCATTGCGGGACGGCGGGGTATCGACGATGATCAGATCCCAGCGGTTGGCCTCGATGAGCTTCCCGAGCTTCTCCATCGCCATGTATTCCTGTGTGCCGGAAAATGATTCGGCCACAGTCTGGTAGAAGGAATTGTTCATGATCGCGGCCGCGCGCTCGGGCGTCGAGTATTCCTGCACCATCTCGTCGAAGGTGCGCCGCATATCGAGCATCATGGCGTCGAGGGTGCCTGTGCCGTCGATCTCGACCGGCTGCGGATCGTTGGTCAGCTCCGACATCCCCAGCGACTGCGCAAGCCGGCGCGCGGGGTCGATGGTGAGCACCGCGACGGTCCGGCCGGCCTCGGCCGCGTGCACGGCCATGGCCGCGGCCGTCGTCGTCTTGCCGACGCCGCCGGAGCCGCAACAGATGACCACCCGGGTCTCGGGGTCGGCGAGCACTGATCCCATCTTCAGGTCGAGTGGCATCACGCCCCCGCTTTCTGCAGCAGATTCGCCAGTTCGTAGAGTCCGCCGAGGTCGATCCCGTCGCCCAGCGTCGGCAGCTCGAGCGTCGGGGTCTCGACCTCGTCGAGTTGCGCCTTGGCCACCTGCTGGGCCTGCAGGCGCGAGGCGTGCTCGATGGTCTCGGTCAGCAGGCCCGCGAAATCGGCCGCCGAGGCGGTGATCCCGGCCTGCGCGAGCCCGGCCGTGATCCGCGCGGCGTCGACGTGACCTTCGGCGATGTCGTCGATCTCGTCGGCCGGCAGATGCTCCGGGTTGACCCGATTGATGATGAGGCTGCCGACGGTCAGGTTCTTGCCGCCCAGCTCCGCGACCGCCTCGATCGTCTCCTGGATCGGCATCGCCTCGAGCAGCGTCACGAGGTGGATGACGGTCTCCGCCGAGTGCAGCAGCCGGGCGACGCCCTCGCTCTGGGTGCGGATGGGGCCGGTCTTGGCCAGGTCCGCCATCGCCTTGGTGACGTCGAGGAAGTTGCCGATCCGGCCGGTCGGCGGGGCGTCGACGACCACCGCGTCGTAGAGACGGATCCCGTGCTTGTCGGTGGCGATGATGCGTTCCTTGATCTTGCCGGTGATCAGGACGTCCCGGAGACCGGGCGCCACCGTCGTGACGAAGTCGATCGCGCCGATCCGCTTCATTGCCCGCCCGGCGAAGCCGAGGTTGTAGAACATGTCGAGGTACTCGAGCAGGGCGTGCTCGATGTCGAGGGCCAGGGCCGACAGCTCGCCACCCCCCTCGGCGGTCGCGATGCGGGTGTCCTCCGACGGTAGCGGCGGTATGTCGAAGAGCTGCGCAATACCTTGGCGCCCTTCGCATTCGATCAACAGAACCCGCTTGCCCTGGCCGCTGAGCGCGAGCGCGAGCGCAGCGGCGACGGTGGTCTTGCCGGTCCCGCCCTTCCCGGAGACGAAGTGCAGGCGCGCCCGCGCAGCCGATTCGGGCCATCGGTTGTCGGCCGTGACCTGCTCGAGGTCGGCGACCGTTCCGGCCGCATCTTCAGTGTCTCGCACCACGCGTTCACCTTATCCACTGCCGGCGGTTCGGCGACGCCGACCGGCTAGGCTGACCCCATGAGCGATGTGACTGCCTGGGAATACGTGACGGTGCCGTTGCTGACCCACGCCACCAAGCAGATTCTGGATCAGTGGGGCGCCGACGGCTGGGAGCTGGTCAGTGTGCTGCCCGGACCCACCGGCGAACAGCACGTCGCTTACCTGAAACGCCCGAAGGGCTGAGACGATGGCCGCCTGGACGCAACGCCTCGCCGAACTCGGCCTCGAGCTCCCGACGGCGCCCGCCCCCGTCGCCAACTACACCCCCGCCGTGCAAACCGGCAATCTCGTCTTCACCTCCGGGCAGCTGCCCTTCGTCGACGGCGAACTGCCGGTCCGGGGGAAGGTGTCCGATACCGCCGAGGGCATCGTCAAGCCCGCCCAGGCCACCGCCGCGGCCCGACAGGCCGCCGTCAACGCGCTCGCCGCGGTCGACGGGCTCGTCGGGATCGACGCGATCGTCCGCGTGGTCAAGGTGACCGGGTTCGTGGCGTCGGCGGTCGGTTTCACCGGCCAGCCGGGCGTCCTCAACGGTGCCTCGGACCTGCTCGGCGAGATCTTCGGCGCGGCCGGCGTGCACGCGCGCTCGGCGGTCGGCGTGGCCGAACTGCCGTTGGGGGCGCCGGTCGAGGTGGAGCTCATCGTCGAGGTCGGCTGAGCACCGCGGGTGGCGGGGCCGCCCCGATGTGACGCGGCATACGCTGTGCAGATGGATTCTGTGCCCGTGGATTCTGCTCCCACTCATCCCGCCTACGGCGAGCTCCGGCCGATCACCCCGTTCGCGTCGGTCCTGTTGTGCGACAACCCCGGGGTGATGGAGCTCGACGGCACCAACACCTACGTCCTGCGGGCTCCCGGGGCGGCCGAGTGCGTCATCGTCGATCCGGGCCCACCCCGCCACCGCAAGCATGTCAAGCGCATCGCCGAGCACGCCGAGGTGGCCCTGACGCTGATCACGCACCGGCACTTCGATCACACCGGCGCGATCAAGGCCCTGCACAAGCGGACCGGCGCCCCGACACGTGCGCAATTGTCCGAACATTGCCGCGACGCCCCGCCGCTGCGTGATCGCGAGGTCATCGAGGTGGCCGGACTGCGGATCACCGTCCTGTTCACGCCGGGGCACACCGGTGACTCGGTGAGTTTCCTCGTCGAACACGACGGGCAACGCGCCGTGCTCACCGGCGACACCATCCTGGGCCGCGGCACCACCGTGATCGACCCGTCCGACGGGAGTCTGCGCGACTATCTCGCCTCGCTCAATCGGCTCATCGTCGACGGTGCCGACGCGGCACTGCTGCCCGCACACGGCCCCGACCACCCGGCGCTGGAGCCGGTGGCGCGGTATTACAAGGCCCACCGCGAGGAGCGGATCGATCAGATCCGGGCGGCGCTGGACGCGATGGGTCTGACCGCCCACGAGGCCAGGCCGATGAAGGTGGTGCGCACGGTCTACGCCGACGTCGACAAGAAGCTGTGGCCGGCCGCGAGGATGTCGGTGAAGGCCCAGCTGGAGTATCTGCGGACCCAATAGCCCGCAGGGACGAGGCCGGTGAAGAAACCCGCGAGGCGCGGTGTGCA
>JASGFO010000054.1:0-19195 GCA_047605505.1 Gordonia sp. (in: high G+C Gram-positive bacteria) | reverse complement strand
GGTCCAGGGCCGACTTTCCGTCGGCGGTGTCAGTCATCGTCTCGGTGCCACACCACGGCTGCGGATCGGCCGCACACCCGACAACGACGTCGTGGTCAACCATCCGATGGTCTCGCGTCAGCACCTCGTGATCGAGTGGCGCGGCAACGGGTGGTGGGCGGTCGACGCCGGCAGCACCAACGGCTTCTATGTCAACGGTCAGCGCGTCTACGAGCTGCCCCTGGCCGGGGCGATGTCCTTCCGGGTCGGTGACGCGACCACCGGTCCGGTCGTGGAGGTGCTGCTCGACGGTGCGCCCGGCAACTCCGGGGTTGGTCCCGGTCCGTCGGCGTTCGGGTTCAGCGCCTCGCAGCCGGGGCCGGTCGCCTCGGGGATCGGTCCCGCGGCGCCACCGAACCTCGGGCCGACGGCGCCGGGGCCCGGTCCTGTGCCGTCGGCGCCGATGCGGGTGCCCGCCCCGGGCACCTACCGGCCGGGGTTCGTGCAGCCGCCGCCGCGGGAACTGCAGAACGCGCCCCACCTGCAGTCACTGCACCACAACGTCTCGGCGATCTATCAGCTGCCCGGGTCGGGCGCCGCGGCCTCGCGCGAGTCGATCTCGCTGTCCGGCGTCCAGACCGTCGGCCGCACACCCGACAACGACATCGTCGTCAACGACGTCCTCGCCTCACGCCATCACGCCCGGATCGTGACCCAGCCCGACGGCCTCTACCTGGAGGATCTGGGCGGCATCAACGGCACCTACGTCAACGGTGTGCGCGTCTCCCGGGTGCGCCTCGCGGAGGGCAGCATCGTCACCATCGGCAACAGCGACTTCGTGGTGGCCGGTGGCAGCCTGGTCCGCGGTCAGGCACAGGAGGTTGTCGCCGGCGGTCTGCAGGTCCACGGGGTGAGCCTCGTCGTCGACGGCGGAAAGCAGCTGCTGGCGAACGTGGAGTTCACTGCCAGCCCGGGCACGCTGACCGCGGTGATCGGGCCGTCGGGGGCGGGCAAGTCGACGGTCTCCCGCATCGTCGCGGGCCTGAACTCGCCGACCGCGGGCATGGTGACCTTCGAGAACCGCAGCGTGCACCAGGAGTATGACGCGCTGCGCACCCGGATCGGCATGGTCCCGCAGAAGGATGTCCTGCATCACAAGCTCACGCTGCGGCAGGCCCTGCGCTATGCCGCCGAGCTGCGGCTGCCGCCCGACTTCGCCAAGGCCGACCGCGACAACGTCATCAACGGTGTGCTCGCCGAGCTGCAACTGACCGAGCACGTCGACACCCGGGTGGAGAAGCTCTCCGGCGGGCAGCAGAAGCGGGCGTCGGTGGCGATGGAACTGCTGACCGGGCCCCAGCTGCTGATCCTCGACGAGCCGACGTCGGGCCTCGACCCCGCGCTGGACCGGCAGGTCATGGCGACGCTGCGCAGCCTCGCCAACGCCGGTCGGGTGGTCCTGGTGGTCACGCACTCGCTGACCTACCTGTCGATGTGCGATCAGGTGCTGCTGCTGGCCCCCGGCGGCAAGACCGCCTACTGCGGCCCGCCGCAGCAGGTCAAGGCAGTGATGGGCACCGACGACTGGGCCGAGATCTTCTCCTTTGTCGCCGCGCAGCCCGATGCCGCGCACATGCGCTATCTGCAGGGCCGGGGTGCCCCGCAGCCGCCGCCGGCCGCGCGGCCGCCGGGGCCCGCGATACCGGCACCGCACACGAGTTTCGTCCGGCAGGCCAGCACCGTCGCCCGGCGACAGGTGCGCCTCGTCTTCGCCGACATCGGCTATCTTGCGTTCCTGCTGCTGTTGCCGGTGGTGCTGGGTCTGCTGACCCTGGTGATCCCCGGTGACAGCGGGTTCGGCAAACTTGCACCCGGTCCCGGCGGTCGCCCACCGAAGGACGGTGCCGAGGCCATCCAGATCCTGGTGGTCCTCGTGGTCGGGGCGGCGTTCATGGGCGCCGCGCTGACGGTGCGCGATCTGGTTGGGGAGCGCGACATCTTCGAGCGGGAACGCGCCGTCGGATTGCGGCCCGGCGCCTACCTGTGGGCCAAGATCATGGTGTTCTTCGTCGCCGCAATCGCCCAGAGCGCGATCATGGTCGCGATCACCTACGCCGGGCGCGGGACCCCCGAGCTCGGCGGGACCTTCCTGCCGCCGTGGCTGGCGCTTGGCGTCTCGATTGCGGCGCTCGCGTGCGTGTCCACGCTGGTCGGGCTGACCATCTCGTCGATGGTCCGCTCCAATGAGCAGGTGATGCCACCGCTGGTCATCGTGGTGATGGTGCAGCTGGTGTTCTGCGGTGGCCTGTTCAAGCTCGACGGCCCCGCCCTGGAGATCCTGTCGTCGGTGTTCCCGTCGTATTGGGGGTACATCAGCGCGGCCGGCGCGGTGGGCCTCTACGACATCAACGCGCTCGCCCCGCAGCGCATCTCGCTGTGGGAGGCAACCCCCATGCACACCGCGATCGCCTACGGCGTGCTCGTCCTCATGGCCCTCATTTTCGCTGTCATCACCTATTCACGGCTGCGTCTGAAGAAGCGGTAACCCTCGCAACCAGCAGCAGCGCGTGAACCCCACCGTCCGCGGACGGTGGGGTTCACGCGTGTCGGGTGTCGGGGGGTCAGCTCCCCGCCGGGTACACCACCAGACCGAGTTCGGCGTGACCGGCGAGCAGACGGTGGCGGGGCAGCACCCGCGCGGTGTAGCCGAGCACCCCGGAACGGTACGGGCTGATCGCAGTGGCGAACTGCACCCGGCCGTCACCGTCGCCGACCGGTGGCATCGGTGTGCGCACCGGATCGTGGATCTCGCCCTCGTCGTCGACCCGACCGAGAACCGCCTCCACCGTGACCTGATCGGGTGCGAGCCCGCCGAGCTCGACCTGCGCGGTCAGATGCAGCGCCGCCCCGCCGCCCTCGGAGTCGTCATCGAGGCCGGCGATCGAGATCGACGGCCACGCCGCCGCGATCCGCTGCCGGTAGGCGGCCAGGTCCCGCGCCCCCGCGTAGTCGTCGGCGACGACGTCGGCGTAGGAGCGCGCGGCCGGTGCGTAGAGCTGGGTGGTGTAGTCGCGGATCATCCGCGAGGCCAGGACCTTGGGGCCCAGGACGGCGAGGGTGTGCCGCACCATCTCGACCCACCGCTCGGGGATTCCGTCGGCGTCGCGCGTATAGAACAGCGGGATCACCGTGTCCTCGAGCAGTGTGTAGAGGGCCTCGGCCTCGAGATCGTCGCGGCGATGCTCGTCGGGCACCCCCTCGGCCGACGGGATGGCCCAGCCATTGGTGCCGTCGGCCATCTCGTCCCACCAGCCGTCGAGGATCGACAGGTTGAGGCCGCCGTTGAGCGCCGACTTCATCCCGGACGTGCCGCAGGCCTCCATGGGGCGCACCGGGTTGTTCAGCCAGACATCGCAGCCCGCGTAGATGTGGCGGGCCATCGAGATGTCGTAGTCGGGCAGGAACACGATCCGGTCGCGGATCTCGGGATCCTCGGTGAACCGGACGACCTGCTGGATCAGTGACTTGCCGCCGTCGTCGGCGGGGTGGGCCTTGCCCGCGATCACCAGCTGCACCGGCCGGTCCGGGTCGGTCAGGATGCGCTTGAGTCGCCCGGGATCCCGCAGCATCAGGGTCAGGCGCTTATAGGTGGCGGCGCGCCGGGCGAAACCGATGGTGAGCACGTCGGGGTCGAAGAGGGTGTCGGTCCAGCCCAGCTCCACCTCGGTGAACCCACGGTCGGTGCCGCTGGAGCGGGCGCGCCGGCGGACCTCGTCGACGAGCTGGGCGCGCAACGCCTCCCGGGTGGACCACACCTGCGTCGCCGACAACGCGGCGTAGCCGTCGGCGGCGGAGTCCTCGTCGTTGCCGACGAGCTCCCGCCAGCGCCGCGCCACCCAGGTGAAGCCGTGCACACCGTTGGTGACCGAGCCGATCGGCACCTCGTCGGCGTCGAACCCGGGCCACAGACCCGCGAACATCTCCCGGCTCACCGCTCCGTGCAGCGCCGACACGCCATTGGCACGCTGACCGAGCCGGAAACCCAGGTGCGCCATGTTGAAGACACCCGGATCGCCCTCGTTGCCCAGTTCCAGGATGTCCGCGGCGAGCAGGCCGGGCAGCAGTCGGGACGCACCTGAGGCGTCGGCATCGAGGTAGTAGGAGACGAGGTCCTTGCCGAAGCGGTCGATGCCCGCGGGCACCGGCGTGTGGGTGGTGAAGATGTTCGACGCGCGCACCACGACCTCGGCCGAGCGCAGCTCCAGACCCCCGGTGACGAGCTCGCGGACCCGTTCGGCACCGAGGAAGCCGGCGTGGCCCTCGTTCATGTGGAAGACGGTCGGCGCGGGCCGATCGGTGATCGCGACGTACTCGCGCAGCGCGCGGATGCCGCCGATGCCCAGCAGGATTTCCTGCTTGATGCGGTGGTCCTGATCGCCGCCGTAGAGACGATCGGTGACCATCCGGAGTTCGTCGTCGTTGGCGGGGATGTCGGCGTCGAGCAGCAGCAGCGGGATCCGCCCGACCGTGGCCACCCACACCTGCGCCGACAACCGGCGGCCACCGGGCATCGAGACGCTGATCGTGACCGGGTGGCCGTCGGTGCCGGTGAGCAAGGTCAGTGGCAGCAGACCGGGATCGTTGACCGGATAGTGCTCGAGCTGCCAGCCGTCGTGGGACAGGCTCTGCCGGAAGTACCCGGACCGGTAGAACAGGCCGACGCCGATCAGCGGCAGGCCCAGATCCGACGCGGCCTTCAGGTGGTCGCCGGCCAGGATGCCCAGACCACCCGAGTAGATCGGCAGGACCTCGGAGATCCCGAACTCCATCGAGAAGTAGGCGATGCCCTCGGGGAGCCGGGCACCGGCCTGCGCCTCCTCCCCGAACCACTGCGGGGCGCTGCGGTAGGTATCGAGGTCGGCGCGTAGGGTGGCCAGGCGCTCACCGAACTCGGCATCGTCGGCCAGCTCGGCCAGCCGGGCCGGCTCGACCTCGGCAAGGAGCCGGAACGGGTCGCCGGAGGCCGCCCAGAGATCGGGGTCGATGGTGGCGAACAGGTCCTGGGTCGCGGTGTGCCACACCCAGCGGAGATTGCGCGCGAGGACGGCCAAGTCCTCCAGTGCAGCAGGCAACGGGACGCGGACGGTGAACCGTCGGAAGGCTTTCACGAAGCTAGACGCTACCGAGCCCGCCCCGGCCCTGCGACCGGTGGCAAGTGAACATCTAGGCTCGTCTCATGCAGCGAATCATCGGTACCGAGGTCGAGTACGGCATCTCTGCGCCCGGCGACCCGACCGCGAACCCGATCATGACCTCCACCCAGGCCGTCCTGGCGTATGCGGCCGCCGCAGGCGTGCCGCGCGCCAAGCGCACGCGCTGGGACTACGAGGTCGAGTCGCCCTTGCGGGACGCGCGGGGTTTCGACCTGGGCCGGGGATCGGGTCCGGCGCCGATCATCGACGCCGACGAGATCGGCGCCGCCAACATGATCCTCACCAACGGTGCCCGCCTCTACGTCGACCACGCCCACCCCGAATATTCGGCACCCGAGGTGACCGACCCGCTCGACGCGGTGCGCTGGGACAAGGCGGGGGAGCGGGTGATGGAGGCCGCCGCGCGCTACGTCGCGAGTGTCCCGGGAGCACCGCGCCTGCAGTTGTACAAGAACAACATCGACGGCAAGGGCGCCTCGTACGGCACCCACGAGAACTATCTGATGAGCCGGGAGACCCCGTTCACGGCCGTGATCGCGGGGCTGACCACGTTCTTCGCCAGCCGACAGGTGTTCTGCGGGTCGGGGCGCGTCGGCATCGGACAGGCCGGCGACGAGGCCGGATTCCAGCTCTCGCAGCGATCGGACTACATCGAGGTCGAGGTGGGCCTGGAAACCACCCTCAAACGCGGCATCATCAACACCCGCGACGAGCCGCACGCCGATCCCGACCGGTACCGGCGGCTGCACGTGATCATCGGCGACGCCAACCTCGCCGAGACCGCGACCTATTTGAAGGTGGGGACCACCGCGCTGGTCCTCGACCTCATCGAGGCCGGCGTCGACTTCACCGATCTCGAGCTCGCGCGCCCGGTGCAGGCCGTGCACGCCATCAGCCACGACCCGACCCTGCACGCGACGGTCGCCCTCGCCGACGGCCGGGAACTGACCGGACTGGCGCTGCAGCGCGAGTATCTCGAGCGTGCCCAGACGTTCCACGAGCGCGAACACGGCGACGACGAGCGGGCCATGCATGTGCTGGCCACCTGGGCCGAGGTCCTCGACCGGCTCGAACGCGATCCGATGGAATGCTCCGACATCCTCGACTGGCCGGCGAAACTCCGGATCCTGGAAGGCTTCCGGCAGCGCGAGGGCCTGGGCTGGTCGGCGCCGCGACTGCATCTCATCGACCTGCAGTACTCCGACGTGCGCCTCGACAAGGGGCTCTACAACCGGCTCGTCGCGCGCGGCTCGATGAAACGGCTCGTCGACGAGGCCGACGTGATGGCCGCGGTCGGCACACCGCCGACCACCACGCGCGCCTATTTCCGCGGCGAATGCCTGCGCCGCTTCGGCGCCGATGTCGCCGCCGCCAGCTGGGATTCGGTGATCTTCGATCTCGGCGGTGACTCCCTCGTCCGGATCCCGACGCTGGAACCGCTGCGCGGGACCCGGGCACACGTGGGCCGACTGCTGGACTCGGTACATTCGGCGACCGAGCTGGTCGACGAGCTCACCGGTTAGGCCGGCCCGGGCCCGACCCCGGCGCGACGGATCGTCGTCGACGCGCGGGGTGTCGACGACACTTCCCGCAATCGCGCACCGATACCCCCGTCGCCGGTAGGGTGGAGACACCTGGGGAAGATCCGGGCAGCGGTCGAAGGTGTCGCGCGGCTGGTCCGTGGACGGCGCGGGCACATGCGTCGCCGACGGCGGCGCCGAGTGAAGGAGTGGCTGATGGCGCAGGAACAGACCAAGCGCGGTGGCGGCGGAGACGACGACGATCTCGGCGCCGATGGCGGTGCGGGACAGGAACGGCGCGAGAAGCTGGCCGAGGACACCGACGATCTGCTCGACGAGATCGACGACGTGTTGGAGGAGAACGCCGAGGACTTCGTGCGGGCCTACGTGCAGAAGGGCGGCCAGTGAGCGGTCCGTTCGGTTCACTGCCTGCCGACATCTCCTCGTTCAGCGACTATCTCCGGGTTCACGCCCCCGATCAACTGCCTGCGGCGCGCGCACAGCGTCTCGGTGGGCTGTCCGCGGCCGACACCGCGGAGATCCCACACGGCACCACGATCGTCGCGGTGAGCTACGCCGGCGGGGTCATCCTGGCCGGTGACCGCCGCGCCACGATGGGCAACGTGATCGCCACCCGTGACGTGCAGAAGGTGTACGTCACCGACGAGTACTCGGCGGCCGGTATCGCCGGCACCGCGGGGATCGCGATCGAGATGGTCCGGCTGTTCACCGTTGAGCTCGAGCACTACGAGAAGATCGAGGGCGTGCCGCTGACACTGGACGGCAAGGTGAGCCGCCTGGCGTCGATGGTGCGCGGCAACCTCGGTGCGGCAATGCAGGGGTTGGCGGCGATCCCGCTGCTGGTCGGCTATGACATCGACCACGACGATCCCACCGAGCGCGGCCGGATCTTCTCCTTCGACGTCGCCGGCGACCGGCACGAGGAGTTCGGCGGGTACACCGCGATCGGTTCCGGCTCGGTGTTCGCGAAGTCGTCGTTGAAGAAGCTCTACCGGCAGGATCTCGATGCCGCCTCGGCGTTGGCGGTGGTCGTCGAGGCGCTCTACGATGCCGCCGACGACGATTCGGCGACCGGTGGGCCCGACATCGTCCGCAAGATCTTCCCGACCGCGGTCGTGGTGAGCGCCGAGGGCGCCGCCGAGGTCGATCCGGCCGACATCGAGGCGGCCGCACACGCCGTCGCCGACCGTCGCGCCGCCGAGTATGAAGGGGGTTCACGGTGACATTCCCGTATTACGCCAGCGCCGAGCAGATCATGCGGGATCGCTCGGAACTCGCGCGTAAGGGCATTGCGCGGGGCCGCAGTGTCACCATCCTCACCTTTGCCGACGGGGTCTTGTTCGTGGCGGAGAATCCGTCGAACACGCTCCGCAAGACCAGCGAGATCTACGACCGCATCGGGTTTGCGGCGGTCGGTAAGTACAACGAGTTCGAGAGCCTGCGCAAGGCCGGGATCCAAATCGCCGACATGCGCGGCTACAGCTACCACCGCAACGACGTCTCGGCGCTGTCACTGGCCAACACCTACGCCAACGCGCTGGGCACGGTGTTCACCGAGCAGGCCAAACCCTACGAGGTCGAGCTGTGTGTGGCCGAGGTGTCGCGGCCGGGCAAGCCCCGTCCGTCGCAGCTGTACCGGATCAGCTACGACGGATCCATCGCCGACGAGACGCGCTTTTTGGTGATGGGCGGGGCGACGGAGTCGATCGCCTCGGCGTTGCGGGAGACCTATGAGCCGGACCTCGATCTGGCCCACGCGCTGGCGGTCGCGGTGGCAGCCTTGGCCACCCCCGTCGACAATGGTGCCGGGGCCACCCCGCGTGAGTTGGTCCCCGGCGATCTCGAGGTCGCCGTCCTCGACCGGAACCGGGCCCGACGTGCCTTCAAGCGGCTCACCCCGGCCGTGGTGGAGGAGCTGCTGGCGTCGACCACCGCGTCGGCGGCCGATCCCGCCGCGGAACCCGAAACCGCGGCGACGGGGGATTCCGGCGCCGACGGCGACGCTCCCACGGCGAATCCCCCGGCATCTGAGTAGGGTGATCACGTGCAGCGTCGAATCATGGGCATCGAAACGGAATTCGGTGTCACGTGCACCTTTCACGGACATCGGCGACTGAGTCCCGACGAGGTCGCCCGCTATTTGTTCCGTCGGGTCGTCTCGTGGGGCCGGTCGTCGAATGTGTTCCTGCAGAACGGGGCCCGGCTCTACCTGGACGTGGGTTCACATCCGGAATATGCGACCGCCGAATGCGACAGCCTCATCCAGTTGATCAATCATGACCGGGCCGGTGAGTTGGTCCTCGAGGATTTGTTGGTCGACGCCGAGCAGCGCCTCGCCGACGAGGGCATCGGCGGCGACATCTACCTGTTCAAGAACAACACCGACTCGGCGGGCAACTCCTACGGCTGCCACGAGAATTTCCTCGTCGTGCGCTCGGGCGAGTTCTCCCGGATCTCCGACGTGCTGCTGCCGTTCCTGGTCACGCGCCAGTTGATCTGCGGCGCCGGGAAGGTGCTGGCGACGCCGAGTTCGGCGCAGTTCTGCCTGTCCCAGCGGGCCGAGCACATCTGGGAGGGGGTGTCGAGTGCGACGACGCGCTCGCGCCCCATCATCAACACCCGCGACGAGCCGCACGCCGACGCCGAGAAGTACCGGCGCCTGCACGTGATCGTCGGTGACTCGAACATGGCCGAGATGACGACCCTGCTGAAGGTGGGATCGGCGGCGCTCGTGCTCGAGATGATCGAGGCGGGGGTGGTGTTCCGCGACTTCGCGCTGGACAACCCGATCCGCGCGATCCGCGAGGTCAGCCATGACCCGACCGGGCGCCGCCCGGTGCGGTTGGCCGGTGGCCGGCAGGCGAGCGCCCTGGAGATCCAGCGGGAGTACCACGCGCGGGCCGTCGAGCATCTGGTGAATCGGCGCCCCGATCCCGAGATCGACCTCGTCGTCGATCTGTGGGGCCGGGTCCTCGACGCCGTCGAGTCCGGTGACTTCTCCACCGTCGACACCGAGATCGACTGGGTGATCAAGCGCAAACTGTTCCAGCGCTACCAGGACCGCTACTCGATGGACCTCTCGGATCCCAAGATCGCCCAGCTCGACCTCGCCTACCACGACATCAAGCGCGGCCGGGGCGTGTTCGACGTCCTTTCTCGCAAGGGCCTGGTCCGCCGCGCCACCACCGACGAGTCGATCAAGACCGCGGTCGACGAGCCACCGCAGACCACCCGCGCCAAGCTGCGCGGCGATTTCATCGCGGCCGCGCAGAAGGCGGGCCGTGACTTCACCGTGGACTGGGTGCATCTCAAGCTCAACGACCAGGCGCAGCGGACGGTGCTGTGCAAGGATCCGTTCCGCAGCGTGGACGAGCGCGTCGAGCGTCTCATCGCCTCCATGTGAGAGGAGGTCCGGTCGCGTGGGTGAACCGAGAAAACCCAAGGTGGAGCGTCTGCTCAACCTGGTGATCTGCCTGCTGTCGGCAGACAGTTTCGTGACCGCGGAGTTCATCCGGACCCGGGTCAGCCCGTACAACGAGCTCGACCAGTCGGTCGAGGCATTCAACCGGATGTTCGAGCGGGACAAGAACGAGCTCCGCGACCTCGGCATCCCGGTGACCACGCGGTCGTCGAAGGGCGGCGGTGTCGACGGGTACCGCATCGACCCCGACAGCTACGCGCTGCCCGACATCACCCTCGATCGCGACGAGGCCGCGGCCATCGCGACCGCCGCGGCACTGTGGGACTCCAGGGAGATCTCGCGGCTGTCGCAGACCGCGGTGCTCAAGCTGCACGCCGCGGGCTTTGACGTCCGGGCCGAGAACGAGGCCGGCATGTCGGCGGTGCGCTCGGCCCGGTCACTGGGATCGGAGGAGACCCTCGCCGCACTGCTCGCCGCATCGAACGACCGGCGTCCGGTCACCTTCACCTACCGGTCGCGGCCGACGGTCACCGGCATCGGCCGCACCCTGGAACCGTGGGGTGTCATCACCTATCGCGGACGCTGGTACGTCGTCGGCCATGACCGTGACCGCGACGCCACCCGCACGTTCCGGCTGTCGCGGGTCTCGCAGGTGCGGGCGTTCGGTCCGCGGGGTACGGTCACGATCCCGGCCGGGGTGGATCTGTCCGCCGTCGTCGCCGATGCCGTCGACTCGGCCTTCGACGACGGCGGGTCGGCGTCGATCTGGGTGGCTGCCGGCCGCGCCGCCGGCCTGCGACGCCTCGCCGACCACAGCGAGCCGCACGCGTTCGACGGCCGGCCCGGTGACCTCCTGGGCATCCCGGTGCGGTCGGCGTCGGTGCTGGCCCGGATGGTGCTCGGGGCCGGCGCCGACGCGGTGGTGCTGTCGCCACCGGGGGTCCGAGACCGGGTGATCGCCGGACTCGACACCCTTGCCGCGCGCGACGAGCGAGCGGACACGATGGCGGAGGCGGACCGGTGAGTGCCGCACCCACCCGGTTCAGCCGTCTGCTGGCGCTGATCCCGTACTTCCAGGCCCGCAGCGGCATCTCCCTGGAGCAGGCCGCCGCCGATCTCGGGCTCACCACCAAGGCCCTCATCGACGATCTCCAGCAGCTCTATGTGTGCGGCCTGCCCGGCTACTACGGCGGTGACCTCATCGACGTCCAATACTGGGGTGATCAGGTCACCGTCGTGTTCACCGCAGGCATGGACCGGCCCCTGCGGCTGACCCCCACCGAGGCCAGCATCCTGCTCGTCGCACTGCGGCTGCTCGTCGACACCCACCGGGTGGCGGCCGCGGCCGCCACCCGGGCGATCGCCAAGATCGAGCAGGCCGTCGGGTCGACGGTCGCCGGATCCGGCGGCGTCGTCGTCGACGAGGCGCCGCGACATGCCGAGATCCGCGCGGCGCTGTCGGCGGGGCGGGCACTGTCGATCGACTACTACTCGGCCTCGCGGGATTCGGTCGGCACCCGCATCGTGGACCCGATCGACCTCGACGTCGTCGACTCGCACACCTATCTCCGGGCCTGGTGCCGCAGCGGGGAGGGGGTACGGCTGTTCCGGTTCGACCGCATCGACGACGCGCGGATGCTCGACGAGCCGGCCGCACCGCCGCCCGGCGCCACCGAGCAGGTCACCTCGCCGGTCATGACCGAGAATCCCGACCTGCCCGCGGCACTGCTGGAGATCGATCCCGCCGAGTCCTGGATCCTGGACTACTACGCCGTCGAGGCCCTGGCACCTGAGGCACCGGCATCCGAGGCGGCGGCCGCGGCGGATGATGCCCCGATCCGCGCCCGGATCGTCTACGGCTCCCCGGACTGGCTGACCCGGTTCCTGCTCGGCTTCGGCGGCCGGGTGCGCGTGGTCGGCGACGACGCGGCAGCCAGAGCGATCCGGGCCGGTGTCGCCGACGCCGCACGCCGGGCCCGCGCGCAGTATTCATGACACGCGTAGGATGGCGCAAGGGTAACGGGAAGGTCGGTGTGATGGGTGTAATGTCGTGGTGGCACTGGGTGATCGTGCTGGTGGTCTTGGTGCTCTTGTTCGGTTCCAAGAAGCTGCCGGATGCCGCGCGCGGGCTGGGACAGTCGTTGCGGATCTTCAAGACCGAGGTCCAGGAGATGCAGAAGGACGGTGACCCCGGCCGGGCTGCGGCCACGCCGGATACTCCTCGGGAACTGCCCGCATCCGGCGATCACAGCGCGAACGGTGGTGTGCCGAGCGAGGCGACCGACACGACGAAGAAGTCCGCCTAGGCCCATTGGCGTGCGGATTCCCTTCGATCCCCGGTATCGCAAGCGCAAGCTCAACCCGGACGGCACGATGCCGCTGGTCGAGCACCTGCAGGAGTTGCGCTATCGGCTGTTGGTGTCGATGGCGGCCATCGTGGTCACCACGATCGTCGGTTTCCTCTGGTATTCGCACGGCGTCCTGGGGATCTCGTCGCTGGGTGATCTCCTCCGCGAACCGTATTGTTCCCTTTCCCCCTCGACACGGGCGACGCTGACCCCCGACGAGAGTTGTCGGCTGCTCGCCACCGGCCCCTTCGATCAGTTCATGCTGCGGCTGAAGGTGGCGTTGACCGCGGGGATCGTCCTGGCCTGCCCGATCTGGCTGTATCAGATCTGGCAGTTCATCACCCCCGGTCTGCACGCGAACGAACGCCGCCATGCGGTCGGCTTCGTCGGCTGTGCGGGTGTGCTCTTCATCGCGGGAGCGGTGCTGGCCTACCTCGTCGTGGCGAAGGCCTTCGGTTTCCTGCTGACCGTCGGCAATGACGTGCAGGTCACCGCCCTCGCCGGTGACCAGTACTTCGGGTTCATGATCCATCTGTTCATCATCTTCGGCGTCAGCTTCGAGTTGCCGTTGCTGATCGTGGCGCTGAATCTCGTCGGCGTGCTGACCTATCGGCGGCTCAAGGCCTGGCGACGCGGACTGATCTTCGCCATGTTCGTCTTCGCCGCGGTCGTCACCCCCGGCCAGGACCCGTTCACGATGCTGGCGCTGGCCCTCGCGCTGACGGTGCTGCAGGAGCTGGCCATCCAGTTCGCCCGCCTCCACGACAAGCGGAAGGCACGTGGTGAGCCGGGATGGGCGGCGCTGGCCGACGACGAGGCCAGCACCATCCCGGCGCCCTCGCCGCGGCCGACCGCCTCCCGGATCGACGCGGCCGCCCCGATCCGCGTGACCCGGACGTCGAGCCGTGACCGGGCCACCTTCGACGACGTGCTCTGATGGCTGCCTTCGACGACTTCGCCGCCCGGGTCGGCTTCGGCCTCGACGACTTCCAGATCCGGGCGTGCCGCGCACTCGAGGTCGGGCACGGCGTCCTGGTGTGCGCCCCGACCGGGGCAGGCAAGACGATCGTGGGGGAGTTCGCGGTGCATCTTGCCCTCGCGGGCGGGACGAAGTGCTTCTACACGACACCGATCAAGGCGCTGAGCAACCAGAAGTACGCCGACCTCGTCGCCGTCCACGGCACCGACTCGGTTGGCCTGCTGACCGGTGACACCTCCATCAACTCCGGCGCCCCGGTGGTCGTGATGACCACCGAGGTGGTGCGCAACATGATCTACGCCGGGTCACCGGCGCTGACCGGGCTCTCCCACGTGGTGATGGACGAGGTGCACTTCCTCGCCGACCGTTTCCGGGGTGCGGTCTGGGAAGAGGTCATCTTGCACCTGGCACCCTCGGTGCGCGTGGTGAGCCTGTCGGCGACGGTCAGCAATGCCGAGGAGTTCGGCGAGTGGATCCAGACCGTCCGCGGTGACACCACCGTCATCGTCGACGAGCACCGACCGGTGCCACTGACCCAGCACATGCTTGTCGGCAACCGGATCTTCGACCTGTTCGATCCGCGCCGGACCGCCGGTGCCCCGCGCCCGGGCGTCAACCCCGAGCTCACCCGCCACATCCGGCATCGGATGCTGCTCGCGGACGACCATGCGGGCCACGGCCGCGACGACCGTCCCGGTGGCGGACAACACGGTCGCGGACAACACGGTGGCGGCCGGAACGGTGGACGCCGGAACGGTGGACGATCCCGCGACGATCGGCGCGGCGGCCGTCCCGGACGCCCAGGAGGCGGCCGCCGCGGCGCGCTGCCGCGGCCGCAACTGGTGGGCCTGCTCGACCGAGAAGGCCTGCTGCCGGCCATCTCGTTCATCTTCTCCCGCAACGGGTGCGACGCGGCGCTCGCACAGTGTCTACGGTCCGGGCTGCATCTGCTCACCCCCGAACAGGCCACGGCGGTCGACGAGATCGTCGACCGCCATCTCACCGACCTGTCCGCCGCCGACGCCGCCGTGCTCGGTGTCGGCGAATGGCGGGCCGGCCTGCGCCGCGGCTTCGCCGCGCACCACGCTGGGCTGCTGCCGACCTTCCGACACACCGTGGAGGAGCTGTTCGTCCAAGGACTCGTGCGGGTGGTGTTCGCGACCGAGACCCTCGCGCTGGGTATCAACATGCCGGCCCGGTCGGTGGTCCTCGAACGCCTTGTGAAGTTCAACGGCGAGGCCCACGTCGACCTCAGCCCGGGCGAGTTCACCCAGCTCACCGGGCGGGCCGGGCGCCGCGGCATCGACGTCGAGGGACACGCGGTCATCGTCTGGACCCCGGAGATGGTGACCGAGAACGTCGCCGGCCTCGCCGGTGCCCGAACCTTTGCGCTGCGCAGTTCGTTCGCACCCGAATACAACATGGCCGTCAATTTGATCGGCCGGCTCGGCATCGATGGCTCCCGCGACCTGCTCAACCGATCGTTCGCCCAGTTCCAGGCCGACCGCTCCGTCGTCGGGCTTGCCCGCTCACTCGACGAGCGGAATCGGCAGCTCCGCCGTCTCGATGCCGAGCTCGCCCGGCTGGCCATCGACCGGGGCATCGATCCGGGGCCCCTCGACGGTCGCGACGCCGCCGACCCCTACGCCGGATTCCTCGGCTATATGACCCTGCGGGAGGACATCCGCCGGGAAGAGCGCGAGGTGCGGTTCCGCCGACGCGTCGGGACCGCCGATGCGATCGCCGCCGAGCTCGCCGCGGTCAACCGCGGGGCAGTGATCGCGCTGCCGAGCGGTCGGCACCGCGGACTCGCCGTCGTTCTCGAGGCAGCCTCGCATGCCGACGACCCGAAACCACTCGTGGTGAGCGAGGATGCGTGGTGCGGCCGGGTCGGGGTGCGGGACTTCGTCAACCCACCCGAGGTCCTCGGCGGGATGCGGTTGCCCAAGAGTGCCGACCGGCGCACCGGTCGCGGGCGCCGCGACCTCGCCTCCGCGCTGCGGTCGACCGGGCTCGAGATGCCGCGCGGCCGCGGCACCCGACGCCGCGTCGACACCGACGAGGCCCACCTCAACCGGCTCCGCACACGGTTGCGCGCCCACCCGGCCCACGGGCTCGCGGGCGCCGACGATCTGGCCCGGCTGGCCGAGCGCCGCAACCGGCTGCTCCGCGAGATCCTCGGCACGCAGGAGCGGATCGGGGAGCGGACATCCACCCTGGGGGTGACCTTCGACCGCATCGTCGGGGTGCTCAGCGAACTGGGCTATGTCGAGTACTCGGAGGGCTCCGTGCAGGTCACACCGACCGGGGAACTGCTCGGACGCATCTACAGCGAAAGCGATCTGCTCGTCACCGAATGTCTGCGGGCAGGCATTTGGGACGGGCTGGGTCCGGCCGACCTTGCGGCGGTGGTGGCGTCGATGGTCTTCGAGTCGCGCCGGGAGAACTTCGCCGGTGTGGACGAGCTGCCCGGGAGCGCGGCGCTGCGGACCGCGATCGCCGAGACCGTCGAGTGCTGGCGCCAGGTCACCGCCATCGAGTCACGTCATCGCGTCGGTCTGACCCGCGAGCCCGACACCGGGTTCTCGGTGGCGGTGTCGATGTGGGTGTCGGGCCGCTCGCTGACCGACTGTCTGGTGGCGGCCGGAGATCGTGGTCAGGCGCTCGGGCCCGGCGATTTCGTCCGCTGGAACCGGCAGATCGTCGACCTTCTCGAACAGATACGGATCGGAGTCGGCCCCGAATCGCCGCCGGCGCGGGCGGCGGAGACGGCCGTCGCGGCGATCCGCCGGGGGGTCGTGGCAGCCGAACTCACGTGAGCCGCAGATTCGATCAACCGACCGACACTCCCGACGTCACGCCCGACCGATTGGGTGATTGTCCCGGTTCGCTGGGGTAACGTTTCGGTCAGAGCATCGCCGTCGGTGACGACTGTCAACGACTCCCGACAGCGTCTCCGACATCCCGGAGGAGATCGAGCGGTACGCGGCCGCAGGGCCACAGAGGCGGGAGAGACGAACACCCATGAGCCATCCGAACACCCCCTATCCCCCGAACGGCCCGCAGGGCGGTTATCCCGGCGGACCCCATGATTACGGCCAGCAGCCTCCGGCCGCGGATCCGACCGCGATGTCCCCGTCGTACCCACCGTCCGGTGCCACCCCGCAACAGCCGTATCCCGGGTATGGTGCCGCACAGCCGCCCGCCTCGACGCCGGGTCAGTACAACCCGACCCAGATGGCCCCGACCACCGGGGTCCCGCAGCAGCCGGGCTCCTACCCCGGCATGGGAAGCCAACCCGGGACCGGCGCGAATCCCTACGCCCAACCCGGGACCGGCGCGAATCCCTACGCCCAACCCGGGACCGGCGCGAGCCCCTACGCCCAACCCGGGACCTCAGCCTTCGGGCAGGCGAGCCAGCCCGGCCAGTTCGCCCAGCCCGGCCAGTTCGCGCCGGTGACCCCCGCACCCAAGAAGAAGGGCCCGATGGTGGCCCTGCTCGGGGTCGGTGGCGCCATCCTCATCGTCGCGCTCGCGATCATCGTCACCGGGCTGTGGCTGCCCGGATGGTTCCCCCGCACACTCGATCAGGCTGCAGTCCAGGAGGGTGTGAAGAAGGTCCTGACCGAGGACTATCAGGCCACCGACGTCACCGGCGTCTCCTGCCCCGACGGGCAGTCGGCCAGCAGCGACACCACCTTCACGTGCAGCGCGACGGTGGGTGGCCAGCCGCAGAAGGTCAAGATCACCGTGCTCGACCGCGACGGCCACTACCGGGTGGGCCGGCCGACGAGCTGATCACCCGCGACCCGGCGCTCCCCATCCCAGTGCCGTCGACAACCGGGTGACCGATCCGCCGATGCCGAGTTCGTCGACGAGCCCGGCCAGACGCCGCGGATCGGCAGGTGAACGGGGCAGGTGATCGTCGGCTCGACTGTCGATGGTGTCGGCGTCCGTGCGGACGAACACCACCGTCCGGGCCGCGGCGAGATAGTCGGTGGCGGCCAGCAGCGCCGTGCGGGGCCGGGTCGCCAGCGTCGACGACGGATCGGCCGCGGCCGCTTCCACTGCGTCGAGATTGCCGTACTCGCGGAGCAGCGTG
Source organism: Gordonia sp. (in: high G+C Gram-positive bacteria) (assembly GCA_047605505.1). Taxonomy (GTDB): domain Bacteria; phylum Actinomycetota; class Actinomycetes; order Mycobacteriales; family Mycobacteriaceae; genus Gordonia. Next base: position 1,612 of record JASGFO010000054.1, on the reverse strand, counting down.
GCCGCGGTTTTCTCGCCGATCCCCTTCACGCCGGGCAGCCCGTCGGACGGGTCGCCCCGCAGGATCGCCATCTCGGCGTAGGCGCTTCCGGCCCGCGCCACGGGCACCCCGTACTTCGCGGCCACCTCGACCGGCCCCATCAGTTCGGCCTTCGCCAGACCGCGCCCCACGTAGAGGACGCGCACGGCCACCGGATCGTCGGCGACCACCTGCAGCAGATCCCGGTCGCCGCTGACCACGATCACCGGATCGTCGGCCTCGGTGGCCGCAAGTGAGCCGATCACGTCGTCGGCCTCGCATCCCGGCGCCCCCGACGTCGCCAGCCCCGCGGCGGCCAGCACGTCGATGATCATGTCGACCTGCGGGGTCAGGGTGTCGGGCACCTCCTCGACGTCGACGCTGCCGGCCGACGCGGGCTCGGCCACCCGGTGCGCCTTGTACGACGGGATCAGCTCGGTCCGGAACGCAGGCCGCCAATCCAGGTCAAGGCAGACCACGAGCCGCGTGGGTCGATGGTCGGTGACCAGGCGGGCGATGGTGTCGACGAACCCGCGGACCGCGTTGACCGGCCGGCCGTCGGGTGCCGTCATCGATTCCGGGAGCGCATGGAAGGAACGGAACCAGAGGCTGGCGCCGTCGAGCAACATCAGGGATCCGGGCATGGGGAATAGTGTGTCATCATGCCCTCTCGCTTCTCCTCGGATGTGTACGCCGCCCGGGTCGCCCGCGCCGCCGAGCTGACCGCCGCCGCAGGTCTGGACGCACTGATCGTGGCGCCGGGCCCGGACCTGCGTTATCTGGTCGGTTCCCGCGCGAACACCTTCGAGCGGCTGACCGCCCTCGTGATCCCCGCCGACGGCCCCGCGCGGCTGGTCATCGCGCGCCTGGAGACCGCATCGGTACGCGAGTCGGCGATCGCGGATCTGGGCATCGAGGTCGACGACTGGGTCGACGGCGAGGATCCGTACGCGCGGGCCCTCGCGGGGTTGACCGCGACCCCGAAGGTCGCGGTGTCCGATGCGCTGCCCGCGCTGCATCTGGTGCCGATCGCGCACCGCATCGGCGCCACGCCGGTCCTCGCGACCGACGTCCTGCGGGAACTGCGGATGATCAAGGACGCCGCCGAGATCGATGCGCTGCGGACCGCGGGTGCCGCGATCGACCGCGTGCACGCGCGGATGGGGGAGTGGCTCAAGCCCGGCCGCACCGAGGCCGCGGTCGCCGCTGACATCGCGGCGGCACTCGTCGACGAGGGGCATACCGGCGCCGAGTTCGTGATCGTCGGGTCGGGGCCCAACGGTGCCGACCCACATCATGAGCACTCCGATCGCGTGATCGCGCCCGACGACATCGTCGTGATCGACATCGGCGGCCCGGTCGAGCCCGGCTACCACTCCGACTCGACGCGCACCTACTGCTTCGCCGAGCCGCCCGCAGCGATCGCCGACGCCTACGCGGCCCTGCAGGAGGCGCAGGCGGCCGGGGTCGCGGCCGTGCGGCCCGGGGTCAGCGCCGAGTCGGTCGACGCCGCGGCCCGGGACCTGCTTGCCGCCCGCGGACTCGCCGACCGCTTCATCCACCGCACCGGCCACGGCATCGGCCTGGCGGTGCA
>JASGFO010000053.1:0-19624 GCA_047605505.1 Gordonia sp. (in: high G+C Gram-positive bacteria) | reverse complement strand
GAGGTCGGGTCAGCGGGTCAGCCGCCGGTCGACGATCTGGCAGCGCACCGACCACGGCTGGCAGGCGATCTATCACCAGGGGACGCTCGTCGCCGGCGAGTAGCGCGGCCCTCGACCGGCGAGCCGAGAGTTCGGGCTCCCTACGCGGATTCCGTCGTCAGGATCCGCGGTCCGTCCTCGGTGATCGCGATGGTGTGCTCGGTGTGCGCGCCGACCTTGCCGTCGGCCAGCCGCAGCGTCCAGCCGTCGGGGTCCACGACGAGCTTCTCGCTGCCCAATCCCCACCAGGGTTCCAGCGCCAGGGTCAGGCCGGGGCGCAACCGCAGCCCGCGGCCGGTGCGGCCACGGTTGGCCACGTGCGGATCCTCATGCATCGTGCGGCCGAGGCCGTGGCCGCCGAAGTCGGTGTTCACCCGATAGCCACCCGCCGTGGCGACGGCACCGATCGCCGCCGAGATGTCGCCGAGCCGCCCACCCGGAACCGCGGCGGCGATGCCCGCCGCGAGAGCGCGACGCGTCGAATCGATGAGCGCGGTCACCCCGGGGCGCGAGTCGCCCGCGGTCACCGTCACCGCGGCGTCGGCGACCCAGCCGCCGATCGAGACCGCGAAGTCCATCGTCAGGACATCGCCGTCGGCAAGCACGTGATCATGCGGAAGTCCGTGCAGCACAGCATCATTGACTGACAGGCAGATCACATTGCGGAATGGGCCGTCGCCGAACGACGGCGCGTAGTCCCAGTAGCAGGACTGCGCGCCGGCCGCGGCCACCAGGTCGCGGGCCCGCTGTTCGAGTGCCAGCACGTTGAGGCCCGGCTCGACTCGCCCGGACAGGTCCCGCAGGACGGACGCGACAAACCGTCCGGTCACGGCCATCTTCTCGATCTCGGCCGGGGTCTTGAGCTCAACCATTCGGTATTTATATACCATGCTGCGGCCGGTACACAAATACCGCTATGATGCCGGTATGGTCCGCGTTCCGCTCACCCCCGAACAGCTTGAGGCCGGTCGCCGGCTCGGTGCGCTGCTGCGACGGTCGCGGGCGGGTCGCGCTCCCGAAGACGTCGCCCGCGCAGCGGGCATCTCGCCGGAGACCCTGCGCAAGATCGAAGTCGGCCGGATCGCGACCCCGAGCTTCGGGACGGTCGTCGCGATCTGCGACGCGATCGAGCTGCCGATCGCCGAGGCGGTCGACGCGTGGCGCGGAGCTGTCCTGGCCGCCGCTACCGGTCCTTCGTGATCGCCGCGAGGAACATCGCATCCGTGCCGTGGACGTGCGGCCACAGCTGCACGTGCGGCCCATCGCCCAGTCCGTCGGCGCCGACCAGGGCCCGCGCGTCGATCTGACGCGCCGCCGGCGTCTCCGCGAGCACCCCGGCCACCAGGTCGGTGGTCTCGGCCGGATGTGGTGAACACGTCGAGTAGACGACGATGCCGCCGGGACGCACCATCCGCAGCGCCTCGGTGAGCAGCTGCCCTTGCAGGGCGACGAGTCCCGGGACGTCGGCCGGCGTGCGGCGCCACCGCGCCTCGGCCCGGCGGCGCAGCGAGCCCAGCCCGGTGCACGGCGCATCAAGCAGAATGCGGTCATATCCGGGCACCAGTCCGGCCTGCGTCAGGTCGCGGGCGTCCGCCACGTGCACGTCGACGGGGAGCTCCCGCACGACACCGCGGATCAGGTCGGCACGATGATCGCTCACCTCGACGGCGTCGAGATGCGCGCCGTCGATCTCGGCGAGGGCACCGATCAACGCGGCCTTGCCGCCGGGACCGGCGCACATGTCGAGCCAGCGGCCCTCGTCGCCACCGACGTCGGCGACCGTCACCGCGCGGGCGACGAGCTGGCTGCCCTCGTCCTGGACCCCGGCATAGCCCTCCTTGATCGCCTGCACATCACCGGGATCCCCACCCGGGAGGTACACGCAGTACGGCGAATACCGCCCCGGCTCGCCCCCACTGGCCAGCGCGAGCTCCTCGGCGGTGATGAAGCCGGGGCGGGCGACCAGATGGACCGGTGGCCGTTCGTCGTCAGCGGCCAGCGCGGCCTGCAACTGCCCGGCCGAACCGCCCAGGGCGTCGGAGAAGACCTCGGCGATCCAGCGTGGATGTGCATACCGGAATGCCAGATTGCCGATGAGGTCGTCGGCCATCGGCGGCGCCAGCTCGTCGATCCACAGGTCTTCGGCACGCTGGGACACCTTGCGCAGCACCGCGTTCACGAAGCCCGACGGGCCGATCCCGTCCTCGGCGCGAACGAGGTCGACCGACGTCGAGACGGCCGCGTGGGATCCGATCCGGGTGCGCAGGAGCTGATAGGTGCCCAACCGCAGCACGTCAAGCAGCCTGCCGTCGATCTCGGCGACGGGCCGCTTGGCCGCCGCCTCGATCACCGCGTCGAGCACACCTTGGGCACGCGCGGTGCCGTAGGTCAGCTCAGTGGCCAGCGCGGCATCGCGGCCGGTGATCCGGCGCTCCCGCAGCATCTTGGGCAGCACCAGATTCGCGTAGGCGTCGCGTTCCCGGACCGCGCGCAGCACGTCGCGAGCGGCCGCCCGGGCCGGATCGACGGACTTGTCACGGAACTTCCGGTCCCGGGGCCGATCATCGGGTCGGTTCACGCGAGCACACTCCCCTCATCGAGCCGGGCGCCGCGGGCCCAGTCGGTGGCCGGCATCGGCCGCTTCCCGGGCGGCTGCACCCAGCCCAGCCGGACCGGGGTGGTTCCGGTACCCACGACGACCGCCTTCTTCGTGACATGCACCGCTCCGGGCGCGAGGTCCACGGGTGCCGGGACGCCGGCGGCCGGCACCGGGGTCACCGGGCCGAGTTTGAGGCGCGCGTCGGCCAGGGTGGTCCAGGCACCGGGAGCGGGGGTGTGCGCGCGGATGCGGCGGTCGACGAGGTGGGCCGGCAGATCCCAGCGCACACGGGCATCGTCGACGTCGACCTTGGGTGCGTGGCTGACACCGTCGGCGGGTTGGGCGACGGCCACCAGGGTACCGGCCTCGATGCCGGAGAGCGTGTCGGCCAGCAGGCCGGCACCCGCCTGCGCGAGCCGGTCGAGGACATCGCCGCTGGTGTCGGTGGCCCGGATGGTCTCGGTGAGCACGCCGTAGACGGGTCCGGTGTCAAGGCCTTCCTCGAGGCGGAAGGTGCTCGCGCCCGTGGTGGTGTCACCGGCCGCGATGGCGGCCTGCACCGGTCCGGCACCCCGCCAGGCCGGCAACACGGAGAAGTGCAGGTTGATCCAGCCGTACGTGGGCAGTTCCAGGAGCTCCGGCGGGACGAGGCCGCCGTAGGCGACGACGGCACCGGCGTCGGGTGCCCAGCGGGTGAGGGTCCCCGCCACCTCGGGATCGCGGAGGCGTCGCGGGGTGATCACGGGGAGGTCGTGGGCGTCGGCGCATTCGGCGACCGGGGCGCGGTTGATCTTGCGTCCACGCCCGGAAACCGCGTCGGGCCGCGAGATCACGCCGACGACCTCGTGTCCGGGGTGGTCGATGAGTCGCTGCAGTGAGGGCACCGCGACCTCGGGCGTTCCCGCGAACACGATCCGCAACTTCGCACTCCTTCTGGGTGGATTCTGAGTCGGGACGAAGGCCCGACGGCTCATCCGATCGTAGGCGGATCCACCTGGACGCGGACCGGGCCGGTCTCGTGTGCGGTGTTGCGGCGTACCTGCGCGGCGGTCAACGCGGCCGCGAGGGATCGGCCACCGCCACGGGGTACTCGCACCAGCAGCCGTTCCATCTCGCCGGCGTCGGTCACCTCGGCGGCCCCGGCCGGGGCGCGGACCCAGTCCGGCAGCGGGACCGGGCCGAGGACGTCGGCGCCCTCGGGCAGGTCGAGGAGCTCGGCGAAACCCGCGACGAGCTCAGCCGGACCGTCGATCGCCGCCATGGTCACCGCGGGCGGGAAACCGAGCTCGGCGCGGCCGCGCAGCTCGGCGTCGGCGAAGCCCACCGGATCCCAGCGGATCACCGCCTGAACCGGTGCGAGCCCGGCGTCGGCGATGATGACGAGTACCCCGCCGTCGGCACGCGGGACGACGCGGGCGCCGACGGCCATCCAGCGCCGGACGGCGTCCTCGTCGGCCCGGAGGTCGGCGCGGTCGAGCTGCGCCCAGGTGTCGAGGATGATCGCGGCGCCATAGCCGTCCGGGGCCGACGGCTCGGCACCCGGCGTCGCGACGACCACCCGGGCCCCGGTGTCGATGGTGTCGACGACGTGGCTGCCGCCGCTGGTCACCACGGGGATCCCGACGAAGGCGCGCCCGAGCTCCTCGGCGGTGCGGTGTGCGCCGACCGTAAGCGCACGGACCGCGGTCCCCCCGCACTCCGAACATCGGAACGAGGTCTCGCCGCGGCCGCACCACCGACAGCTCAGGGCCCCGCCGGACTCCATCTGCAACGGTCCGTGGCAGGCACGGCAACGGGCGTGGGTGCGGCACCGAGCGCATGCGAGCGACGGCAGATACCCGCGGCGCGGCACGCTGAACAGCACGGGGCGCTCGGCGGTCAGCGCCCGGCGGGCCGCGTCGAAGGCCACCGCCGGAATCCGCGCCGACCGTGCGTGCGGGTCCCGGGCGATCCGCACGTCGGCGTCACTGATCGCCGCCACGGCCGGGCTTCTCGCCCGCAGCACGGCACGGTCGGCGACGAGATCGTGTGCCCAGCCCGAGACCGCGAGCGCCTGCGCCTCGGTGGTGCGGGCGAAACCGCCGATGACCAGGCCCGCGTGCTCGTGGTGGGCGCGCAGCACGGCGACCTCACGGGGATGCGGGTAGGGCGCCCGCGGTTCGTCGAGGCTGTCGTCGCCGTCGTCCCAGACGACGACGAGACCGAGATCGTGCACGGGGGCGAAGATCGCGCTGCGCGTGCCGAGGACGACGTCGGCACCGCCGCGGCGCACGAGCAGCCAGCGGCGGTACCGGGCGGTGGGGCCGAGTCCGGCGGACAGCGTGACACACCGATCCCCCAGCAGCGGGGCGCAGGCGGCGGCGAGCCGGTCGAGGTCACGCTGGTCGGGCACGATCAGCACCGCGCCCCGCCCGGCCGCGGCCGTGGTCGCGGCGAGCTCGGCGAGCCGGGCCGGCCAGTCCTCCCCCGGTGTCGCCTGCCAGATGGCACGCGGGCGGCCGGTGCGCAGCGACTCCAGGAACGACGCCCCGGTGCGGTAGGTGGCCCATCCCGACGGGTCGGGCGCGGTGACGACGGCGGTGGGTACGGTCGACTCCTGGGCCTCGGTCCGGGCGTGACGTGGCGGCACCGCGAGTCTCAGCACATCGGACATGGTGCCGGCGTAGCGGTCGGCGACCGCGCGGCACACCTGCGCGATGGGTGCCGTGAGGACCGGCTCGGCGGAGACTATGCGGTCGATCCAGCCGAGCCGTCCCTCGTGGTCGGAGGCGTCGACGCGGTCGAGGAGATATCCGTCGACGAGCCGCCCGGCGAACCGGACACGAACACGGACCCCGGAGACGGCGATGGCGTCCTGATCGGAGTCGATCAGGTAGTCGAAGGGCCGATCCAGATGGGCCAGGCCGAGCATCGGCAGGACCTTCGCGATCGGCGCCGACGCCGCCCGTTGCCGGGCACCAGCGGCCCGGGGCACGGGTTAGTCACCCCGTGACACTAGAGGCCGGCGGCCGCGCGCAGCTTGTCGGCGCGGTCGGTGCGCTCCCACGGGAGATCGACGTCGGTGCGGCCGAAGTGGCCATAGGCGGCGGTCGGCCCGTAGATCGGCTGCAGCAAATCGAGGTCCCGGATGATCGCGAGCGGGCGCAGATCGAAGACCTCGCTGATCGCGGCCTGGATGGCGGCCGGATCGGTCTTCTCGGTGCCGAAGGTCTCGACGAACAGGCCGACCGGGGCAGCCTTGCCGATCGCGTAGGCGACCTGGACCTCGATACGATCGGCGAGACCGGCGGCGACGGCATTCTTCGCCACCCACCGCATCGCGTAGGCGGCGCTGCGGTCGACCTTCGACGGATCCTTGCCGGAGAACGCACCGCCACCGTGACGGGCGTAGCCGCCGTAGGTGTCGACGATGATCTTGCGGCCGGTCAGCCCGGCGTCGCCCATCGGGCCGCCCAGCACGAATTTGCCGGTGGGGTTGACCAGCAGCCGCACATCGGCCGTGTCCAGTCCGGCGAGACCGGCATCGGCGAGGACGACGTCGAGCACCTGGCTGCGGATGTCGGGGGTGAGCATGTTGTCGAGGTCGATGTCGGCGGCATGCTGGGTGGAGATGACGACGGTGTCCAGGCGGACCGGCGTGTCACCGTCGTATTCGATGGTGACCTGCGTCTTGCCGTCCGGACGCAGGTACGGCAGCGTGCCGTCCTTGCGCACCTCGGTGAGGCGACGCGAGAGCCGGTGCGCGAGCGCGATCGGCAGCGGCATCAGTTCCGGGGTCTCGTTGGTGGCGTACCCGAACATCAGGCCCTGATCACCAGCGCCCTGCGCGTCGATCTCGTCCTCGGAGGTGCCGGTGCGATTCTCGTGCGAGTCGAAGACGCCGCCCGCGATGTCGGGCGACTGCGCACCGATCGCCACGTTCACCCCACAGGACGCGCCGTCGAAGCCCTTGGTGGACGAGTCGTAGCCGATGTCGAGGATCTTGGCGCGGACGATGCCCGGGATGTCGACGTAGGCGGTGGTGGTCACCTCGCCGGCGACGTGCACCTGACCGGTGGTGACGAGGGTCTCCACCGCGACGCGGGCTTTGGGGTCCTCGGTCAGGATGGCGTCCAGGATCGCGTCGCTGATCGCGTCACAGATCTTGTCGGGGTGACCCTCGGTGACGGACTCGCTGGTGAACAGACGTGACGCAGTGCTGGTCATCGGTTCCTCTCAAAGACTCACAGTGGTCGGCCGCGACGGCGGCGGCGGCGGACAGGCGATCAACGGTGGACAGCCGTCAGCGATGTGCCACCAACCTACACACCGCGTCCGACAGTGGCGCCGGAGGGCGATCGAGGTCAATGAGGCACCAGGGAGCGGACGCTGTCAAGGATGCGGCTCGCCATGAGTGTTTTCGAACCGTGAGGCAACGCGGTCTCCCCGCCGGTGGCCGCGAGCAGCCAGCCCGTGTTGTCCTCGGTACCGAACGCCTTGCCGTTGCCGACGGCATTCACCACGAGCAGGTCACACCCCTTCCGGCGCAGTTTGGCACGGCCGTGATCGAGGACCCCGCCGTGCTCGTCGCCGGTCTCGGCCGCGAATCCGACGATGACGGTCGAGGCCGCGATGTGTCCTTCGTCACGTGCTTCGACAAGTCCACGCAGGATGTCGGGATTGGTGGCCAGTTCGATCGGCGCGGGGCCGTCGGCACCCTTCTTGATCTTCGATTCAGCCATGGTGACGGGCCGGAAATCGGCAACCGCCGCGGCCATGATCACCACGTCGGCGTCGGCGGCGCGCTTGGTCATCTCGGCGGCGAGCTGCGCGGCCGTCGCCACCCGGACCACCTCGACGCCGGGTGGGTCGCCTGCGCCTTTGGTGGACCCGGCGACGACGGTCACCTCGGCGCCGCGCGCGACCGCGGCCCGCGCCAACGCGAAACCCTGCTTCCCGGAACTGTGGTTGCCCAGGAAGCGAACGGGATCGAGGGCCTCGCGGGTGCCGCCCGCGCTGATGAGCACGCGTGCCCCCACGAGATCGCGGGGCAAGGCGTCCGGCCGGTCGAGGAGGAGTTCGGCGAACAGCGCGATCTCCTGGGGATCCGGGAGCCGACCGGGTCCGGTGTCGGCGCCCGTGAGCCGCCCGGAGGCGGGGTCGATCACGCAGACGCCGCGGTCCCGGAGGGTCGCGACGTTGGCCTGGGTGGCCGGATGCTGCCACATCTCGGTGTGCATGGCCGGCACCACCAACACGGGTGCGCGGGTCACCAGCAGCGACGCGGTGAGCAGATCGTCGGCGCGGCCGGCAGCGGCGCGCGCGAGGAGATCCGCGGTGGCGGGTGCGACGACGACGAGATCGGCGTCCTGGCCCAGCCGGACGTGGCGGACCTCGTCGACGGCGTCGAAGACCTCGGTGCTGACGGGGTGACCCGAGAGCGCCTCAAAGGTGGCCGCGCCGACGAACCGCAGGGCGGATTCGGTCGGGACCACGGTGACGTCGTCGCCGGATTCGGTGAAGTGACGAATCAGGGAACAGACCTTGTAGGCCGCGATGCCCCCACCGACCCCGACGAGGATGCGACGGGGGGCACGGGGCGGCGTCGATGCGCTCATCGGCGGCGAGACCCGCTCATTCGCCTTCGGTGTGCTCGAGGAGGTCGGAGTGGATCTCGCGCATCGCGATGGACAGCGGCTTTTCCTGCAGTCCGGGCTCGACGAGCGGGCCGACGTACTGGAGGATGCCGTCGCCGAGCTGGTTGTAGTAGTCGTTGATCTGTCGGGCGCGCTTGGCCGCGTAGATCACCAGCGCGTACTTCGACGAGGCGCGCTCGAGGAGGTCGTCGATGGGCGGATTGGTGATGCCGAGGGGGGTGTCGTAGGCCGGTGCATCGGCGATCTCGGTGACATCGAAGTTGGTCTGGGTGCTCACGCGAACTCCTGCGGTGATGGTCGTGGGTGTGGGGCGGCCGTGGTGTCGCAGTCGCCCGCGCGCCCGGTTCCGACCAGCAAGGATACCAATTCGTCGGCGGCCGAGTCGACTTGCGTGTTGACCACGACGTGGTCGAACTCGTCCTGGGCGGCCATTTCGGTGCGCGCGGTGGCCAGCCGCCGGGCCACGGCTGCGGCGTCCTCGGTCCCACGGCCGGTGAGCCGGGCCACCAGCTCGTCCCAACTCGGCGGCGCCAGGAACACGGTGATCGCCTCGGGCAGCGCCTTCTTGACGTTGCGGGCGCCGACGAGATCGACCTCCAGCAAGACCGGCGCCCCGGTGATCAGGGCGTCCTCGACGGGTCTGCGAGGGGTCCCCGACCGCTGCAGGCCGCCATGGATGTCGGCCCACTCGAGGAGGTCTCCGGCAGCGATCATGGCGTCGAACTCGGCGCGGGACACAAAGTAGTAGTCACGGCCGTGCACCTCGCCGGGCCGCGGATCCCGGGTCGTCGCCGACACCGAGAACCACAGGTCGTCGACGAGCTCGCGAACACGGGCGACGACGGTCGACTTCCCGACGGCCGAGGGGCCGACCAGAACTACCAGTCGACCCCTCGGCGGTGTGGGCGGCGTACCCGTCACGTGACCGTGCCCGGTGTCGCCGGTCAGGAGCTGAACCGCTCGAGCAGCGCCTTGCGCTGACGATCGCCGAGGCCGCGCAGGCGCCGCGTCGGAGCGATCTCGAGCTCGGTCATGATCTCCTGGGCCTTGACCTTGCCGACCTTGGGCAGGGCCTCGAGCAACGCCGAGACCTTCATCTTGCCGAGGATCTCATCCTCCTCGGCATCCTTGAGCACCTGTTTCAGGTCGGTGCCACCACGCTTGAGACGCTCTTTGAGCTCGGCGCGTACTCGGCGGGCGGTAGCGGCCTTCTCCAACGCAGCCTTCCGCTGCTCGTCTGTCAACTGGGGAAGCACCACGGGTTCCTCCGTCTTTCGTGTCTTCACTGTGGGGGTCTGTCATCGCCCGCACTCAGGCGGACGGTGGTGGTCGCCGTCGGCGACCGTGACTGTCATTGCGGGTCTGACCAGTCACTGGGCCGATTTGAGGGCGGCGAATGCGACCGTACCGACGCGAGCAGCCATTTGCGAGTGCCACCCCCTCGAAAGTCGTGGTCACCGGTGTTGTAAGGACATGGCCGACGCGCCGATCGCACGCCTTCCCCGTGGGGCGCAGCGCCGGCCGTCGTCGTCGATCATCCGACGAAGCCGCAGGTCAGCAGCATCGGGCGACGACGCGGGGCGGCGGTCGCGACACTTGCCGACCCGCCCGCAGGGCGGGCACTCACACCGGCGGCAGCCATCCGGTGGTGATCGAGACTTCGGCGCGTGTCGGAGTGTCGCCGAAGCCGACACACACAGCCCACGCAGTCGCGCGTCAGATGCTCTGGCTCGACATCGTCAGCATCTCCATGTGCCCAGGTGGTCGTCACTGATCCGATGAATAATTCTCAGATACCTCTCATATATCGAACTTCAGTGCCTCTAAAATGGCGGCATGAAGCACACGGAGGACGCCGCCAGGGTCGAGGAACTCCTCAACAGCCTGGCCGATCTCGCCGTTCCCGACGAGATCACCGGACCCGACGCCCACGGCGTCCTGACGGTGTTGGCGCGGCGGCGGAACGTCGTTGATGACCAGTATGCGCGGATGGTCGGACGTTGATCGACGCGCACTCGGCGCCCGCGCCACAGCCACCACCCGGGCTGGGATGTGGGTGATGGTGTGTATCCGACGATGAGCACAGCCACGGGGGTCGTGCGGCAATCGGAAAGCACCCGACAGGTCAGTCCGGCGCTGGGTCCGGCTCCGCTACCGCAACGCCGACTCGACCTCATCGCGCACCCTGCCGAATTCCGCCTGCAGTGCGGCGATGTCGGGGCCGTGGCGCAGCAGGCCCCGGGAGCTCGCGGGCAGCACCCAGCGCCGGTCCGCCTCGGCGAAGATCTCGGGGAGATCGGCCGGCGTGGCACCCTGGGCACCCAGGCCCGGTGCGAGGATCGGACCGCGCAGATCGGCCAGTGTCAGGCCGTGCTGCCGGGTCGCGCCGACCACGAGGCCCACGGTGCCCGAACCATCGGCGTTCTCGGCGGCCGCCGCGTCGACGATCGTCTGGGCGACCGAGCGTGTCCCCACGGCGCCCAACTGGACGTCGGCGCCCTCCGGGTTCGACGTCCGGGCCAACACGAACGCGCCCCGGGCGGCGGGCCGCGCGGTCTCCACGGCCGGGCGCAGCGAGCCGAACCCGAGATACGGCGACACCGTCACCGCGTCGGAGACCAGCGGTGAGGCGTCGTCGAGCCAGGCGCGCGCGTACGCGGCCATGGTGGAACCGATGTCGCCGCGTTTGGCGTCGGACAGGACCAGCGCGCCGGCGTCCCGGCAACCCGCGATCACCCGCTGGAGCACGGTGAACCCGGCGGCACCGAACGGTTCGAAGAACGCCACCTGCGGCTTGACCACGGCGGCGACGGGGCCGAACGCCGCCACGCAGATGTCGGCGAAGGCGGCGAGACCGTCGGCGTCGACCATCAAGCCCCAGCGGTCAAGGAGTTCGGGGTGCGGGTCGATGCCCGCACACAGCCGGCCCCGGACACCCACCGCGGCGAGGTGGCGCGCCCCGAACCCTGATTCGGTGCCCATCAGCACTGTTCGCCGGCGAGTTCGGTGTGCCGACGTTGCAGCGACCGCACCCCCATCTGTTCGTTGCGGGCCGCCTCGATCCCCTGGACCGCGGCGCTCGCCCCCTGCACCGTCGTGATGCACGGGATACCCGCGAACACCGCGGCACTGCGGATCTCGTAGCCGTCGACCCGGGGACCGGACTGGCCGTACGGGGTGTTGATCACCATCGCGACCCGGCCCTCCCCGATCGCGTCGAGGATGGTGCGCTCGCCGGGCTCGGCCTCGAAGTGCTTGCGGACGGTGGTGGCGTCAATGCCATTGCGCCGCAGTACATCCGCGGTTCCCTCGGTGGCGAGGATGGTGAATCCGAGATCGGCGAGGTGTTTGACCGGGAACAGCAGTGCGCGCTTGTCCTTGTTGGCGACCGAGACGAAGACCGCGCCCTCGACGGGCAGCGATCCGTACGCGGCGGTCTGCGACTTCGCGAACGCCCGGCCGAAGTCGGCGTCGATGCCCATCACCTCGCCGGTGGACTTCATCTCGGGACTCAGCAGCGTGTCGACGCCGGTACCGTCGAATCGGCGGAACCGATTGAACGGCAGCACCGCCTCCTTCACCGCGATCGGCGCGTCCAGCGGGAGATCGCCGCCGTCTCCGGTCGCCGCGAGCAGACCCTGCGTCCGCAGGTCGGCGATCGACGTGCCCAACATGACCCGCGCGCACGCCTTGGCCAGGGGCACCGCGGTGGCCTTGGAGACGAACGGCACCGTCCGGCTCGCTCGCGGATTGGCTTCCAGCACATAGAGAACATCGTCCTTGAGCGCGTACTGGACATTGAGCAGGCCGCGCACCCCGATGCCCTGGGCGAGGGCCGTCGTGGATGCCCGCACCATCTCCAGGTCCGAGCGGCCGAGGGTGACCGGCGGCAGAGCGCACGCCGAGTCACCGGAGTGGATACCGGCCTCCTCGATGTGCTCCATGATCCCGCCGAGATAGACCTCCTCGCCATCGCAGAGCGCGTCGACGTCGATCTCGACGGCGTCCTCGAGGAACCGGTCCACGAGCACGGGGTGATCGGGGGTGAGTTCGGTGGCGCGGGAGATGTAATCGGCGAGTGACTTCTCGTCGTAGACGATCTCCATGCCCCGCCCACCGAGCACGTACGACGGCCGGACCAGGACGGGGTAGCCGATCCGGGCGGCGGTGTCACGCGCCTCCGCGAAGCTGGTCGCGGTGCCGAACGCGGGTGCGGGCAGTCCGGCCGTGGTGAGGACCTTGCCGAACTCGCCACGGTCCTCGGCGAGGTCGATCGCCGCCGGGGAGGTCCCCACGATCGGCACGCCCGCCGCCTCCAGCCGGTGCGCGAGGCCCAGCGGCGTCTGCCCGCCCAGTTGCACGATGACACCGGCGACGGTGCCCGATTCTGCTTCTGCCGCATACACTTCCAGCACGTCCTCGAAGGTGAGCGGCTCGAAGTAGAGGCGGTCGGCGGTGTCGTAGTCGGTGGAGACGGTCTCCGGGTTGCAGTTGACCATCACCGTCTCGTACCCGGCGTCACTGAGTGTCAGTGCCGCGTGCACACACGAGTAGTCGAACTCGATGCCCTGCCCGATGCGGTTGGGACCCGAACCCAGGATGAGCACCTTGGGCCGCTCGGCCTGAGGGGCGACCTCGCTGGTCGCGGCGGGATCGAGTTCATAGGTCGAATAGTGATACGGGGTCTTCGCCGCGAACTCGGCGGCACAGGTGTCGACGGTCTTGTAGACCGGCCGCACCCCCAACTCCGCGCGCTGCGCCCGCACCGCCGCCTCGTCGGCGACATCGGTGCGCAGTGCGGCGATCTGGCGGTCGGAAAAGCCGTTCGACTTGGCCTCACGCAGCAGTTCCGCGGTCAGTTCCGGAGCATCCCGGACCTGTGCGCCCAGCCGGCCGATCGCCTCGATCTCGGCGAGGAACCACGGGTCGATGGCCGTCGCCTCGTAGACCTGCTCGACCGACGCGCCGGCCTCGAAGGCCAGCATCACCCCGTACAATCGGCCGTCCTTCGGCGTGGACAGGGATGTCAACAGTGCGTCGAGGTCGAGCGAGGCGGGATCGGGCCGGGCCGGCTCGGTCCAGAATCCGGCCGCCTTGGTCTCCAGCGAGCGCATCACCTTGCCCAGGGCCTCGGCGAAGCTGCGACCCAGGCTCATCGCCTCGCCCACCGACTTCATCGTGGTGGTGAGCGTGTCGTCGGCGCCGGGGAACTTCTCGAACGCGAATCTCGGTGCCTTGACGACGACGTAGTCGAGCGTCGGCTCGAAGCAGGCCGGCGTCTCCTTGGTGATGTCGTTGACGATTTCGTCGAGGCTGTAGCCGATCGCGAGTTTCGCCGCGATCTTGGCGATCGGGAATCCGGTGGCCTTCGACGCCAGCGCCGAAGACCGCGACACCCGCGGGTTCATCTCGATGACGACGAGCCGGCCGTCGCGCGGATCCTGGGCGAACTGGATGTTGCAGCCACCGGTGTCCACGCCGACCTCGCGCAGGATCGCGATCGACAGATCCCGCATCCGCTGGTATTCGCGGTCGGTCAGGGTCATCGCCGGGGCGACGGTCACCGAGTCACCGGTGTGCACCCCCACCGGGTCGACGTTCTCGATGGAACAGATCACCACCACGTTGTCGCGGTGATCACGCATCAGTTCGAGTTCGTATTCCTTCCAGCCGAGGATCGACTCCTCGATGAGGACGTTCGCCGTCGGCGAGGCCGCGAGACCGCCTCCCGCGATCCGTTCGAGGTCGGCCTCGTCATAGGCCATCCCCGAACCCAGACCACCCATCGTGAACGACGGCCGCACGACCACCGGGAAGCCGAGTTCGGCCACGGTGTCGCGGACCTCGGCCATCGTGTGGCACACCCGCGAGCGGGCGCTCTCACCACCGACGGAGGCGACGATGTCCTTGAACATCTGCCGGTCCTCGCCCCGCTGGATGGCATCGAAATCGGCGCCGATCAGCTCGATGCCGTACTTCGCCAACGATCCCCGGTCATGCAGCGCCACAGCCGTGTTGAGGGCCGTCTGGCCACCGAGCGTGGCCAGCACGGCGTCGATCGGGTGGCCGGCGTCGCGTTCGGCCTCGATGACCTTCTCGACGTATTCGGGGGTGATCGGCTCGATGTAGGTGGCGTCGGCGAACTCCGGGTCGGTCATGATCGTCGCCGGGTTGGAGTTCACCAGCGAGACCCGCAGCCCCTCGGATTTGAGGACACGGCACGCCTGGGTGCCCGAGTAGTCGAATTCGCAAGCCTGGCCGATGACGATCGGCCCAGAGCCGATGACCAAGACGTGGGAGAGGTCACTACGGCGCGGCATCAGGCCTTGCTTCCTTCCAGGAGAGCGACGAACTTGTCGAACAGATACGCGGCGTCGTGCGGGCCGGCCGCGGCCTCGGGATGGTATTGCACCGAGAACGCCCGGCCGGACAGCAGTTCGACACCCTCGACGGTGCCGTCGTTGGCGCACACGTGGCTCACGCGGGCGCGACCGAAGTCGGTGGCGAACTCCTCGCCGGCCTCCCCGTCCAGGGCGAAGCCGTGATTCTGCGCAGTGATGGACACCTTGCCGGTGGCCGCGTCGATCACCGGGATGTTGATCCCCCGATGCCCGAAGCGCATCTTGTACGTGCCCCGGCCCAGCGCCCGGCCCAGGATCTGATTGCCGAAACAGATCCCGAACAGGGGGAGATCGGCACCGAGGACCTGGCGGGTCAGCTCGACCGCGCCGTCCGCGGTCGCCGGATCACCGGGTCCGTTGGACAAGAACACACCGTCCGGTCGGAGTGCGGTGAGCTGCTCGAACGTCGAACCGGCAGGCAGCACATGCACCGCGACCCCGCGGTCGGCGAACATCCGGGGCGTATTGGTCTTGATGCCGAGATCGATGGCGGCGACGGTGAACCGGCTATCTCGCGGTGGAGAGACGAGATAACCGGCACCGGTGCTGACCTCACCGGCCAGGTCGGCGCCCTTCATCGACGCCTGTGCCCGCACCCGGTCGACCAACACGTCGGTGCCCGACGCCACGGCGTCACCCGAGAACACCCCCGCCTTCATCGACCCGACGTCCCGCAGGACGCGGACCACCGCACGGGTGTCGATCCCCGAGATGCCGACCACGCCCTGCCGGACGAGTTGCTCCTCGAGGGATCCCGTCGCGCGCCAGTTCGATACACGCCGGGTGGGATTGCGGACCGCGTAGCCGGCCACCCAGATCTTGCCGGAGTCACCGGGGGTCGCGTCGCTGCCGGCGCTGCCGGTGGATTCACCGTCCTCATCGTTCCAGCCGGTATTGCCGATCTGCGGCGCGGTCGCGACCACGATCTGGCGGTGATAGCTGGGGTCGGTGAGCGTCTCCTGATAGCCGGTCATCGCCGTGCAGAACACGGCCTCGCCGAGGGTCTCCCCCACCGCACCATAGGCCCTACCGGAGAACACCTGGCCATTCTCGAGAACCAGAACCGCTGGGGTCATTGATCTTTCCTCTGTTCGTCGGGAACCGCCGGGGCACTCGACACCTCCGGGTCACGGTCACGTGGCTCGTATTCCGCGATCCACCGCGCATAGATCGATTTGTCGTCGGCCCGGAAACCCGAGTCCACCTCGGTTCCGTTGGGCAGCAGCCACCGGAACACGATCACCCCGTCCCGGCTCATCACCTTTCCCGCATGTCCACGCTCGGTCCGCACCGCCGTCAACGACGCCCGCGGAATCCAGATCTGACTCGCCCCCGACCGCGTGATCAAGATCCCGGCATCATGACCGGACAAAGCCGCGGCCGCGCGATCACCGAAATCACCGACCGCAATGCGGTTCTGCCAGCTCGGCGCCAGCGTCGCACCGAGGTAGAGCCCCGTATCGGGCCCCAGAAACTCGTCGCCGACATCGGCCGGCACCGCCGGGATCTCCCCGACCACATCAGTCTGACGATGCCCACGATTGCGCCAGCCACGCACGATGAGCGCCGCAAGGATCAGCCAGGCCCCGAGAATCACGATGGCGATGATCAGATCGAACAGCATGTTGGAACTCACCGGCACTCCCCCGTCGCTGCGCTCGCCCCGTCATTCCCCGTCGCTGCGCTCGCCCCGTCATTCCCCGTCGCTACGCTCGCCCTGGCCGTCAGGACGCCCCGCAACAGCGTCGCCGTGACCGTCGCCGGCATGGTCATCGACTCATACGGCGTGTTCTCCGACAGGCTCGCCAGCCGCGCGCCCCGCACCACCCACGACCGGTCCGGGTCGACGAGCGCCAGGTTCGCCGGCTCGCCGACAGCGATCGGCCGGCCCTGATCCGGCAGCCCCGCGATCTGCGCAGGCCGCTCGCTCATCACCCGGGCCACCCCGCGCCACCCCATCAGACCAGGTGTGACCATCGTCTCCACCACGATCGGCAGTGCCGTCTCCAGCCCGAGCATGCCGGGCTTGGCGTGGGCGAACTCGCAGCACTTGTCCTGCGCCGCATGCGGCGCATGGTCGGTGGCGACGCAGTCGATGATCCCCTCCGCCAACGCGGCCCGCAGCGCCACATTGTCGCGTGGCTCACGCAGTGGCGGATTGACCTTGTTGACCGCGTCATAGGTGGCCAACCGCTCGTCGTTGAGCAGCAGATGATGCGGCGTCACCTCGGCGGTGATCGAGATCCCTTGCGCCTTGGCCCATGTCAACAGTTCGACGGTACCCTCGGTGGAGGCATGGCAGATGTGCACGCGGGCACCGGCGTCCCGGGCCAAAAGTGCGTCACGGACCACGATCGACTCCTCCGCCGCCCGCGGCCAGCCGGTGAGCCCCAATCGCGCCGCGGTCGCACCCTCGTGGGCGACCGCCCCCACGGTCAGCCGGGGCTCCTCGGCATGCTGGGCGATCAGCACATCGAGCCCCTTCGCGTACTCGAGCGCCCGGCGCATGATCAACGGGTCATCGACACACCGGCCGTCGTCGCTGAACACCCGGACCCCGGCCGCCCCCGCGGCCATCATGCCCATCTCGGCGAGCCGATCCCCCGCCAGACCGACGGTGACCGCGCCGACCGGGTGCACGTCGACCACACCGATCTCCCGGCCGATCCGCCACACCAGGTCGGTGATGGCGGCATTGTCGGCAACCGGGTCCGTGTTGGCCATCGCGAACACCGCGGTATAGCCGCCGCGCGCCGCGGCCAGCGAGCCGGTGCGGATCGTCTCGGTGTCCTCCCGGCCCGGCTCACGCAGATGCGTATGCAGGTCGACGAAACCCGGCAGCATGATCACGCCACCACCGTCGAGGGTCGCGACAGTGTCCGGCGCCGACAGCTCCCGACCGATCTCAGCGATCATCCCGTCGACGACGAGAACGTCGACCGGATCACCCTCCCCGTAAGGGCGGACATCGGTGATCAGTACGGATCCGGTTACCGGCGCAGTCACTGGGCACTTCCTCCTGGTCTCGGTGTGGTATTCCGCGTCACCGCGTTCGCCCGGTTGCGATCCCCGGTCACCGGGTTCGCCCCGCCGAATCGGAGCCGACCAGCAACCGGAACAGCACCGCCATGCGGACGTGCACCCCGTTGCGCACCTGATCGAGGACCGTCGCCTGCGGGGCGTCGGCCACCGAGAAACCGATCTCCATGCCGCGCAGCATCGGCCCGGGGTGCAACACCACGGCATCGTCGGCCAGCATCGCCAGACGGCGCTCGTTGAGCCCGAACCGGACCGAGTACTCGCGCGCACTGGGGAAGAACCCGCCGGTCATGCGTTCGGCCTGCACCCGCAGCATCATCACGGCGTCGAGGGCAGGCAGCTCCGCGTCGAGGGCACCCGACACGGTCACCGGCCACGTCTCGACACCCACCGGCAGCAGCGTCGGCGGGGCGATGAGCACCACCTCGGCGCCGAGGGTCGAGAGCAGATGGGCATTCGATCGCGCCACCCGGGAATGCAGGATGTCGCCGACCAGCCCGATCCGCCGACCCTCGAGCCCACCGAGACGCTGCCGCACCGTGAGCGCGTCCAGCAACGCCTGAGTGGGATGCTCGTGCGTGCCGTCGCCCGCGTTGACCACGGCCGGGCCGTCGCCGTCGGCGTCGGTGGTCCAGGCCGCGATCTGCTGGGCCGCGCCCGACGCCGGATGGCGCACGATCAGCGCGTCGGCCCCCGCGGCGCGCAGGGTCTTGGCGGTATCCCGCAATGATTCGCCCTTGTTCACCGACGAGCTCGACGCCGACACGTTGATCACGTCCGCGCTCATCCACTTGCCGGCGACCTCGAAGGACACCCGGGTCCGCGTGGAGTTCTCGTAGAACACCGTCATCACGGTGCGGCCCCGCAACGTCGGGAGTTTGCGTACCTCACGCCCGGTGAGTGCCTGTTCGAAGCGCTCGGCCTCGTCGAGCAGTTCCGTGGCCACCTCGCGGCTCAGGTCTGTCGTCGACAGCAAATGCCGCATCAGGCGCCCCGCCCCGAGCTCAGGACAACCTCGTCCACACCATCGTGCTCGACGAGGTGGACGGCCACCTTCTCCTCCCGGGCGGTCGGGATGTTCTTGCCGACATAGTCGGCGCGCAGCGGCAGCTCACGATGCCCACGATCGACGAGGACCGCCAGCTGCACCGCCGCGGGCCGCCCCAGATCACGCAGCGCATCGAGGGCCGCGCGGACCGTGCGGCCGGAGTAGAGCACGTCGTCGACGAGGATGACGATCGCGTTGTCGACGCCGCCCGCGGGCACCATCGTCCGTTCGAGGGCCCGGTGCGGCTTGTCGCGCAGATCGTCGCGGTACAGGGTGATGTCCAGGTAGCCGACCGGCACCCGGGTGCCCGCGAACTCGTTGATCTTGGCACCCAGACGCTGAGCGAGACTTGTTCCGCGCGTGGGAATCCCGATGAGAACGACGTGAGGTGCGGCGGGACTGTCCAGAGCGGTCTTCTCGATCACCTGATGGGCGACGCGGGCGATGATGCGCGCCACGTCCGCCGCGTCGAGAAGCACCCGGCCGGCTGCTGGCTTCGCCGCCTCCGGCGATGCCGCCTCGTCGGGAACATCAGTCAACGTCGACCTCCTTCTCCGCCTCACCGGACGGCTCGTTAAAGGATGCCTGCCGCGCGATACATTACACGGCTGCATCCGTTCCCCTCACCTCAGGCCGCGCTCAGATGAGCTGGCGGGTGTAGGCATCACTGACCAGTGCGGCACGGGAGTCGCAGGCGGTCTTCGCGAGAATGTGGTTGATGTGGGTCTTGACGGTACTCATGCTCACCACGAGCTCGCCGGCCAACTGCCGGTTGGACAGCCCCCGGGCGATGAGCCCGAGCCCTCGACCTCCCGCACGGTCAATCCGTCCGGGTATGCGGTCGGTGCGACCGGCGCGGGCG
>JASGFO010000052.1:0-19991 GCA_047605505.1 Gordonia sp. (in: high G+C Gram-positive bacteria) | reverse complement strand
GTGTGTTCCCGCGTCGGCGGCGGCGTCGGCGACGGGCGGCCGACCGCAGCGATCGGCGCCACCGGCGGAACGCGGGTGGTCTGGGCCGACGTCGGGGTCTCGTCCGAGCGGGTCGACGCGGTCGTCGAGCCGGTGGGCGGGCGTGCGGTGGCGGGGACCCGGGCCAGCGCTGTCGCGAAGGCGCGGGCGAAGTCACCACAGCACGAGTACCGCCGTGCGGGGTCCGCCGCGAGGGCGCGGGTCATGCACCCATCCAGCGGCGCGAATGCCGCCGACACCTGGGACGGCAGCAGCGGCGGTGTGCGGAGCTTGGCGACGGCGAGGGCGCCGGGGTGTTCGGCGCTGAACGGCCGCCGGCCGGTGGCGAGCTCGAACGCCGTCGAGGCGAGCGAGTACTGGTCGGCGCGGGGCGTCGCCGACTGCCCGCCGAGCACCTCGGGTGCCGCGTACTGGACGGTCCCGATGAACGTCGACGTTTCCGTCAGCGCCGCGCCCGAGATGAGTCGGGCAATACCGAAGTCCATCACGACCACCCGGTCGAGGGCGGCGGTGTCCTCGTCGCGGGTGATCATGATGTTGGCGGGTTTGATGTCGCGGTGGACGATGTCGCGGCGGTGGGCGTGATCGAGAGCATCCGCGGAACGGCTGACGACGGCCGCCAGCTCCGGTCCCGAGAGCGGCGGCCGCGCCGAGAGGTCGTGCCCCTCGACGAAGTCCATGGTGAACCAGGGGGTCTCGCCGTCGATGCCGTAGTGGTAGATCGTGACGATGCCGGCGTGCTTGAGTGACGCGGCGGTCCGCGCCTCCCGGATGAACCGCTCGGTGAACTGGGGGTCGCCGCCGTGCGCGATGGAGATGGTCTTGAGGGCCTCGAGACGACCGAGGTGCGGATGCTCGACGAGGTAGACCCGCCCCATGCCGCCGCTCCCGAGAGTCCTGATGACCCGATAGCCCGCGAAGGCCGCGTTCGGCTCCAGACTCACCGGCTACCTCCTCGGATGTCCACAACGGCCGGTCCTCACGGTATCCGTTAGACACGCAAAGCGGTTGGTGGGACACCGAACCTGTGAAAGCGGTCGGGTGGCGCGTTGGCCGAACTACGAGCGCTGCTCCCCCTGCAACACCCGCGCCACGAGCGCCGCGCCCATCTCCGACGTCGACGCCGCACCGCCGAGATCCGGTGTGCGCACCCCGTCGGCCAGGGTTGCGGCCACCGCCGCGTCGATCCGGTCGGCCACGCGTCCGAGCCGCTCGTCGTCGATACGGAGTCCCCACCAGCGCAGTGCCATGGCCGTCGACACCACGATCGCCACCGGGTTCGCGATCCCCTGCCCGGCGATGTCGGGGGCTGCGCCGTGCGCGGCCTGCGCCATCACCTGGCGGTCCGAGCAGTTGACCGACCCGGCCAGTCCGAGCGACCCGGCGAGTTCGCCCGCGAGGTCGGAGAGGATGTCGCCGAAGAGATTCTCGGTGACCAGGACATCGAAATCGGCGGGGCGACGGACCAGCAGTGCGGCCATCGCGTCGACGTGCTTCTCGTCGACGACGAGGCCGGGGTAGTGCGCGGCGACCTCGCGGCACACGTCCCGGAACAACCCGGTGGACAGGCGCAGCACGTTCGCCTTGTGCACGATGGTCACCCGTCCCGAACGCCCGGCCGCGAGCCGGCACGCCTGATGGGCGATCCGCTCGGATGCGGCCCGGGTGATGAGCCCGACGGCCAGGGCGACGTCGGGTGTCGGCATGAACTCCCCCGAGCCGACGGCCATGTTGCGGTCGGCGTAGAGGCCTTCGGAGTTCTCGCGGACGATGAGGACATCGATCTCCGGCGCGGTCGCGGCCACCCCGGAAAATGCGTGGGCCGGGCGCAGATTCGCAGACAGACCGAAGTGCTTGCGCAACACCGCACCGGGTGGCGGTCCGTCGCGGTGGGCCGCGGGATAACCCGCGTTGTCATGCGGTCCGGCGATCCAGATGCCCAGATCGTCGAGCGCCGACAACGTCGACGCGGGGATGGCGCTGCCGTGTTCGGTGATCGCCGAGCGCCCGAAGGGCAGTGACTGCCAATCGAATCCGACTCCCTCGCGGGTCCCGGCGGCGTCGGTGACGGCCGTCGCGACCGGCACGATCTCGGCGCCGATCCCGTCGCCGGTCAGGACCCCGATCCGGTGGCGGGTACTCGTGTTCATCCCGCCGATGCTGCCAGATGCGGACCACTCCGGACGGCGTGCCCTCACCCCACCGAGTGCGCCACGTAGCAGGCATCGGCCGCGAAGTTGCTGCAGACCTGCGCGGCCTCCGCCTGTGAGCTCGTCGGCCGGACGACGACGTAGTTCACCGCCAATCCGACCTGCGAGCCGGGCACGATCTGGGACCCGTAGTGCTGTCCGCGGCGCTCGACCGCGTTCTCGTAGACATTGAACGCGCCGAACTGCGCGTACCACTGCCCGCCGGCCGCTTCGGGTGTTGCCGTGACCGTGGGTTCCGGGGTCTGGGTGACCGTGGGTGCCGGGGTCTGGGTGACCGTGACGGTGGGCTGCGGGGCAGCGGTCACCGTCGGCGGCACCGTGACGGTCGGCGCCGCAGCGACCGGCGCCTGGGTCACCGCACCGGTCTGGGCTGCGGGATCGGCCTCGTCGCTGCTGCTGCCGCTGCTCGTCACCAGCAGCCACGCGACCGTGCCGGCCAGGGCGAGCGATCCGATCAGGACGACGACGAGCACCGGTACCAGCCACGCCGGACGCGGTGGTGGTGGGGGGATCGGGTAGGTGTCCACGGGCTCGTAGTCCTCTCGGTGGGCGCTGATCTCGGTGGGCAGCGTTTCGGTGGCCTGCGGTTCAGTGGGCGGCGTCGTCCCAGGACCGGCCGAACCCGACCGACACCTCCAACGGCACGGACAGGTCGATCGCCGCGACCATCTCTTCGCGGACCACGTGCTCGGCCTGCTCGCGCTCGCCGCCGGCGACCTCGACGACGAGCTCGTCGTGCACCTGGAGCAATATCCGTGACTGTAATCCCTCCGCATCGAGGCGTCGCGCGACATTGATCATGGCCACCTTGATGATGTCGGCGGCACTGCCCTGGATGGGGGCGTTGAGCGCCATCCGCTCAGCGGCCTGGCGGCGTTGCCAGTTGTCGCTGTTGAGGTCGGGCAGGTAGCGGCGCCGGCCCATCAGGGTGGCCGTGTACTCCTCCCGCCGCGCCTGCGCGACCACATCACGCAGATAGTCCCGCACCCCACCGAAGCGCTCGAAGTACGCCTCCATCTGTTCCTTGGCCTCGTCCCGCGAGATCCGCAGCTGATTCGCGAGTCCAAAGGCACTGAGCCCGTACGCGAGTCCGTAGGACATGGCTTTCACCCGATGCCGCATCTCGGTGGTCACCGCGTCGATCGGCACCCCGAAGGCACGGGACCCGACGAAGTTGTGCAGGTCTTCCCCCGAGTTGAAGGCCTCGATGAGCCCTTCATCGCCGGACAGGTGCGCCATGATCCGCATCTCGATCTGGCTGTAGTCGGCGGTCATCAGCGTCTCGAAGCCGGCGCCGGAATCCACCACGAAGCCGTGCCGGATCTTGCGGCCCGCGTCGGTGCGCACCGGGATGTTCTGCAGGTTGGGTTCGGTGGAGGAGAGCCGACCGGTCGCGGCGACGGTCTGGTTGAAAGTGGTGTGGATTCGCCCGTCGTCGGCCACCGACTTGAGCAGACCGTCGACGGTGACCTTGAGCCGGGTGGCGTCGCGGTGCTCGAGCAGATGCGCCAGGAACGGATGCTCGGTCTTCTCGAACAGTGTCTGCAGGGCGTCGGCATCGGTGGTGTAGCCGGTCTTGGTCTTCTTGGTCTTCGGCATCTCGAGCGTGTCGAACAGGACCGTCTGCAACTGTTTGGGCGAGCCGAGGTTGATCTGCTCACCGATCACTTCATAGGCGGCGCTGGCCGCGGTGCGGATGCGATCGGCGAACTGCGCCTCGAGCTCACCGAAATGCTCGGCGTCGACGGCGATGCCCGCGGCCTCCAGATCGGCGAGCACGAACAGCAGCGGCAACTCCATCGTCGTGAGTAGGTGGCGCGAGGCGATGTTGTCGAGTTCGTCGTCGAGGACGTCGGCGAGCTCGGTGACCGCCCGCGCCTCCAGCATGTGCCGCTCGGCCTGGTCGGAGAGCCCGCCGTCGGCGTCGAGCAGCGACAGTTGCGGATCGTCGCTGCTGCCGTCGTCGGCGCGCAACTCGCGGCGCAGGAAGCGGACGGCGAGATCGTCGAGATCGAAGGAGCGCTGCCCGGGGCGCACGAGGTAGGCCGCGAGGGCCGTGTCGCTGGTGACGCCTGCGAGGGTCCAGCCGCGTGAGCGCAACGCGTGGATGGCCCACTTGGTCTCGTGCAGCGCCTTGGGCCGGTCGGGGTCGGCGAGCCACTCCCCCAGGGCTTTCTCGTCGGCCGGATCGAGCACGGTGGCGTCGACGTAGGCGGAGACACCGTCGGCCGCGGCGATCGCGATACCGGTGACGTCGGCACCGACCACCACGTGCGGTGCCGTGATGGTCAGCCCACTGCGCCCGGAGCCAGCGTGCGCGGCGAGCCACGCCGCGACCTCGCCGGTGCCCAGCACCGCGCCGTCGAGATCGAAGCCGGCTTCCGCCTCCGGCTCGGCCGAGCTGAGCGTGGTGAACAGCCGCTCCCGCAGCACCCGGAACTCGAGGTCGTCGAAAAGCTGGTGGATCCGATTGCGATCCCAGCCGGTCATCGCGAGGTCATGCGGGCCCGCCGGCAGCGTCATGTCGCGGATGAGCTCGGTGAGCTGCCGATTGGTCTGCACCGACGCCAGATTGGCACGCAATGCATCACCGACCTTGCCCTTCACCTGATCGACGTGGTCGACCAGCCCGGCGAGCGATCCGTACTGCCGGATCCACTTCGACGCGGTCTTCTCCCCGACGCCCGGGATGCCGGGGAGGTTGTCGCTCGGGTCACCGCGCAAGGCCGCGTAGTCGGGATATTGCGTCGGGGTGAGTCCGTACTTCTTCTCGACCTCGTCGGGGGTGAAGCGCGTCAGTTCCGACACGCCACGCTTGGGATAGAGCACGGTCACCGCCTCGTCGACGAGCTGCAGCGAGTCGCGGTCGCCGGTGACGATGAGGACCCGGAAGCCCTCGGCCTCGGCCTGGGTGGCGAGGGTCGCGATGATGTCGTCGGCCTCGTAGCCCTCGATCGCCAGGGCGGTGATGCCGAGCGCGTCGAGAACCTCCTTGGTCAGCTCGACCTGCCCGCGGAACTCGTCGGGCGACTTCGACCGCTGGGCCTTGTACTCGGGGTACATCTCGGCGCGGAAGGTCTGGCGAGAGACGTCGAAGGCCGCCGCGATGTGGGTGGGCTGCTCGTCGCGCAGCAGGTTGATCAGCATCGAGGTGAACCCGTACACGGCGTTGGTGACCTGTCCGGTCGCGGTCCGGAAGTTCTCCGCGGGCAGCGCGTAGAACGCCCGGTAGGCCAGCGAATGCCCGTCGAGCAACATCAGCAGCGGCCGGTGTGCCGGATCGGTCGGGGAACTCTGCGCGGGACTCACGGGGATGAGTCTAGTGAGCGGTCCCGACACCCTCGGCGGCGCTGCGCGGGAATGCGCTCAGGCCACCCCCAGGTAGGCCTCACGCACCGCGTCGTCGACCAACAGGTCCCGGCCGAGCCCCGTCTTGGTGATGGTGCCGGTCTCGAGGATGTAGCCGCGGTCGGAGCGGCTCAACGCCTGCTGCGCGTTCTGCTCGACCATCAAGATGGTGGTGCCCTCGGCGTTGATCGTGGCGATGATCGCGAAGATCTGCGCGATCACCATGGGCGCCAAGCCCATCGACGGCTCGTCGAGCAGCAGCAGGCGGGGCCGGGCCATGAGTGCACGGCCGATCGCGACCATCTGCTGTTCGCCGCCGCTCATGGTGCCGCCGTACTGCTTGCGCCGTTCGGCCAGCCGCGGGAACAGCACGAAGACCTGCTCCAACGCCTCGTTGTAGGCCGCTCGCGAGCTGAACTTGCGGCCATAACAGCCCATGTCGAGGTTCTCCAGGACCGTCATGCCGGGAAAGACCCGACGCCCCTCCGGCACCTGGATGATGCCCCGTTTGACCCGTTCATGCGGCGCGAGCCGATTGATCAGCTCGCCCTCGAAGTAGATTTCGCCGGAGGTGAGCTTGTTCAGACCCGAGATACCGCGCATCGTGGTCGACTTGCCGGCCCCGTTGGCGCCGAGCAGGGTGACCAGCTCGCCCTGCCCCACGCGCAGGCTGATGCCGTGCAGTGCCTGGATACGGCCGTAGTGCACCACCACGTCCTTGATCTCGAGCACCGTCGAGGAATCCGACGGCTCCGGTCGCCGTTCAGACGATCTGGTCGATGTGGTCATCGGGAACCCCCAGGTATGCCGCGATCACGGCGGGATTGTCACGGACTTCGGCAGGTGCGCCGTCGGCGATCTTGCGCCCGAACTCCAGCACCACGATACGGTCGGTCACACCCATCACCAGGCGCATGTCGTGCTCGATGAGCAGGACCGTGTAGCCGTCGTCGCGGATCTTCTGGATGAGCGCCATCAGGGCGTCCTTCTCGCGCGGGTTGAATCCGGCGGCGGGCTCGTCCAGGCACAGGAGTTTCGGTTCGGTGGCCAACGCCCGGGCGATCTCGAGGCGGCGTTGATCGCCGTACGGCAGATTCGACGCCTTCTCCGCGGCGCGATGACCGACACCGACGAACTCCAGCAGGGCCATGCCCCGGTCGACGGCGTCGTGCTCCTCGCGGAAATGCCGCGGGGTACGGAAGATCCCGCCCCACACCGAGGTCTGGTGGCGGGCATCGGTGCCGACGACGACATTCTCCAACGCCGTCATCTCACCCCACAGCCGCACATTCTGGAAGGTGCGCGCGATGCCGAGCCGGGTGATCTCGTGCCGCTTGGTGCGCCCCAACGGCCGACCGTCGAAGGTAACGGTGCCGCGGGTGGGCCGGTACACCCCGGTGATCGCATTGAAGCAGGTGGTTTTGCCCGCGCCGTTGGGGCCGATCAGCCCCAGGATCTCTCCGCGCTTGATGTCGAAGGTGACGTCGTCGAGAGCCGCCAATCCACCGAACTCGACGGTCAGCCCGGACACCGACAGCAGCGCCTCGCCCGCGGCGGTGGCGATGTCCCGGTCGGGGGCGACGACCTGCGCGACCACCGCCGGGTCGGCCAACGCGGGGTCGACCACGATCGGATCGATCACCGTCGTCGCTTCCGGATCATCGACGATCCGCGGGATCTGCACGGTGTCATCGGGATCGCGCGGTGCACCGCGGCCGAAGGGTTTGCGGGGGTCGGGGTGGTGGTGCGTCATGCGCGGACCTCCTCACTGGCGGTGGCGGGTCGGCGGTGGACGGCAGCATAGATCCGCCTGCCGAACGCGATGAGCCGGGCCCGCGCCGGGAACAGTCCCTGCGGCCGGAAGATCATCATGGCGACCAGGGCGATGCCGAAGAACAGGTACTTGAACTCGCCCAACGAGACGTCCCCGACGTAGACGCCCTGCACCCGGGCGGGCAGGTACACGATGAGGAAGGCCCCGACGACGACGCCGAGCTTGTTGCCCTGACCACCGAGCACGACCGCACACAGGAACAGCATCGAGTTGATGACGGTGAACGCCTTCGGGTCGACGTACTGGACCTGACCGGCGTATACGGCCCCGGACAGGCCACCGATGCCCGCGCCGATGATGAACGCCCACAGCTTGTACTTGAAGGTCGGCACGCCCATGATCTCGGCGGCGTCCTCGTCCTCCCGGATGGCCACCCAGGCCCGGCCGACCCGGCTGCGTTCCAGATTGCCGACCACGAGCAGCGCGATGATCACCAGCAGCAGCGCGAGCCAGAACCACCAGACGCCGTAGCTCGTGGAGGAGCCGATGTTGGACTTGGAGAAGACACCGGTCGGGTTCTCGTCGCTGCGGAAGATCTCCGGGTAGAGCAGATCCTGCAGACCCGACGGTCCGCCGGTGAACTCGGTGAGGTTGTCGGCGAGGAGCCGGACGATCTCGCCGAAGCCCAGGGTCACGATCGCCAGGTAGTCACCGCGCACCCGGAGGGTCGGCGTACCCAGGATGACCCCGGTGATCGCGGTGATCACGATCGCCAACGGGACGCAGGCCAGCCAGGCCCAGGGACCGGAGAAGAAGCCGTGGTCGGCACTGTCCCACAGCGGACTCTTGGGGCTGGTGAGCAGGCCGACGACGTAGGCGCCGACCGCGTAGAAGCCCACGTAACCCAGGTCCAGCAATCCGGTCTGGCCGACCACGACGTTGAGCCCGATCGCGATCAACGCCGTCATGGCGAAGGTCGCCATGACGATCGCGAAACTGGTGGCGGGCGTGGTGATGAACGGTGGATTCCAGACCGGCAGGAACGCCACGAACGCAAAGACCGGAACACCGACCAGCCACTGTTGGGGGCGGGACAGTCCGTCCCACCACGTCCGCACGGCATCACCGATGCCGCGTCGACGAGCCGAGTCGTCGGACTTCGGCAATTCTGCTGGCGTCGTCATACGCGTGCCTTCCCTAGCTTCTCACCCAGGATGCCGGTGGGTCGGAACATCAGAACCGCGATGAGCAGGACGAACGCGACCACATCCTTCCACTGGTTGCCGAATACCGCTGCGCCGTAGTTCTCCATGACACCAAGGAACAGCCCTCCCAGCAATGCGCCGCGCACATTGCCGATGCCGCCGAGGACCGCGGCGCAGAATGCCTTGATCCCGAGGAGAAAGCCGCCGTAGTAGAGGATTCCGGTGGGCACGCGGAGGGTGTAGAGCAGGGCGGCCGCACCGGCCAGGAGCCCGCCGAGGAGGAAGGTGACCATGATGACGCGCTCGCGCGAGACGCCCATCAGCAGCGCCGCCTCCGGGTCCTGGGCGACCGAGCGGATGCCGCGACCCAGTTTGGTGCGGTTGACGAAGGCGTCGGTGCCGACGCCGAGCACCAGGGCCGCCACGACGATCACCAGGGTCACGTTGGTGACCGCGTTGCCGAAGAGCGAGAACTCCTCGACCGGCTCGACCAACGTGATCGCCGGCTGTCCGCTCGGACCGCCGAGCTGCGGCTCGATCGGCAGACGCGGCAGCACATAGTGGACGATCTCCTGCAGGACGAACGACAGGCCGATCGCACTGATGAGGAAGGCCAGGGGTTTCGCATTACGGCGGCGCAGTGGCCGGTAGGCGATGAACTCGACGCCGACGGCAGCCGTGCCCGACACCGCCATCCCGATCAGCCCGGCGACCAGGAGGTAGAGGACCGTCAGCATGGTGCCCTCGTCGTAGGCGTCACCGGCCGGACTGAATCCGAGGATCAACAATCCGATGTACTGGCCGAACATGCCGAGCATGAACACCTCGGAATGTGCGAAGTTGATCAGGCGCAGCACACCGTAGACCAGTGTGTATCCCACGGCGACCAGCGCGTAGATGCTGCCGTAGGCCAGTCCTTCGATGGTGAGGCCCCAGAAGCCGTCGACCAGCGAATGGACGTTGAAGCTGATATTGGACGCCAGAGCCGTCGACCCGGCCACTGCGATGTCGATCATGGATGCCCTTCAGTGCTTCCCCCACACGAACCACCGGATGCGCCCTGCCCGTAGGCCGGACACACCCGGTGGCTGTGCTGTTTCGATTACTTGACCTGGTAGGCCCAGATCAGCGACGTGGTCAACTCGCCCTTCGACGTCCACTGGTAGTGGCGGGCCAGACCGTCGCCGGAGTAGCTGCGCACGAAGCTCAGCAGGGACGCCCGGGTCCGATGCCCTTCGGCGATGCCCTTCATGAGGATCGACGCCAGGTCGTAGGCCTCGACCGAGTAGACACCCGGGGCGGCGTTGTTGAACGACTGGTATTCGGTGGCGAAATCACCCTCGGCCGGACCACACGGGCAGGACAGGATGGCCCCCTCGACACTCGAGCCCGCGAGCTCGAGCAGCTTGGGATCGTTGGCGCCGTCGCCCGAGGCGAACAGCACGTCGGGTGCCTTCTCCTTGAGCTGCTTGGCGAACGGCGCGGCCTCGGCGTAGTAGCCGGAGTAGAAGACGGCGTCGGGGCTCGCCTGGGTGATCTGGTTGACCACCGCCTGGAAGTCGGTCTGACCGGTCTTCACCTCCGCCGAGCACGACGCGACCGCGTTCGGGCCCAGGGATTCGGTGACCTGCTGGGCCAGGCCCAGACCGTACTCGCTGTCGTCGCGGATCACACAGACCTTCTGCTTGCCGAGTTTTCCGGTCAGGTACTTGGCGATCGCGGGGCCCTGCACGGCGTCGTTGGCGAGGCCGCGGAAGAACGTCCGCCAGCCGTTCTCGGTGAGCGTCGGGTTGGTGGCCGACGCCGTCACCGACAACAGGCCGGCCTGGGCGAAGGTGCCGCCGGTGGCCTTGGTCTCCCCGGAGAACGCCGGGCCGAGCAGGCCGACGATGCTGTCGTCGTTGACGATCTGTGTGGCCACACCGGTGGCCTTCTGCGGCTCGCCCTCGGTGTCGAAGTCCTTGAGCTTGATCTGGCACTTCGGGTTGGCCTTGTTGAATTTGTCGATCGCGAGGCGCGCCCCGCGCAGGATGTTCAGACCGAGGTTCGCGTTGGGGCCGGTCTCGGCGCCGGCGAAGCCGATCGTCGTCCCGGGGCACACCGCATTGATCGCGGCGCCCGGATCGAGCGGCGTTCCCCCGGACTGTGCCGGAACCTCGTTGCCGTTCAGATCGATCTGAGACAGCGGGGCAATGCTGAGCGGGGACTCAGAATCTGTGGATTTGCTACTACACGCCGAGACGGCCAAGACTCCCGTCAATGTCAGCGCGATAGCCGCTGTCGTCATGCGACGTCGCATACTTATGCCTCTCACTTCGCTCGTCGGCCCAGGTGGGTCGAGAGGTCTACCGGATAGACCCTCGCAGGAAACATAGACCGATCGAACGACCGGCGCGACGGTTCCGACGGAACTGCGCAGCTGACCGCACGCCGAGTTTTCTCAGATTTAACGCTGAACCTCTCAGGCGCCGGGTCCCAGCGTCTCCACCACCACCTGCGCGACCGCCTTCATCGTGGTCCGACGATCCATCGCCGCGCGCTGGATCCACTTGAACGCCTCGGGCTCGGTCAACGCCTGCTTCTCCATCAGCAACCCCTTGGCGCGTTCGACGAGCTTGCGGGTCTCCAGCCGCTCCTGCATCGTCGTGACTTCCCGCTCCAGCGTCCGCAACTCCTGGTAGCGGCTGACGGCGACCTCGATCGCCGGGACCAGATCGGCCTTGGTGAACGGCTTCACCAGATACGCCATCGCACCCGCGTCACGGGCTTTGTCGATGAAGTCGCGCTGACTGAACGCGGTCAGCATCACCACCGGGGCCAGGCGCTTGCGCGCGATCTCCGCCGCCGCGTCGATGCCGTCGCGCACCGGCATCTTGATGTCCATGATCACAAGATCCGGGTGCAGGCTCTCGGCGAGGTCGACGGCCGCCTGCCCGTTGGGCGCCTCCCCCACCACCTGATAGCCCTCCTCGCGGAGCATCTCGATCAGATCCATCCGGATCAGCGAGTCGTCCTCGGCGACGAGCACCTTGTGCGTCGTCCGCTGATCGCCCGGCATCGCCGGGGCCTCATCTGTCACTGTCACCAGTCCCTCCTCCACACCGAGTGCCTGACCTGGGAAAACCCGCGGGCCTCGCCCGTCTCCGAACAACAAGCGATGTCAGGGAGAGTACCGGCTGGCGGCCCGATCGGCTGATCATCTAGACTGGGCTGCTGCGGCCGGAGGTCGCGCGCCCTCGTAGCCCAATTGGCAGAGGCAACGGATTCAAAACCCGTACAGTGTGAGTTCGAGTCTCACCGAGGGCACAATTGAAGCGTCCTGAGCAGCGCCGGCGAGCGCAGGTCGGAGCAACTGAATGAGCAGCTACACCGCACGCGCCACCTCGACCAGATCCCGGACATGATCCGCGACGCGCTCAGCCTGCTGCCCGACATCGACGACAACCCGGAGAACACCACGGTCACAGTCGTTGACCGTGCAAAGGGGGGTCCGATAGCCGTCGCCATAGGAGTGCAGGAGACCGCACTCGCGCAGCGATCGAGAGAGGCGACGGACTGCGCGCGTCGGCATTCGACCTCACACCCGACGAATGGACCCCCGCGGTGCTTGCGACCCGACACGCGGATCTCCTCGCAATCCTGCACAAGGAGTGGGAGCTCGACTGACGCGGCGTCAAGCACTCCGCCCGTGACCAACATGAAGCAGGAGACTCATCCAACGGAGTGCGTCGATAGCCTGCACCGCGCGCTACTCCCCACCCCGCTCCTGCCACGCATAGTCCATCTGGCGGGCGACGCGCGGCGGAAGGCTTCGATCGATCAGCCCGACCAGGTGCAGGGCGAGGTCGAGTCCCGCGGAGATGCCCGCGGAGGTGTACACACTCCCCTGCCGCACCCAGCGCGGACCGTCGACGACGGTGAGGCGCGGATGGCGAGCGACGAGCTCGGCCTGATCTTCCCAATGCGTGGTGACCGGGCCGCTACGGAGAATCCCGGCCGCCGCGAGCAGGAATGCACCGGTGCACACGGACGCGACCGTCGGCGTCGTGGCACGTGCGGCGATCCACGCGATCACCGCACGATCCCGCTCGACCTCGGTGGTCACACCGCCGGGCACGACGAGGACGTCGAACTCGGGGGCATCGGCAATGGTGACGTCGGCGGTCAGTCGCAGACCACCACGGGCGACGACGACTGCGCGGTCCGGGTAGGCGGAGACGAGCGTCACCGTGACCGAGTCCTCGGGCATCTCCCGTGCGCGAAGCCGCGCCGCAACGCAGAAGACCTCGAAGGGCCCGCACGCGTCGAGCACCTCCACGTCATCGAAGATCAGGATCCCGAACCGCACGCTACCCAGGCTAGCCAGACACCAAGCCGCGGCCGAGCGTGTAGGCCTCCCAGAGGTTCTCGCCACGATAGCGTTGCGCGGCCAGCGCCTCGACGGCCTCGGTGCCGTTGACCGACACCGAGGCGATCCCACTGCCGAACAGCGGGACGTCGGTGTAGGAGTCGCCGTAGGCGACCACCCGCGCGCGATCGAAACTGCCTGCCGTGGCATACCGTTCAACGATGTCGATCTTGTCGACGTCGGCGAGCACATGCGACGCGTCGAACGGCTCGCCAATCGGGTTGCGGCTCGCGTAAACGTGCCGAACACCCCATCGGACGAGGCGTTCGACGAAGAACAGCGGTGACATCGACACCACGATCGCGGTCTCGCCCCGGGCAGCGATGTCGGCGAACACCTCGCGCAGGTTTCCGATCCACGGCGATGCTTCGGACAACCCGAGATCGAGCGCGATACCGGGCCCGAGCTTGTAGCCGACGACACCCTCGACGGCGGCGGTGGCTGCGACAACCGTGCGTACCAGGTCTGGCGTCGGCACATCCAGGGCCAGGACGATGCCATGGCTGCGGCGCAGCACGGCATCGGGTGAATGGTTGACAGTGACAGGGATGTTCATGAGCGTCCGGAGGTCGATATGCGAGGTCGATATGCGGATGGGTGCCGCCCGCGCGGCGAACGGCCGCCGACGGGCCGGCGGCGGAAGCACCCGCGATGCTCCCGCCGCCAGATTCGCGCCGATCAGGCCGACAGACGCGGCACCGACTCAGCGGCGGTGTCTCCCTGTTCACCGTGCAGGCCACCAGCGCCGACATCATCGAGGACGGGCCCGTAGTACGAGCGTGGAACCGACCGCTCACCACGTGCGATCAGGTCTTCGAAATTGTGGTTCACCAGCAGCTTGCCGTCTCGATACACCGGTCGCAGCAGATTCTCCCCTTCGGCGGCCTCCTCCCGGCGCACGGTCCGGTATTCGCCGTCGCGATACACCAAGGCCAGCCGGCCGCGCTTGGACCGTTTGCCCGTGTCGGTCTTGGGTTCCTTGTAGACGTCGACCCACTCGCCGTTGATCCGCGCCGCACTCGCCTTCTGCGCGAACGCCAGCGAGTCACGGTTGATGTACTGCAGCAGACCACCGCCCATACCGAGATAGATGTTGTCGGCCGCCAGGCCGCGGCGGTCGAGTTCACGATAGATCTGCTTGAGCGACTCGATGGTCAGCCCATCGCCCTGCGCGGCCCGCACGTGGTCGGGAAGCACCTTGTACCCCTTGGAGTTCGTCTCCGCGCCGAAGGCATCGATGAGGCCTTCGATGGTGTCGGAGATGACAGTCGCCGGGTCCCCCGAGTCCGGGCGCACCAGGATGGTGCTGCCGGAGTCGATCACCTGCTGCTTGAGCTCGGAGCCGAAGATCTGGCGCACCGCATTGTCCAGATCGTAGGAGTCGGAGACCGCTACCACGAAGGGCCATCCCTTGTACTGCTCGATCAGATTGGCGTGTGCGGCGGCCTCGTTGTTGCGGCCCCAGGCGGTGACGGTGGTGTGCTCGGAGTTCGGTTGGGAGATCGCCGGACGGAGCGCGTTGTAGTAGCGAGTCGCCGCGAGCGACCCGGAGATGGTGTTGGTCTGGCGGAAGTTGATCAAGTGCGCCAACCCACCCAGCGCCGCCGACTCCTGGGAGCTGACACCGCGGGCGCCGTAGTCCTGCAACACATCCCGCAGGATCTCGGGGTGATCAGAGGTCTTCTCCAGGGCTTCCCGGATGAGTTGTTTGGCAATCCAGCTCGTGGTCGCCACCGACGTCGGGTACCAGACCGCGCGCAGGAGCGCCGTCTCGAAGAAGCTGGTGGCCCAGTGGTATCTGGGGTCCGTATTGACCACCTGCACCAGCACGTTGCGGTTCGGCAGGACTGTTCCCTCGGGAACCGCCTCGATCTCGACGGGCAGGAACCCGCCGTGCTCGTTGACGATGCCGAGCCAGCCGTCTCTATTGAACGGGATCTCGTGCTGGCGAGTGACGATCTCTGCCTCGTCGATGTCGTCGATGGTGATCGGTCGAAGCAGATGCTTCTTGAGGAACGCCTGCAGCCCGACGAACAGGTGTGCCGGGAACGGCCCACCCCGGGACTCGATGTAGCTCGACACGTACTCGGTGCCTGGCGGGTACAGATTCCAATGGGAGTGCTTGTAGGTGTCGGTGTTGAGGATGAGGTTGTCGAAATTCGACAGGAACCTGGGCATGGGAAAACTCCAACAGTGGTGTGAGAAAGGAGGAAACGCCTGCTGCACGCAGGGGGCGATGACAGGAAGAATCGGGACGCGCGCGGCGGCATCCGACCCGTCGACTGTCAAGGTCGGTGCAGATGACGCCTCGGCGCGACCGAATCTGGTCGCGCTAGATACAGTGCGAGATCGCCAGCGCCGCTTTCGGATTCAGGCAGCACTGGCAGCTGCAACGGTCATTCCACACGCCTTCCGACGCTACTCGAACTGTGCCGGTCGGCCAGAGATGAAACCACGATGGTTCTTGTCCGAGCCGCACGATTGTTGAGCCATGACAGGGCACGACGGCAGACCCACCGCCGAAACGGCGGTGGGTCTGCCCGAGTATGGGTGTTGATCGCGAATCAGTACACGGTCGGTTCGCCCTCGGCCACCGGGCCCTTGTCGATCGGCTCATTCTCGATGATCGCCTTGTAGGCGTGGTTCTCGTGCTGGATCATCCGGACGAAGAACCCGATGAACAGGGCGACCGACAGGATGAACACGATCCAGACGCCGACCGAGAATCCACCGAAGGTGAAGACCACCGAGGCGCCGTCGTAAGAATCAATGGGACTGAACATCTACTTCACTTCCTCTACTGTCACCGCGACGATCTCGCCGGTGATATGGGTGCCGGTGATCGGGATGCCCTCGGGATAGGGCGTTGCCGGGACCTCGGCCAGATCCAGACCCTGCTCCTCCACCTGCGGCGGGATACGCAGCATGTTGACCTTCTTGAGGCCGAAGGACACCAGATAGGCGGGGAAGAATCCAAGTGCGGCAAAGGTCACCGCGCCGACCAACTGCCCCCACAGCGACACCGAGGGATTGCCGTCGGTGTTGGGGTAGCCGGACAGGAAGATGCCCGCGACGACCACCGAGTACAACCCGATGCCGCCGTGCACCGCGACCGCGCCGACGACGTCGTCGATCTTGACCTTCTCCAACAGCTTCCCGATATACGGGATCAGCGCGCCGGCGACGAGCGCGAGGATGAAGGCGAGTGCCGGGTGGTACAGATCCATGCCCGACGCCACGCCGATCACCCCGGCGAGTCCACCGGAGATCGTCCAGAACGGTTCCCCGCGGGAGGTCACGTACGCACCGATGATGCCGCCGGCCAGACCCATCAGCGTGTTGAACGCGAACGCCGACAACGTCGTCGGGCTGCCGTAGATCGTGGCGTAGCCGGTGCCGCTGTAGATCACGCAACCCATCAGGAAGCCGAAGAACCCGGTGAAGATGAGCATCAGACCCAGCATCGTCAACGGCAGGTTATGGGGTCGGATGGTGACCGCCTTGCCATCGGGCAGGAACCGCCCGATGCGCGGACCGAGATTGAGCAGGACCCCCAACGTCGCAAATCCCGCAATCATGTGCACGCAGCCCGCCGCGCCCGCATCGTGGAAACCGAGCTTGGTGAGCATCCACCCGGCACCGTGCCATCCCCAGGCCGCGCCG
Organism: Gordonia sp. (in: high G+C Gram-positive bacteria); assembly: GCA_047605505.1. Classification (GTDB taxonomy): domain Bacteria; phylum Actinomycetota; class Actinomycetes; order Mycobacteriales; family Mycobacteriaceae; genus Gordonia. The sequence continues at coordinate 3,344 of JASGFO010000052.1, read as the reverse complement.
ATGATCCAGACCACCGAACCCACCAGCACGGTGAGGATCAGGAATCCGCTGGTCCGTACACGCTCGAGGACCGCGCCGGACATGATCGACCCGGTTGTCGCGGCAAAGAGAGCGAACGCGCCCCAGAAGATCCCGCTGGCGGAATCCTCGACGTTGGGACCCATGTTGTCGCTCCACGGGAGTGCCGCCTTGGCCGCATCGTTGAACTCGATGAAGCCGCTGGGCATCGCGTTGTAGAGGAACCAGCCGACGAAATAGAACGACGCCACGATCGTGGCGAACGCGAGCAGGTTCTTCATCGCGGTGGCCAGCACGTTCTTCGATCGCGAGGCGCCGACCTCGTAGGCCAGGAACCCGGCATGGATCAGCATCATCAAGGCGATGGAGATCCAATAGAAAAACTCATTGTTGACAGACCCCATCGTAGTGATGGCGTCCTCGACTTCTGGTGACAAGTCAGACCTCCGCAGACGGGATGTGTTTCATCTCAGGACACGAAACACCACAGCGGTGTACGCATGTCCGACCATAAGCCTGCCGACATGGCCAGGCGGTCACCGCGGGTAAACATGCGGTAAAACCGGCAACCGACACTTCTCCGGGTCGGCAGATCCGGGCACGCCGGACCGAACGGGCACCGGGTCGACGTGCGCGCGGAGCCCAAACCGCCGTTGGCGGCCCCGACTGCTGGTAGACACAGATCCGTGTTCACCGAACAGTCCTACGGCAATGTCACGGTCCTGCGCGCCGACAACGGTGGCGTGCTGCCCTACGGGAACTCCGTCCTGGTGCGCGGCAGCGACCGCAACCTGCTCGTCGACCCGTCGTTGTCGGTACAGGAGGCGGTCCTCGCCGGCACCGACCTCCCGGTCGACGCGGTCCTGGTCAGCCACGCCCACGAAGACCACATCGGCGGCCTCCGGTTCTTCGACGTGCCGCGCTACGTCCACCACCTCGACCGCCCGGCGGTCGCCTCCCTGGAGGCGCTGCTCGACGGCTACGGCCTCGACGCCGACGCCCGCGAACAACTGCACACGAGCTTCGTCGAGACCTTCCACCTGCCCGAGACCCACGACAATGTCGACGGCATCGACGACGGCTTCACGCTCGACCTCGGGGACCGCACCGCAACCGTGATCCATCTGCCCGGACACACCGCCGGACATTGCGGCCTGGTGATCGAACCGGACGGGTTCTTCTACGTCGCCGACATCGATCTCTCGTCGTTCGGCCCGATGTACGGCGACCTCGGTTCCAGTCTCGAGAGCTTCTTGACCTCCCTCGACCTCGCCGGGAGCATCGACGCCCGCTGGTACGGCACCTTTCACCACAAGGGAGTGGTCGCCGGCGCCACCGAGTTCCGGAAGCGGTTGGCGGGGTTTCGTCACCGGATCGTCGAACGTGAGGAGCGACTGCTGGCGTTCCTCGCCGAACCCCGGACGCTCGACGAGATCGTCGCCCACCGGCTCGTCTACCGGCCCCACGTCGACGCACCCTACGTCGACGCCGTCGAACGGCGGACCGCCGAACTGCATCTGGCCCGTCTCATCGCGCAGGACCGGGTGATGGCGCCCGAGCCGGGCCGGTACCGAGGAAACGGCTCATGACGTTCCAGGGCTTCCCGGAAGCGGCGCTCGACTTCTACGACGACCTCGAGGCCGACAACTCGAAGGTGTTCTGGGAGGCGCACAAGGAGGCCGGCCACCGGCTACTACCTCCAGATCGGCGCACCGGGTGTCCTCGTCGGCGGTGGCTGCTACGCCGCGTCCGGCGGCCGGCTCGCCGCCATCCGCACCGCCATCGACGACGATCTACACGGTCCCGGGCTCGCCCGGATCGTCCGTACGCTCGGCGACGACGGCTTCTCGATCGGTGGCGACACCCTCAAGACCGCACCCCGCGGCTGGCGCGCCGATCATCCACGCATCGCGCTCCTCCGGCACACATCGCTCACCGCCACCCGCGACCACGGTTACGCCGACATCATCCACTCCGCCGAGTTCGTCGACCGGGTCCGCGCCGACTGGCGCGCGGTGACACCACTGGTGGACTGGATCACCACCCACGCCGCCGGCGCCTGACCGGACAGTGAGGGATCGGCGGGTCAGCTCGTCTCGCCGTCCAGATACACCCAGTGGCCGTCGAGCCGGGTGAACCGGCTGCGTTCGTGCAGCGTTCCGCGCCCGGCAGGCGACCGGTGATAGGCCGTGAACTCGACGATGCCGGCAGAATCGAAAGGTCCACCCGCACTGGTGGACTCAATGTCGAGGCGGTACCACCGGAGAGTGTCGTCGAGGTCCAGGTGCGCCGGCCGGCTGGCCGGATGCCAGCTCACGCGCAGGTAGTCGGCGTCACCGACGGCGAAGGCGGTGAACCGTGACCGCATCAACGCCTGCGCGGTGGGTGCCCGGCGGTCCCCGGCCAGGATGGGCCCGCAGCATTCGCCGAAGGGCAACCCCGACGTACAGGGGCACCGCGCACCCGCATCCGGCTTCCGCATGAGACGAGCGTAGGCGAGACCCTCGGGCCGGCGATCGGGAAACCGCCACAGATGACACCGGAGCGCAGTGCCACGACAATTATTGACGCGACGATCCGCTCACGTGTCATCTGTGGCCGCAACCGACCGACGCCCAGCCAACTCCCAGGCCGCGCCCGGGCAGCTGCCAACGGGCGACGGTGTCATGGAGTGCATGAACACACGATCCTTCACCGACACCGTCCTCGTCGTCGCCGACGGCGGCCTGCGCACCCACACCATCGTCGACGGCATGCTCCGCGCCGAACGCAATGTCGTCGTCACCGGCCCCTACGCCCGTGATCTCGTCCCCTACCTCGACGCGGGCGTCCGCGACCATGTCTGGGCGGTCATCGCCGACCCGGCCGACCCCACCCAGATCAGCGACGTCATCGAGCGCGCGACCGACCGCTTCGGGCCGGTCATCATCGTGATCGATCCCGGTGGCCGCCTCGTCGACGTCGCGGCCGCCGACCGGAATGTCGCCTGAGATCGTCTGCGGCGCTCAGCGCTTCGGCGGAAAGTACCTGATCAACGCCTCCTGCACGACCGAGGTGGCCAGGGTGCCGTCGCGCATCCAGAACCGGCCCGAGCCCATCCCCCGCGAACCGCTCGCGACGGGCGACCGGGTGGCGTAGAGCATCCACTCATCGAAGCGGAACTCACGGTGAAACCACATCGAGTGGTTGACGGTGGCCGCGAACAGCCGGTCGATGCCCCACGACAGGCCGTGAGTGGTGATGATCGAATCGAGCACCGTCGTATCCGACGCGTAACACATGGCGCCCACATGCAGGATCGGGTCATCCGGGATGACCCCGTCGGC
>JASGFO010000051.1:0-20009 GCA_047605505.1 Gordonia sp. (in: high G+C Gram-positive bacteria) | reverse complement strand
CCGAGGGTCCGCAGGCTGTCACGCTGGTTCTTCTTGGTACCGATGGTGCCCTTGACCTGGGTAATCTTCAGCTGTGCCATCTCTTACACTCCCTGACCGGCGCGGGCGCGGAGCATACCGGCCGGCGCCACGTCTTCAATCGGGAGGCCACGGCGGGCCGCGACCTCTTCGGGGCGCTGCAGCTGCTTGAGCGCGGCGACGGTCGCGTGGACCACATTGATCGCGTTGTCCGAGCCGAGGCTCTTGGCGAGCACATCGTGCACGCCGGCGCATTCGAGCACCGCACGCACCGCGCCACCGGCGATCACCCCGGTACCGGGGCTGGCCGGGCGCAGCATCACGACACCGGCGGCGGCCTCACCCTGGACCGGGTGGGTCACCGTGCCGGCGATCAGCGGGACGCGGAAGAAGTTCTTGCGAGCCTCTTCGACACCCTTCTGGATGGCGGCGGGAACTTCCTTGGCCTTGCCGTAGCCGACACCGACGAGGCCCTGGCCGTCGCCGACCACCACGAGCGCGGTGAAGGAGAAGCGGCGGCCACCCTTGACGACCTTGGAGACGCGGTTGATCGCGACGACGCGCTCGAGCTGGTTGCGCTCGGCGTCGCCGCGCCCACCGCGGTCGTTGCCGCGACGATCGCGGCCACCGCGGCGGTCGTTGCCGCCGCTGTTGTTGTTGTCGTTACCGGCGGGTCCGTTTCCGCCGTCACGCTGACGTCCGGGCATCAGAGGTTCCCTCCGGTCTTGGTGGTATTGCTGTGGTTGATCATCAGAACTTCAGGCCTCCCTCGCGGGCGGCGTCGGCGAGCGCGGCGATCCGGCCGTGGTACTCCTTGCCACCACGGTCGAAGACGACGGCCTCGACACCGGCGGCCTTGGCGCGGGCGGCGATCAGCTCGCCGACCTTGGCGGCCTGTGCGGACTTGTCGCCGCCGGCGGCCCGGATGTCGGCCTCGATGGTCGACGCGGCAGCGAGTGTCTTGCCGGCCTGGTCGTCGATGATCTGCACGTGGATGTGGCGGCTGGAGCGCTTGACGGCCAGGCGCGGACGCGCGGGCGTGCCGGCGACCTTCTTGCGCAGGCGGAAATGCCGACGCGCGGTCGCGGTGCGACGGCGGGTCGAGGCATCCTTGCCGACGGGCTTACGGGTGGTCTTGGTTGCGGTGTTGCTCATGGCTTACTTACCCGTCTTTCCGACCTTGCGACGGATCTGCTCACCCTCGTAACGAATGCCCTTGCCCTTGTAGGGATCCGGGCGACGCAGGCGGCGGATGTTCGCCGAGATCTGGCCGACTTTCTGCTTGTCGATACCCGACACCGAGAACTTGGTGGGCGACTCGACGGCAAAGGTGATGCCTTCGGGCGCCTCGATCGGCACGGGGTGGCTGTAACCGAGCGCGAACTCGAGATCGCGACCCTTGGCCTGAACGCGGTAGCCCACGCCGAAGATCTCCATCTTGCGGGTGTAGCCGGCGGTGACCCCCTCGACGAGGTTGCTCACCAGCGACCGGTTGAGGCCGTGCAGGGCACGGTTGCGGCGCTCGTCGTTGGGGCGGGTGACCACGATGGTGTCACCTTCTTGCGCGACCGTGATCGGCGCGGTGACCTCGTGGGAGAGCTCGCCCTTGGGGCCCTTCACGGAGACGGTCTGGCCGTCGATGCTGACGGTGACGCCCGCGGGGATCTGGATCGGGTTCTTACCGATACGCGACATGTCTCTTACCTCCCCTTACCAGACGTAGGCGAGGACTTCGCCGCCCACGCCCTGGTTGGCTGCCTGGCGGTCGGTGAGCAGACCCGACGACGTGGAGATGATGGCCACGCCGAGGCCGCCCAGCACCTTGGGCAGGTTGTTGGACTTGGCGTACACCCGCAGACCCGGCTTGGAGACGCGTCGCAGACCAGCGATGCTGCGTTCCCGGGAGGGGCCGTACTTGAGGGTGACGACGAGGTTCTTGCCAACCTCCGCGTCTTCGGTGCGGTAGTCGGTGATGTAGCCCTCGCGCTTGAGGATCTCGGCGATGTTCGCCTTGAGCTTCGACGAGGGCAGCGTCACCTCGTCGTGGTACGCCGAGTTGGCGTTGCGCAGACGTGTCAGAAAGTCTGCGATCGGGTCAGTCATGGTCATGGGTGACCGTCAACCTTTCTCGTAGCGGTTCCCATACAGCGCCGATGCGGGGGACTACTCCCCTGACCTGCGGTGGGCCTTCCACGAAGTGGATAGTTGTCTTGATGTCTCGTCGCCCATGCCCTTGGCTCTTCACCGGCACGCCGCGACTATGCAGTTGTTCATCGCCGAGGCACCTGACTTCTGACGCCAAGATGCGCAGGCAACCGCTCTAGTGTAGGGAACCGGCAGCTCAGGGCCAAATCGGTGGTGGTGGCTTGGGGCCCACAGGGGCGTCGGCACCTCACGCCAGGCGATCGGTGCCCGGAAGTCGAGTAGTCAACTACTCAGTGCACCGCACTCCTGTCTGCGTAGCGTCCCGCTTACGTCGAGCACACCCGCCAGCAACAGGAGAAATCTCATGCGACGCACCCGGACGCGGATACGACGACCTCTCACCGTACTGCTCACGACCGCCACCCTCATCGTGGGGCTCACAGCGGCCATCCCCTCGGCGTGGGCCGCCCCCGCCCTCATCAATAGTCCGCCGATATCAGGGAACATCCACTTCGCACCTCGTCTGTCCGGGATCGATACGTACACCATCCGGATCTGGATGCCGAAGAGCATGGATCCGGTGACTGGCGAGGGACAGGGAATTGCTCCCGGCCGTGTGTCGGCACAGTATTACTTTACCGGCCCGTACCACACCGCCCATCCCGACACGGAGCCCCCCGAACCGGACTGGATCGGCCCGAAGACAGTCATAGCGGGCGATTCCGGGGGCACCTGGACCGTGTTCGGAGCGCGCAGGTCCATCGCCGACCCGGTGTTTATCGTCGAGCCCCTGAAACGGAAGGGAGTACTCCACGGCCCGTTTTTCAACGACTCACATAGCCGAGAGAGTCATTTCTGGTGGCCTGGCTGCGCCGTGTGGATCAATGGCAGAAAGATGTTGTTCATTCCACCGCGCGCATCATATCGCGATGAGAGCACCATCTTCATGTACCCATGCCACTCCCTGGCCGTCAACTACGACTGGCAGCAGGGCCGTGTGGGAAACTATCTGTGACGATCGGGTGGCGCTCGGTACGGATGCGGGCATGTGCCCGATCAGTAGCCGAGGAAGGCGTCGGTCTGGATGCGCCAGAATCGGATTCGGGTCGACGGGTCGGCGCTGCGGATTGCCGCCGCGGTATGCGAGACGAAATCGGGACTGCCCGACAGGTAATAGCGCGTCGAACCCGGCGCGCCGACCATTCCGGCGAGGGCATCGGGGGCAACACGGCCGTCAGGCGTGACGATCACCTCGACGCGGGCACCGACAGCACGTGCCGCGGCGAGATCGTCGGCGTAGACCGACCGTTCTGCCGCACGGATCACCTGGACGACGGTCAACCAGGACAGATCGGTTGCGCCCGCCGACCGAATCATCGCCATGAACGGTGTGATGCCGATGCCGCCGGCAATCACGACGAGGGGATGCTGTCCCACCCGGCGCGGCAGCACGAAATCACCGCCCACGGCATCGAGATACAGGTGGCGGGTCCGACCGGAGACCAGATCCTTCTTGAAAGCCGATGCCGCACCGGTGAATCCGAACTCCACCTGGTCTCCGCCCGGTGCGCTCACATACGAGAAGACCCGGCGCGACCGTCCCCACACCGGCGCCGACCAGCGCGGGGACGACAGCAGCGCCCACTGACCCGGCCGAAACCACACCGGTGCGCCGCCCACGCCGATGACGCGGTAGGTGCCGTCGGCGATCTGATCGACGGTGACCGCCAACCGAAGGCGGCCCGCACCCCGCCGGGCGATCAGCCAGACCGCGAACGCGTACAGGCAGCCAACACCCAACGCGATCTGCGGCACGAACTCCAGGGTGTATGCACTCGAGATCTCAAAGGTCTGCTGCCAGTTCGCGAGAACCCCGACGATCACCGCATAGCCGATCCGATGCAGGCGGGTGTTGGGTGAGGTCAACGGCTCCGGCAGCATCACCGCCGCCAGGAACATCGTGGGCGCCGAGACGAAGACGAATGTGAGGTCCTGGCCACCCGTCGTTGCCTCCAGGACGCCGACCGTCACCAGCGTCGCGACGAGAAACGCACCCACCAGCAGCCATTCGCGCAAGACCGTCACCAGCACGATCCCCACCACGAGCATCGGCCAGAACAGCGGCTCGGCCGCGATCCACCAGGTCGGCGAGCTCAACGGCACCCCACCCACCGAGACCCCCGCGTAGGCGACGGCATAGGCCACCAACCCACCGGCGACAGCGGGATTGAGAATCAACCGACGCCGCCACACGATCACATACTTGCTGGCCGCCGCCGCGGCCGCCGCGATTCCCACCGACATCGCCGACGCCGCGTCGGTGACCCCCGGCATCAGGAAGAACAGGATCAGTCCCGTGATCGCCCACGAATCGGCTCCGGGCGGCACCCGGACCACGGCCGCACACGCCGCGGTCCCGGCGTAGCTCACGACCATCGAGATCAGCAGGGTGAGCACCAATTCTTCGGGCCGCGAGACGAACTCGTCGTCGGTGGCGGAGACGACCACGGCTGCGAGCACGAGCACACCGAGCGCGACCAGAACCGCCCGGTGCATGGTCAGTCCACGAGGGAGCAGGCGCGTCACAGAAACAACTCCAATCCGGGAACGGCGGTGTGCTCGACGGCGCCGGAGCGGCGGATCGTCACATGATGGAATCCGGATCCGGCTCCGGGGCCGGGAGCCACCGGCCCCAGCGCACCGGTGCCGGTCGGGGTTCGCAGATCGATACCCACCCGGGTGGACGGCAGGCCGAAGTGCGCCCGCAGCACCGGCGCCGGGGTGAAGAACAGTGCGGTGGCGAGACCGTCAGCGGTCATCGCGTCGTCGGCGATCGCCCAGGTGGCCAGCACCTCCCACGTCGGCGCCGCCGACCGCGGGTCGACGATGTGATGCCAGTCCGGCGCCCACGTGCGGCGGTTGGGCGCGGACGCGCAGATCGCGCCGCCGGCCATCTCGACGACGCCGATCGCCTTCGCCGGATTCCCCGGATGTTCCAGTGCGATCCGTACCGGGGTCGCCCGCGGCGAGATCAGCATGTCGCCTCCGGCGTCGACGATGAACTCGTCCGAGCAGTCGGCGACGATGGCCGCGACCCGGTCGACGGCGTGGCCTTTGCCGGCCGCCCCCACATCCAGCAAGGCCGGTCGGTTCATGGCAAGTTCTGGTGCGTCCCAATCGATGACATCATCCCAGCGCGGCACGGAGGTGATCTGCGCGCGGGGCCGCAGCGAATACGCCGCGTCATAGCCTGCGTCCTCGAGGATCTGCCCGACGAGCGGCGTGACCGCGCCATCGGTGAGGTCATCGAGCGTGCGGTACCAGTCCAGCAGCCGCCGATCGGCGGCGTCGACGCGGTGGCGGCCACCGGTGCGGGCCAACCCGGTGACCACCGAATCGTCGCGGAACCGGGACCAGACGCGGTCGATCCGGTCGATCTCGCCGGCCACCTCGGCGCGGACGGCCGTCGGCAACGGCTGCGCCGAGGTGATCTCCCATGCGGTGCCGATCGCCGCAAAGCGCCAGCTCGCAGCTTCGGCCGGGGCGGGAGAGACCACGTCAGCCCTGGGCCTGCGCCTTGATCTGGTCGATGGCGTCGTTGAAGCCGCCCGACGTCAGCGACGAGCCGGACACCTTGCTCACATCGAGCTCGTCGATGTTCTTGCCGACGACCTCCGCGTCGATGCCACTGGCGAACTTGGCCTGGAATTCCGCGGACGTGCCCGTCGTGTGACTGCGGTCCAGGCTCACCTTGGTGATCTGCGAGTTGGCCAGGGTGACGGTGACACCGATCTGCTGGGGGCCGCCGGGACTCGTGTAGTGGCCGGTCGCGGTGTAGTTGCCGTCCCGATAGGTACCGCCACCGCCGGTGGCCTCGGTGCTCGCCGCACCGGACTGCGCCGCGGGTTCGGTGGCGGCACTGTCGTCGGCGCCGCACGCCGCCGTGGCGAACCCCACCGCCGCGGCCGCCGCGACCATGCCGCCGGTACGGGTCATCGACAGGAGATCGGCGTTGCGGACCGCGGTCCGAATATTGGAGGTCATAGTCCCCCATTGTGACCGCGACCCCGACCGGCACCCAACCCATGGAGCAAGATCACAGGGTATCCTAAGAAACCTGCGGGCTGTTCGCCGGCGGCCGCCTGTGGGCCGGCGCGATCACGAGCCGAAGACCCGGTCGAAGGCGGCCAGCGACTCCCGCAGATCACCGGCGACGGCCATCACCGCGGCCTTGCCCAGCGGGCCCATCATCGGCAGACCACCGAGCTCGAGGGTGAAGGTGATCGTGGAGCCCGCGCCACTCGGGGCGACGGCGAGGTCCAGCTTGGCCTTGATTCCCCCCTTGCCAGAGCCCCTCAGCGCGATCTCGCGCCCCTCGACAAACGTGGCGATGACCCAGTCGAAGCGCACCCGGGTGCCCTTCGCGATCACCACCGAGCTCACGGTGGTCCCCGTGGTGATCTCCGACGGCCTCGGCACCGGACTCCGCCAGCCGTCGTGCAGTGTCAGCCACTCGGAATAGCGATCCAGATCCGTTGCCGCAGCCCACGTTGCCGCCGGCGAGATACCAACCTGGATGCGTTCGCTCGTCTTGGCCATGGTCTAGAGACCTTAACCGCTCACTCCCCCACAGCACGACGGCCCCCGGACGGTAGTCCGGGAGCCGCCGACACCATGTCCGGCTGGTGCGTCCTGGTTACTGCGGCGGCTTGTTCTCGGGGTTGCCGACCGCCTTGTGCGCGGCTTCCTGCGCCTTGTCGACCTGGCTCGCGTACTTGTTGCCGGTCGCCTTGTCCACGGCGTCGCCGCCCTTGTCGATGAGCGACGGGTTCTTCTTCAGTGCATCCTTGGCCTTGTCGACCAGTCCCTTGAGATCCATGTGACCACCTTAGCCCCGTTGCTTCGTGGCCGGATACACCCCCGGCAGCACCTGCGCGGTGATCTCGACGCACACGATGCCGATGGCCGCGGCGATGAGGGCGACGATGTTCATCGACCCATTGCCCGAGTCGAGCTTGAACAGATCCTGCGTCCACGGCCAGGCGAAGATGAGGACGTAGGCGCCCACCGACACCGCGAGGAGCACCACTTTCCACCAGGTGTACGGGCGCGCCACCACGGCCAGCACGTACACGGCGACCGCAATCAGGCAGATCAGGGTGGCCGTGGCGGCCTGGGTCTGCGCGGGCGAGAGCTCCACCGCATCCTTGCTGCCCAGGCTCGCTCCCGCGCCACCCGGATTGACGATGAGGTAGGTGATGAACGCGGCGAGCCCGACGATGGTCCCGTTGGGCACGGCCTGGGTCAGCACGCGCCGCACGAAACCGGTTCGGGCACGCTCGTTGTTGGGCGCCAGCGACAGGATGAACGCCGGGATGCCGATGGTGAACCACGCCGAGATCGTCACGTGGATCGGCTGGAACGGGTAGCTGAGGGATTCGAAACCGAAGATCTTGGCCAGCACGCCCGCGATGCCCACGAACAGCGCGAGCAGCACCGCGTAGACAGTCTTGGTCAGGAACAGGTTGGAGACGCGCTCGATGTTGCCGATCACCCGCCGCCCCTCCCCCACGACATAGGGCAGAGTGGCGAACTTGTTGTCCAGCAAGACGATCTGCGCCACTGAGCGGGCCGCCGACGATCCCGATCCCATCGCCACCCCGATATCGGCGTCCTTGAGTGCGAGGACGTCGTTGACGCCGTCGCCGGTCATGGCCACGGTGTCGCCGCGCGATTGCAGCGCCTTGACCATCGCGCGTTTCTGATCGGGACGGACCCGGCCGAAGGTGGTCCCGTTCTCGACGGCGGCGGCCAGGTCGACGGCGTCGGTGGGCAGGGTTCGCGCGTCGACGGAGGTCTCGGCGGAGCCCAGCCCCAGCGACGCGGCGACCGCACCCACCGAGCGGGCGTTGTCACCGGAGATCACCTTCACGTCGACGTGCTGGGTGGCGAAGTAGTCGAGGGTGTCACGGGCGTCGGCACGCACCCGCTGCTCGAGTACGACGAGCGCGACGGGGATCACCTCTCCTGGCGCGACTGCCCCGGCGGCGGGTTCGGTGTTCACCGGCACGTCGGTGCGGGCGAGCAGCAGGATGCGCAGGCCGGTCGCGCCCAGATCAGCGGCCTGGCGCGCGGCGTCGCTCTCGGCGTCGAGCAGGACGTCGGGCGCCCCGATCAACCAGTTCCCGCGATCGGTGCCGGCGGCGTCGGCAAAGGACATCCCACTCCACTTCTTGGCGGAGGTGAAGGGCTCGATCGCGGTGATGCGCCAGTCGGGGCTCTCCGGGAACGCCTCGGTGAGGGCGAGGATGCTCGCGTTGGGTGCGCGGTCATGGGCGGCGAGCGCCGCAAGCACCGTCTCGGCCGATTCGACGGCGGCGCCGACCGCCCGCACCTCCGCCAGCCGCATCCCGTTCTCGGTGAGCGTGCCGGTCTTGTCGGCGCAGACGACGTTGACCCGGGCCAACCCCTCGATCGCGGGCAGCTCGTTGACCAGGCACTGCCGCCGGCCCAGCCGGACCACCCCGACCGCGAAGGCGATCGAGGTCATCAGCACCAGACCTTCGGGAACCATCGGCACCAACGCCGCGACCATGCCCAGCAGTGCCTGCCTCAGGCCGTTCTGGCTGATGAACAGCTGGTTGACGATGGTCAGGAGGCCCGCCGGGATGAGCAGCCAGGTGATCACCCTGAGGATCTGGTCGATACCGGACCGCAGTTCCGAGGACACCAGCGTGAACTTCGACGCCTCAGCGGCGAGCTGCGCGGCGTAGGCGTCGGCGCCGACCTTGGTGGCGCGGTAGGCGCCCGACCCGGACACCACGAAGCTGCCCGAGAGGATCGGGTCGCCGGGCGACTTGTCGATCGGGTCGGCCTCCCCGGTCAGCAGCGACTCGTCGACGTCGAGGACCAGCGTCTCGACCACCTCGCCGTCGACGACGATCTGATCGCCCGCCCCGATCTCGATGATGTCGCCGAGCACGACCTCGTCGGGCGGGATCTCGCGCACCTGCCCGTCGCGACGCACCCTGGGCCGCGTCTGCCCGACGATCGCGAGCCGGTCGAGGGTCTGCTTGGCCCGGATCTCCTGAATGATGCCGATACCGCTGTTGGCCACGATGAGCAGCCCGAACAGGCCGTTGATGAGTGAGCCCGTCGATGCGACGATCACGAACAGCACCCCGAGGATCGCATTGATACGGGTGAAGACGTTGGCACGGATGATGTCGCCGACGGTGCGTCCCGACCGGTCCGGCAATGTATTGACCTGGCCCGCGGCCACCCGCCGGGCGACCTCGTCGGCGCCGAGTCCGGCCACCAGATCGGTCCCGCCGATCGTGTCGCTCACGCCGACGCCTCCCACCACCGGCCGTCGATCAGCCCGGCGCCGTCACGCCGGGTCAGATCGATGGTGCCGCCCGGCTGCGGCACCATCACCGTCGTGGCGTTGCGCCCGGCCGCCGGCAGCAGCCGGGTGATCGGCTCCGCCCAGGGATGACGGGCCAGCGAGAACGTCCCCCAGTGGATCGGGATCAGCACGGCGTCGGTGCCCGCACCCGCGGTCACCATCCGGTGGATGGCGACGGCCTCCTCCGGGTTGATGTGGATGTCGGGCCAGAGCTCGTCGTAGGCGCCGACCGCGATCAGCGTGAGATCGAACGGCCCCAGCAGTTCCCCGAGATCGGCGAGGCGTTCGGTGTAGCCGGTGTCGCCGGAGAAGAACGTCCGGTGGCCCGGGCCGACGACGGCCCAGCTCACCCACTGGGTGAGATTGCGGGTGAACATCCGGCCCGAGAAGTGGCGCGCCGGACCCGCCGTGAGGTGCAGCGGCACACCGGATTTCGTGGTGAGATCGATGTGCCCCCAGAGGTCGGCCTGCCGGATGCGATGCTCGGCGATCCCCCACGTGATCAGGTGCGCGGCCACCCCGAGCGGCACGACGAAGACGGCATCGGGCTGGGCCGCCGCGATCGCGGTGACCGTCTGGTGGTCCAGATGGTCGTAGTGGTCATGGCTGATCAGCACCACATCGAGCGGCGGCAGCGCCGCGACCGTGACCGGACTGCGGTGCAGCCGGGCCGGGCCGATCAGCTGACTGGGCGAGCACCGTTTCGCGAACACCGGGTCGGTGAGAATGCGGGCGCCGTCGAGCTCGACGAGCACCGATGCGTGACCGAGCCAGGTTGCCGCGAGTGGGCGCGCCTGCTCGTCGAACGTGGGTGTGTCGACGCGGATCTCGCCGGCGGGCCGACCGGGCCCGCGACTCATGTCCACGGCCACCCGCCACGGGATGTCGGGGGCCGGCGACGGCGGCTCGGGGTTGGCGAAGACGCCGTCGTGCAGATGGGGCGATCCGGCGACGTGCAACGAGATGGACTCGCGGTCGGCGCCGATCGCGCGGGCGGGGGTGACACCGGCGGCGGCGAGGCGGTCGACGGTGGTACCGGCGGCGCGGACACCGAGGTCACCCAGTGTCCCGGCGGCCCGGCTCAGCAGTGCACCGGCGGTCATGGGAAGGGACATGCTCACCCGACACAGGGTAGGCCCTGTTCGGCGCGGCCTGCCGCGCCGGCGTTGGTAATGTGGTCCCCCACAACACGTCAACCCGCGCACCATGGGCGCGCGCCGGGAGGGAAGTGGACTGCCGTTGGCCCGGATGTCAGTGATCGAACGCCGCAGCGCGCTCGTCGAGGCCGCCTACCGTGTCATCGCCGACCACGGTGTGGAGGGCGCGACAACCCGACGGATCTGCGCCTTCGCCGACATGCCGCTGGCCAGTTTCCACTACGCCTTCGAATCGCGGACCGCGCTGCTGCGGGCGGTCATGGACACCGCCGTCCCGAGCGACATCAACGCCATGCTCGAGACCGTCAGCGCCGAACCGGGCCCGGGTGGGCGCGCCGGCATCGCCTTGATGGAAGCCACCATGCGCACCCAGCTCGACGCCTTCTCCGCGCTGCTCACGGCCGACCCGGGCCGGCTGCAGGCAACGGTGGCGTTGGGGATCTATGCACACAACCACCCGGAACTGCGACAGCACGGGAAGCGGATGTACGAGAACCTCTATGCCGTCGGCGCCAGCGGGCTGCGTGCGGCGGCCCAACGTGCGGGCGTCTCCTGGGCGATTCCGGTCGGCGAGATCGCACCGGTGATGATCGGCGCCCTCCTCGCGATCACCCTGGTCTATCTGAGCACCGCCGACGACACCGTCGTCCGATCCCTCACCGAGGCCCTGATCACCCAGACGATGTCGCATGTCGTCGTCGACTGAGCCCTGGGTCGCCGACCCGGAAACGTATTGGGGCGGACTCGACACGGCGGTGCGCGCCGCGGATCTCGACGCACCGGTACTCGCACTCGACGCCGCCGCCCTCGACCACAATGTCGCTGATCTGGTGCGGCGCGCGCAGGGGCGGCCGATCCGTCTCGCGACCAAATCCCTGCGGGTGCGCAGCATCATCGCCGACCTCGTGTCGCGGCCCGGCTTTGCCGGCGTGTTGGCCTTCGATCTCGACGAAGCGCGGTGGCTGGCCACCGAATCCGGGATCACCGACGTGCTGATGGGGTATCCGACGGTCAAGCGCGCGGCGATCGCGGCGCTGCTCGCCGACGAGCTCGCGTGTTCACGGGTGACGCTGCTCGTCGACTCGCTCGATCACCTCGACCTGATCGATGCCATCGCCACATCTGGTACCCGACCCCGGGTGCGGATCGCCATCGATCTCGACGCGTCCCTGCGGCTGTTCGGCGGGCGCGTACACATCGGGGTGCGGCGCTCCCCCGTGCACGACCGCGGCGCCGCACTCGAGTTGGGCCGCGCAATCGTCGCTCGCGCCGGATTCGATCTGGTCGGGGTGATGTCGTACGAGGCACAGGTGGCCGGCGTCGGCGACGACGTGGCCGGCAGACGCCTCACCAATCAGGCGATCCGGACGATGCAGCGCGCCTCGATGTCCGAGATCCGACGGCGCCGCGGCGCGGTGATCGCGCAGTTGCGGGAGATCGCCGACCTCGAGGTGGTCAACGCCGGTGGCACCGGTTCCGTGGAGGAGACTGCGCGCGACGCGTCGATCACCGACATCGCCGCGGGCAGCGGCATTTTCGGCGGACACCTGTTTGACACGTACCGGCGGTTCCGGCCGGCCCCGGCCCTCGGCTTCGGCCTCGACGTCGTCCGGATTCCCGCGCCGGGCATGGTGACGTGCATGGGTGGCGGCTGGATCGCGTCGGGGCCGCCCGGACCGGACCGGCTGCCGCTGCCGGTGTGGCCGCCGGATCTGCGATATGTGGGCACGGAGGCAGCCGGCGAGGTCCAAACGCCGTTACACGGGGCAAGCACGGACCATCCCCTCCGCGTCGGTGACCGCGTCTGGTTTCGGCACACGAAATCCGGTGAGGTGTGCGAACGTAGCGCCCAGGTTGCCGTCGTCGTCCGCGACGACGGTGCGCGCGTCGACGAGGTCGTCCCGACGTATCGGGGAGAAGGGAAGTGCTTTCTGTGAGCAGCGCGGGCAAATGGCGGAACTGGGGTCAGACGGTGCAGTGTTCGCCGTCACGCGTGGCGACGCCGCACAGCGTCGACGAGGTCGTCGCGCTGGTCCGCGGTGCCGCCGAGTCCGGCGCGCGGGTCAAGCCGATCGGTTCCGGGCACAGCTTCTCCGAGATCGGTGTCGCACCGGACATCCAGGTGGATCCGTCGGGGTTGCGGGGTCTCGTGCACGTCGATGCCGGGCTGCAGCGGGTGACTCTGCGCGCGGGCACGAGGTTGCACGAGATCCCCGCGCTGCTGTCCCCGCACGGGCTGGCGATGGTCAACCTCGGTGACATCGATCGCCAGACCATCGCCGGCGCCACCTCGACCGGCACCCACGGCACCGGGCTGGCCTTCGGCGGGATCAGCACGCAGATCGTCGGGGCGACGCTGGTGTCGGGAACCGGTGAGGTGATCTCGGTGGGCGTCGGCGACGCCGATCTGGCCGCGCTCGCGCTGGGATTGGGGGCGCTCGGGGTGCTCGTCGATCTCACGCTGCAGTGTGGTCCGGCGTTCTCGGTGACCGCGCACGAGTACCCGTTGTCGATCGACGACGCGATCGACGGTTTCCTCGACCGGTGCGCGACCGACGATCACCACGAGTTCTTCTGGTTCCCGCATACGACGCGGGCGCTGGGCAAGACGAATACCCGTCTGGCCGAGCCGGTTCCGCCCACCGGACCGAGCCGGTTCCGCCGCTACGTCGACGACGAGCTGCTCTCCAACAAGCTCTACGGTGTCCTGTGTGCGGCCGCGTCGGCGGTGCCGCCCCTGGTGCCGCCGATCAATCAGATCTCGGGGCGGGCGCTGTCCGAGCGGACCTACACCGCCACCTCCACCGACGTCTTCGTCTCCTCCCGGACGGTCCGGTTCCGGGAGATGGAGTACGCGATCGATCTGGCGGCGACGCCTGCGGTCCTGCGGGAGCTGCGGGCAATGGTGGACCGCAAGGGTTATCGCGTCAGCTTCCCGGTGGAGGTGCGGGCCGCGGCCGCCGACGACCTGATGCTCTCGACCGCCTCCGGACGTGCGGCGGGCTATATCGCCGTGCATCGCTACCATCGCGACGATCCGGCAGATTCAGCCGCCTATTTCGCCGACGTCGAGGCCATCATAGCCGCGCACGGCGGCCGCCCGCACTGGGGCAAGATGCACACCCGCGACGCCGGTTATCTCCGGTCGGTGTATCCGCGATTCGACGAATTCCTCGCTGTCCGTGAGCGATTCGACCCGCACCGGGTCTTCGCCAATCCGTATTTGCAGCGGGTACTCGGGGATTGAGCACCGGCGGTCGTCAGGTGGGCGTTCGCTGTGGTCTCGATCTCGACAAGCTCGATCCGGCGGATACGGACCACGCGATCAGGCCAGGCCTGCGTACCAGGACGCGTATTCGTAGGCGATGTGAGAGGCCGCGACGCTGGTGATCTCGGCGTGATCGTAGGGCGGGGACACCTCCACGATGTCGGCGCCGACGAGGTTGAGTGCCCGCAGCCCACGCAGGATCTCGAGGAGTTCGCGACTCGTCATCCCGCCCGCCTCGGGGGTACCGGTGCCGGGCGCGTGCGCGGGGTCGAGGACGTCGATGTCGATCGAGACATACAGCGGCCGGGTCCCGATCCGTGCGCGCAGGGCGTCGACGATCTCATCGACGCCGCGCCGGAACACGTCGGCTGAGGTGTAGATGCCGAAGCCGAATCGCCGGTCATCCTGGAGATCCTTCTTGCCGTAGAGCGGGCCCCGGGTGCCGACGTGCGCGAGTGCCTCGGTGTCGACGATCCCCTCCTCCACCGCACGCCGGAACGGGGTGCCATGGGTGTATTCGGCACCGAAATAGGTGTCCCAGGTGTCGAGATGGGCATCGAAATGCAGGAGTGCGACCGGGCCGTGCTGGGCGGCGACCGACCGCAACAGGGGCAGCGCGATCGTGTGATCGCCGCCGATCGCGATGAGCTTGGTTCCGGCCGAGCCGAATTCACCCGACGCCTGTTGGAGGGTGTCGATCACCTCGCCGATGTTGAACGGGTTGAGGGAAATGTCACCGGCGTCGGCGACCTGGATCTCGGCAAACGGCGACAGATCCACGGCCGGGTTGTAGGGGCGCAGCAGCCGGCTGGCCTCACGTACGCCTGACGGCCCGAAGCGGGCACCGGGCCGGAACGAGACCCCGGCGTCGAAGGGGACACCGAGCACGGCGACGTCGGCGTGCTCGACCTCGCCGAGCACCGGCAGCCGGGCGAAGGTGGCCGGCCCGGCGAAACGCGGGGTGACCGAGGAGTCGACCGGTCCGACGTGCCCCCCCTCGATGATTCGCGGACTGTGAAGTGACGGATGACGAAGCTGCATGGGCGCAGAATATCATCCACCTAGATCACTTGATACGCAAAAATTCTGGCGGCGCGGCAAGGTGACTGCCCGCCAACACTTCTCAGCTGTCCAGTCGAGTCAGCAAACACTCCAGGAAAGTCTGCACCAACGGCTCGCGGCGCCGCCCGCGGCGATGGATCGCCGCAAACCGCGCCTGATGCCCGAACACCGCGGGCCGCAGCGGACGCAACCGCTTCCGATCGAGCCACTCTTGAGCGAAATGCTCTGGGAGATAACCGATATAGGCGCCAGAGAGGATGAGGATCAGTTGCGCCTCCATGTTCTCGACGGTCGCCGACGGGTGCGCGAACCCCTCCTGGACCAGTTCGGTGCCGTCCCAGTAACCTCGGGTCACGATCCGCTGCGAGGTGATCTGCTCAAGCGAAATGCGCTTCATCGCATAGAGCGGATGGGCATCACTGCAGTAGAGCCAATGTTGTTCGCGGTGCAGTGCGGTGGTCACCAGACCCGGCATCGGCTTGGCGAACACACCGATCGCGACGTCGATCTCGTCGCGGAGTACCCCCGTCTGCAGATCATGGGGCCGCCGCGTCGTCAGATCGAGATACACCCCGGGATAGGCCGCGCTGAAGACGCCGATCGTCGCCGCCAGTGGCAACGCCGGATCGGTCACCACCGAGTCGATGAACCCGATCGTGACCCGACCGTGCAACTCGCCCTGCAACACCTGCGCGTACCGCTTGAGCCCGTCGAGGTCGTTGAGCACCCGGACGCATTCGGCGTGGTAGAGCTCCCCCTTGCTGGTCAACCCGAAGCCACCACGACCCCGATGACACAGGACCATTCCCAGGTCCGACTCGAGTTGGGTCATATAGGTGCTGATCGCCGACAGCGACAGGCCGAGCTCCTGCTGGGCAGGCGCGAAGCCGCCATGGCGCACCACCGCGTCGAAGACCTGCAGCAACTTGACCTTGGGCAGTTCACTCCGCATGCCGATCTCCTCACACCCCAGATGACCGATAGTTTACAAAAATCTGAACTGATTATTTGTATCGGATGATTCAATAAGGGCCTTCCGCCGCTTATCCTCAAGCCACGGGGCCACCCGCAGTCACCCTCGGGGTCACCGTCCGCCCCCGGAATCACCACTGATGACAAGGATTCGCAACCTCATGGACATCGCCATCATCGTCGCCTATCTGGCGGCCATGCTGCTCTTCGGCCTCTGGGGCAAGAAGCGCGCCAAGAACTCCAGTGAGTACCTCGTGGCGGGTCGCCGCCTGGGAGCCGCTCTCTACACCAGCACCATGGCCGCCGTCGTCATCGGCGGCGCCTCGACGGTCGGCGGCGTCGGCCTCGGCTACACCTACGGCATCTCCGGCATGTGGCTGGTCGTGGCCATCGGCACCGGTGTGCTGCTGCTCAGCCTGTTCTTCTCCGCCCGCATCCAGCGGCTCAAGGTCTACACCGTCGCGGCGATGCTGCGACTGCGCTACGGCGTCGACGCGACCGGGCTGTCGGGCATCGTGATGATGGCCTACACCCTCATGCTGACGGTCACCTCGACCATCGCCTACGCCACGATCTTCAATGTGCTCTTCGACATGAACCGCACGCTCTCGATCGTGCTGGGTGCGGTCATCGTGATCGCCTACTCGGCGCTCGGCGGCATGTGGTCGATCACCCTGACCGACGTCGTGCAGTTCGTCATCAAGACCGTCGGCGTGTTCCTGCTGCTGTTACCGTTCACCTGGCACCGCGCCGGCGGGCTCGACGGCATCCGCGAGCGCGCCGCCGACGGCGCCTTTGGGCTCACCACCATCGGTGGCGGCACCATCATCACTTACTTCGTGATCTACACCTTTGGTCTGCTGATCGGCCAGGACATCTGGCAGCGCGTCTTCACCGCCAAGTCCCCCGCGGTGGCCCGCTGGGGCGGGGTGACCGCCGGAATTTACTGCCTGGCCTACGGTGTGGCGGGAGCGCTCATCGGGCTTGCGGCGTCGGTGGCGCTGCCCGATATCGGCTCGTCGGACGACGTCTACGCCGACGTCGCCGTCGAGGTGTTGCCGATCGGGCTCAGCGGCATCGTGCTGGCGGCCGCGGTCGCCGCGATGATGTCGACCGCGTCGGGTGCGCTGATCGCGACGGCTACGGTGGCCCGTCAGGATGTGCTGCCGCTGCTGGCGGCCGTCGTCGGCAAGACACCCCGGAACCTCGAGGACGTCGATCCCGAGGCCGATATGCGCGGCAACCGCTACTACGTGATCGGGGTCGGCGTGCTCGCGATGATCCTGGCCGTGTTGATCCACGACATCGTGACCGCGTTGACCATCGCCTACGACGTCCTGGTCGGCGGCCTGCTCGTCGCCATCCTCGGTGGCCTCATCTGGAAGCGCGCCACCGGCATCGGGGCGCTGACCTCGATGGCCGTCGGCACCGTCGCCACCCTGGCCACCATGTGGGCGGTCGGCGACATCCTCGCCAACGAGCCGGTCTACGTGGGGCTCGTGTGTTCGGCGGTCTCGTTCGTGGTGGCCAGCATGGTCAGCAAACCGACGCCGCCCGAGGTGCTGGCCGCCTGGCAGGCCCGCGTGTCGGGTCAGGACGAGGACGACGAGCCCACCCCCGGCGCCGAGCCGCATCCGACGATGGCTGTCGACTAGAGGTTGTCGACTCACGAAGGGCAGCCGATACAGTGACTGCGACGAAGCAGCGCTGATCGGTTGCCCTCCGTTCGTCGGGCGTCCGGCGCCCACCGGTCGGCCCGACAGGAGCAGGTCGATGCCGAAGATCGTCGCCCACGACGAACGCCGACGAGAACTCGCCGATGCCGCGCTGGCCCTCGCCGCCCGCAAGGGGGTGGGATCGGTCACCACCCGCGCGGTGGCCGAGGAGGCCGGCTGGTCGATCGGGGTCCTCAATCACTACTTCGACTCGCGCCGTGATCTGATGCGGGCCGCTTTGTTGCGCGCCAGGGAGTTACAGGATCACGCCTACCGCGAAATCCTGGCCGACCCGACCACCTCCGCCCATCGGAAGCTCGAACTGCTCACCGATTGTGTTCTGCCGCTCGATGATCGGCGGCTCGCCCTGACCCGGGTATTCCTGTTCTTCTACGCCGAGGGCACCGCGTCCGACGACGCCCGCGCCGCGGTCGCGACGCTGCTGGCGTCCTGGCGCGCCATGATCGCCGAGCAGCTCGGTGCCGCCGCGGCCGCCGGGGAGGTGCCCGCTGACCTCGACATACAGCTCGCTGCAACACATCTCACCGCCTTGACCGATGGCCTCGCCCTCGAGGCGGTCCTTGATCCGGCGGTCATGGCACGTCTCCACACACCCGGTGCCGTCGCCCGGATCGTGGCAACGGTGGCCCCCAGGAGTGCCGCGTGAACCATCAGCGCACCGGTGGGGTGCCGGAGACGACGGGGCGGCGCCTGGTGGTCGTCGACTCGTTCATCGATCTCGAGGAGATCGCCGCAGCAGTGGCCGGACTGGCCCTCCGCGTCGAACGCTCCTCGGCCATCCCGACCGGCGACGACGTGGTCGCGCTGCTCGTGGGCCCCGAGTTCGCGATGTCGGCGGCCGACCTTGCCAGGCTCGGCGGGCTGCGGGTGCTCGGCGCGACATCGGCGGGCTACAACCATATTCCGGCCGACGCCGCACTCGCGGCCGGGATCGGTGTCGTGCGGGCTGTGGACTATTGCACCGAGGAGGTCGCCGATCACGCCTTCACCATGGGGTGTGCGCTGCTGCGGTCCGTTGGCCCCCTCGACCGGGCTGTGCGAGAAGGCAACTGGGATGTGATGAGGGCTCCGCCGCGGGCGCTCGGCGCGTCGACCTTCGGGGTGTTGGGCTATGGGCGGATCGGTCGGGCCGTCGCGATGCGCGCGGCGGCGGTGGGAATGCGCGTCCTTGCCACGACACGGCGCGAGATCACCGACGGCGGAATCGGCCGGGTTGAGCAGTCCGAGTTGCTCGCGCGTGCCGACGTCGTCAGTGTGCATATACCGCTGACGAATCACTCACGGGGACTGGTCGATCACGCTTTCCTGGCCGCGATGCGCCCGGGGGCGTATCTGGTGAACGTGTCCCGCGGCGAACTCGTCGACGAGCCGGCGCTGGCCGAGGCGCTCTCGTCGGGCCAACTCGGCGGCGCCGCACTCGACGTCCTCACCACCGAGCCACCCGAACCAGACAATCCGCTCCTGACGGCGCCGAACACGATCCTCACACCCCACGCCGCCTGGTACTCCCCCGGTGTCGCAAGCACTCTCGGCCGGCAGTGCGGCGCCGACGTGGCGACAGCACTGACCGGCGGTGTGCCGGTTGGTGCTGTCACGTCGGCGGCGTAGCCGCGCGACCGGTCAACCCCGTTGCCCAGTCGGCCAGTCGCACATGGCGAGCGCCTTGGCACCATCGCACAACCTCGACGGTGGTGTGTCGGCCCGATTGCCGCGTGACCCCCGCGGCTACGCTCATCGTCGGAGCACACCCACTGCGCTCAGTGTCGCTATGAAGTTCTCAAGGTGACATGCGACGCCGGACAAGTTCCGGCATCTGGTTGTGGTTGGTGGACAAGGACTCTTACGACTCAGGCTCTCTCACAGGGTGCCGCCGGGTCAGGCGGCGACCGGTTCACCCACATCGGGCCTCCTTCGGTGATAGGACGGGATCGGCCGACGGCGCGCATCCACCGTCGCCGGTGGGATCAGCAAGGGATGCCGGTCGATTCCCATCACCACCTCCCACCCCTGATGGTGCACGGCATCATGGCAGGCCGGACAGAGCAGGCACCCGTTGTCGACGTCGGTGGCGCCGCCCTGTGACCAATGCACCAGGTGATGCACGTGCGTCCACCCCGCCGGCGCACCACACTTCACACACCCGGTGTCCCGTAGCCCGATCGCGACCCGCTGCGCCGCGGTGAACAGCCGTTTCTCCCGACCCACCTGCAACGGGGCGCCCTCGCCGTCGACGATCACCACCC
>JASGFO010000050.1:0-20151 GCA_047605505.1 Gordonia sp. (in: high G+C Gram-positive bacteria) | reverse complement strand
ACACCACTGAGTGGGATCCGGTGTTCCGTGCTGTCGTCGAGGTGGGTATGCCACTGTGTGTGCACTTCGGAACCTCGGGCAAGCCGCCGATCACCGCGCCGGAGGCGCCGATGGCGGTCATGACCGCGCTCTTCGGCTGCAACTCGATGTATGCGACCGCCGATCTCCTCTTCAGCCCGACGTTTCACAATCATCCCGACCTGAAGTTCATGCTCTCCGAGGGCGGCATCGGCTGGGTGCCCTACCTGCTCGAACGGATGGACGGCGTGTGGGCCAAGCATCGCTTCTACCAGAACATCAACCAGTCGGTGAAGCCATCGGAGTTGTTCGCCAAGCACATCTTCGGCTGCTTCATCGACGACGAGTTCGGGCTGGCGAACCGGGATCTGGTCGGAATCGACAACATCACCTGGGAAGGCGACTACCCGCATTCGGATTCGAACTGGCCCAACAGCCGCAAGATCGTCCACGATTCGATGCGGAATGTCCCGGACGACGATGTGCGCAAGATCGTCGAGACGAACGCGCGGCGACTTCTGAACTTCCCGCGGAGCGGTTCCTGACAGCACGCGTTCCCGACCTTGCCCACCGACTGTCCGAAAGACAAGGAGACCCCCTGATGGAAGAGCCGATCGAGCAGATCCCCCAGGACGATTGGGTCGACCAGGACCTGCTGACCCGAGATCTCGCCGGTTCCCTGCTCGATGAGGAGATCGCCGCGGAGCGAGATCGCATCGCCCGCGTGGATCGCGGCGAGGGCGGCGATGACATCGTCATGAGCCGCAGCGACATGGTGCGCCGGCTGCGGGCCATGGAATCGATCCGCGCCGGGGTGCACGACGAGGTCGTCATCCGCTTTTGAGCCGGCGAGGCCGATGGTGCCTGACACGAGAGACATCCGGGCCTCGGCCCACTGCATAATTGGAGTTGACTATTCATGATTCTCAAGCCAGGCCAGTCACTGGCGAGCGCGGTCGACGCGACGGCCATCATCGTCGTACGGGCACCGGACCAGGAGATCACGATCACCTGTGGTGGCGTGGCCATGACCGAGGGACGGCAGGGAAGTGGGGACGGCTCGGCGATCGACCCTGCCCACCGCGGTGGATCGATCCTCGGAAAGCGTTACGTCGCTGACGATCTCGGCCTGGAGCTGTTGTGCACCAAGCCCGGTGACGGGCAGCTTGCCGCCGACGGTGTCACCTTGGTCATCAAGGCCGCCAAACCATTGCCTGCCTCCGACTAGGCATTGTGCCGATTCCCGCGGCCGCTCCGGGCGAGTATCCGGACAGTCCGTGCCTGTTCCTGAAAGTGAGTAGCATCCTGTGACCACGAACACCGAGCATGATGTGAGGAGTACGCCCGATCGGGCATCCGGGGGCAGTGACGAGGAGGTTTACGCCTTCCGCAACGAGGACATCAACCGAGCACACGATCTCGTCGGTGTCTTCCACGCCGTACGCAAGCGGGAACAGTTCTCCCGTGCCAGTCCGGACATCATGCGAGTCTTTGCCCGGAGCTATGGCGACGACAATCCACTGTTCGTCGACGAGGACTACGGACGCGGCACCCGCTGGGGCGGTCAGATCGCCCCGCCGATGATCAACATCGCCCTCACCAAGGATCTCGCCGCGGATCCCATCCCGAAAGAGCAACGCCGACCGCCATTTCGGGGAATCCATGTCTTTGTCTCCGGCAGCACCACCGATTGGTATCGCCCGGTCTACGACGGCGACACCATCTACTCGTTCGAGGGGTTCGACAAGGTCGAGCTCAAACAGTCCGAGTTCGCCGGACGGTCCCTCTTCGTCACGCGCATCCATGTCCAGTTCAACCAGCGTGCCGAGGTCGTGCAGATCCAGCGGGTCCTGACCATTCACACCGAACGGCACGAATCGAAGAAGCGCAAGAAGTATGACCGGATCGAGCCGGCCACCTATTCGCCTGACGACATCGCGGCAATCGATGCCATCTATGCCGCGGAGAGCCGCCGCGGTGCCGAGACCCGATACTGGGAGGACGTCGAGATCGGCGAGTCGATGGGCACCATGGCGAAGGGGCCGCTCACGATCACCGATATGGTGGTCTTCCATTCTGGCGGGTACGGATTTGCCCCCTATACCCCGTGTACCGGGCGGTTGGCCTATGAGAACAGGCAACGTATCGGGGCGTTCTATATTCCCAATGCGCAGGGCATTCCGGACGTCGCGCAGCGCATCCATTGGGATGCCGAGTATGCGCGGTCGATCGGCCTGCCGGCCTCCTACGACTACGGGATGATGCGCGACTGCTGGCTGACCCATTTCCTGACCGACTGGATCGGCGACGATGGCTGGATCGAATCCATGTCGAGTCAGATGCGCCGGTTCAACTACCTCGGTGATGTGCACACCTTCACCGGTGAGGTGGTCGGCAAGCGTGTCGACGGGAACCGGCATCTGGTCGATGTCGAGTTGCGTGGTAGGAGTCAGCGCGGTGAGGTCACCTGCCCGGCGACGGCGACCGTGTCGCTGCCCTCGCGGACAGCAGGGACCGCAGTCTTGCGCACCCCGCTTCCCGAGTTCGAGGAGATCGCCGCACGCATGCTGCGCCGTTCCGGTGAGCTGCGGGCCGAGCAGCAGCGCGGCCGGCCATCGGCCACGCACTGAAAGATGTACGTCGGCCCGGCCGGCACAGGAAAGGTGAAAGTGCACACATGCAACTGAAGGACAATACGTTTGTGGTCACCGGTGGCGCGTCCGGACTCGGACTGGCCACTGCCGCGGCCATCGTCGCTGCCGGGGGACGCGTCGTCATCGCCGACCTCGAATCCTCCGACGGGAGATCGGTCGCCGAGCAACTCGGTTCCGCGGCGGTATTTGCGCCCGTCGACGTGACCGACGAGGACTCCCTGAATACCGCTCTCGAGGAGACCGCCCCGCACGGGCCGTTGCGCGGCATCGTGCACTGCGCCGGACGCGGAGGCGACCGGCTGCGCATCCTCGACAAGGCCGGCCGGCCTGCTCCACTGCAGAGCTTTCGCGATGTCATCGAGGTCAACCTGATCGGGACCTACAACGTCCTGCGGATCGGGGCGGCGCGGATCGCTGCGGCAGAGCCTGTGGACGGTGAGCGGGGAGCGATCGTTCTCACCGCTTCGGTGGCGGCCTTCGACGGGCAGATCGGGCAGACCTCCTATACCGCGGCCAAGGCTGCGGTCCATGGCATCACGCTGGTCGCGGCGCGCGACCTCGCCAGCGTCGGAATCCGGGTGAACACGATCGCGCCGGGGACCTTCGATACCCCGATGCTGGCGCGATTGCGCGCCGATATCCGCGACGGCCTGGCCGCGTCGGTGCCATTCCCCAAGCGTCTGGGTGAACCTTCTGACTATGCGGGAATGGCGACGACGCTGCTGGAGAATCCGTACGTCAACGGTGCGACGATCCGACTGGACGGTGCCATTCGGATGGCCCCCCGATGAGTGGCCCGGCGGACGGATCGACGGGTCCGGGAGAGGTCCGTGTCGAGTCGTCAGAGCGGGTGCTGACCATCACGATTGCCCGCCCGGCGCAACGCAACGCCATGACCTTGGCTGCGGCGCGGGCGATTGCCGCGGCGCTCGATCGTCTGGACAGCGACCCGGAACTGGCCGCCGGAGTTCTCACCGGTTCCGGTGGAGTCTTCTGTGCGGGCATGGATCTGAAGAGATTTCAGCTCGGCGAGCGACCGGTGGTCAGCGGTCGCGGGTTCGGTGGTCTCGTGGAGGCGCCGCCGGCGAAGCCCTTGGTTGCGGCCGTCGAGGGATGGGCCCTGGGTGGCGGCTTCGAGATGGTCTTGGCTGCCGATCTCGTCGTGGCTGGGCACGGTGCCCGGTTCGGTCTTCCCGAGGTCAGGCGCGGGCTGGTGGCACGGGCCGGCGGGATCTTCCGGGCGCCGCAGATGTTGCCCCGCGCCGTCGCGCTGGAGATGTTGCTGACCGGTGAGCCCATCTCGGCCGATGAGGCATTCCGGCACGGCCTGGTCAATCGGGTGGTTGAGGACGGTCAGGCGCTGACGGTGGCGCGGGAGCTGGCGGCATCGATCGCGGCGAATGCACCGCTCGCGGTTGCGGCCGGCAAGGCGCTGGCCCGCGAATCGCGGACGTGGTCCGATGCCGAGGCCTTTGCGCGCCAGGCGGCCTACACCGACCCGGTGTTCGCTTCGAAAGATGCCGTGGAAGGGGCCGCCGCCTTTGTCGAGCGTCGCCCGCCACGATGGCAGGGCCGCTGATCGGGGGCCATCAGTTCACGGCGCGGCACACCAATTCGCCGGGGTCGGGATGTGCGAGCACACCCCGACCCCGGCGAATTCATCGGGCCGGTGACCGAGATGATCAGTAACCCAGATGGCTGTCGAGCAGTTTCTGCGCGGTCGACGAGTAATCACCGTATCCGCCACGGAAGAACAACAACGGCGACTTGACCGAGGCGACCATCAGGTCCTGGATGCGTCCGACAACCAGAAAGTGATCGCCCAGTTCCACGGTCTTGTCGATGCTGCAATCCACCCAGGCGACGACACCGTCGATGATCGGGTTCTGGTTGGCCGACCGCCGCCAGCGGACCCCGGTAAACCGGTCGACCCCGCCGCTGCGGGCCATCTGGCGGCACAGGATCTCCTGGTCCGACGCCAGGGCATTGGCACAAAACCGTTGGGCCCGAAGAATTCTCGGTAGCGTCGCCGATCCCCGGTCGACGAGGAAGGAGACCAGCGGCGGTGCCAGTGACACGGAGGTGAACGACCCCACCACCATGCCGATCGGGGCGTCGCCGTCGTCGAGGGTGGTCACGGCGACGACACTGGTGGGGAAGTTCCCCAGGACGTCGCGCAGATGGCGGGATTCGAAGATCCGCTCGGCGGTGCTGGTGGGGTCGGTCATCGGGTCATCTCCGGTTCAGAGGGTGACAAGCATGCCGGGGGGAGTGTCGAGTCCCATCTTGTGCAATGCGTTCGAGTGATAGGCGACGCCGTCGACGTGGATCATGTGCTGGAGTCCGACGTGCGCATCCCGCCAGTAGCGTTGCATCGGGCTGCTCTTGCGGATCGCGACCCCGCCGGAGCGCGCGAAGATCTCGTCGAGTGCCGACACCGCGCGCCAGGCGCATCGTACCTGGTTACGACGCTGATTCGAGCGATCCTCGATGGTCGGGGTCGCGCCGTCGTCGAGCATGTCGTGCAGCCGGCTGATGCCTGCGATGAGCTGCACCCGTGAGGCCTCGATCTCGGCGGCCGCCTCGCCCGCGGCGTGCAGGACGTAGGGATCGTCGCGGACCTGGACGCCGGTGACCGCGACGCGGTCCTTCTGGATCTCCAGATGGTGTGCCAGTGCGCCTTCACAGATCCCGATGACCGCGGCGGTGATGCCCAAGGGGAACATGACGCCGAAGGACAGCCGGTACAGCGCCTCGGTGCGTCCGGCCCGCTCGCAGGCGGTGCCGTCGGAGATCTCGGCCTGGGAGACGGTCCGGTATGCCGGGATGATCGCCTTGTCGACCACGACGTCCTTGCTGCCGGTGCCCGAGAGACCCACGACATCCCAGGAGTCCTCGATGATCTCGTAGTCCGATCGCGGCAACACGACGTGCATGACGTCGGGCGGCATGATCGGCCGGCCGCTGCCGGTGCCCTTCATCGCCCCGAGGAAATCCCATTGACAGTGATCCGATCCCGACGAGAACGGCCATCGGCCGCTCAAGACGTAGGAGTCGTCGTCGACCGGGTCTGCCACCCCGTTCGGCATGTACGGCGAGGCAACCCAGGTGTCTGGGTTCTCGCCCCAGATCTCCTGCTGGAGCCGGCGATCCATCTGCGCCAGTTCCCAGGGATGAACCCCGACGACACCCGACACCCACCCGGCTGCGGGATCGCACGCAGCGATGGCCATGACCGCCTCGGCGAAATCGCGGGGATGCGCAGCGTAGCCGCCGAAGTCGGTCGGCGCGAGCATCCGCATCACCCCCGTCTGACGCAACAATTCGGCCGTCCGATCGCTGAGTTTGCCGAGCCGCTCGTTCTCCTCGGCCAGTGCGGCCAGTTCCGCGCCGACCTCCTCCACGCGTTTCACTACTTCGTGCATCGCCCTACCTCTGACTTTCTTGTTCCGATTCCCGCGGCGGCGGGGATACCTTTCATTCTCAGTGGCCGAGATGCCTGGGCACCGCAGAGATTCCACTGAGTGGGAGCTGTGATCTGTCAAGCGGTGTGCCGGGTGAGGAACTCGAGCGCAACGCGTTCGAAGTCCCTCTTCCGCTCGATCTGGACCCAGTGACCACAGTGCGCGAAGGTGTGCAATTCGATCTCCGGCAACCACCTGTTGGCAAAGTGCGCCTGGTCATACGGGAGCATGCGATCATCGCGACCCCAGAGCATCAGCGTGGGGGTGGTGATGGTTTCCGCCCGTGTCCACAATGGCGTATAGGTTTTGCGCAACTCCGGGTTGAACATTGCACCGAAGATCGCCCGGGTCCGTTCCAGGACTCCCGGCGCCGTGGCATTACGCATCCGTGTCTCGATCAGTTCCTCGGTCACCAGCGACTTGTCGTACACCATGGTGTGCAGCCACTCGACCATCCGGTCGCGGCCAGGATTCTCGAGGAAGGCGAAAAGCCGGGTGAACCCGTCACTGGGCTCGGTCTGAAAGATGCTCACGGAGAGTCCGCCGGAGCCCATGATCGCCATCCGCTCGACACGTTCGGGTGCCAGCGCCGCGATCTCGGCGACCACCGCCCCGCCCATCGAGTTGCCGATGAACACCGCCGAGGACAGCTGGAGATGGTCCATCAACCGCAGGATCACGCGGGCCGCG
This sequence comes from Gordonia sp. (in: high G+C Gram-positive bacteria), assembly GCA_047605505.1. Taxonomy (GTDB): domain Bacteria; phylum Actinomycetota; class Actinomycetes; order Mycobacteriales; family Mycobacteriaceae; genus Gordonia. The sequence continues at coordinate 13,325 of JASGFO010000050.1, read as the reverse complement.
GCGACGGTGTAGACCTCGGTGAGTTCCGGCAGCGCCGAGTCCCCGAAACCCGGGAGATCGGGCATGAACACCTGAAAATGCTCGGCGAAGAACCCGATGTTGTCGCCGAAATTCGACCACGCGCTGACGCCGGGGCCCGACCCGTGCAGGAGAAGCAGTGCGGGGCCGGTTCCGGCGGTGTGGTAGTGGATGTCGAGATCATCGATGGTTTCGTTGACACTGGTCGACTCGTAGGTCGGAGTGCTGGTCACGGATTGCCGGCCTTCCTGCATCGTTGCTTCGTCGCGGTCGTCACCACGTCGGCGAGCTCCGGGCCGATCGGGTGATCAAGACCACAATCTAGGCGGCCTTGGCGAACGGTGATCGGTGCCGTCCCGAACAGTGGGATCTCGGACTGGGATCTCGGACTGGGATATCGGACCGGGATGCCGGTGGACCTCGTTCGGCGGTGGGTCTCGCTGAGCGGGAAATGATCGGCGGGGTCGTGTCGCGAGACCGTCAGAATCAGTTCGTGACGTATCTCACCGTAATCGAGCAAAGGGGACGCCATGGGTGAGGCTGCGCTGGACGTCGAGTTCGACAAGACCGTCGCGCCACCACCGGACAAGCGCATTCCCGGGGAGCCCGGGCTCTGGGTCTTCCTCCTTGGTGACATGGTCATCTTCGCGGTGATGTTCGTGGCGTTCTTGATCGAGCGGGCGGCTGACGAGGAGCTCTTCCGCAGCTCGCGCGAATCTGTGGATCTTACGGTGGCACTGGTCAATACGATGATCCTGCTGATCAGCTCGCTGCTGGTCGTGGTGGCCTTGAACAGTGCCCGGGCGCGACGGTTCGCCAACGCTGCCGCGCTGGTCGGGGGTGCGCTGATCTGTGCCCTGGCGTTCGTCGCTCTGAAGTCCACCGAGTACGCGCATCTGATCGACGTCGGTCACGGCCCTTCGTCCAATCCCTATTTCCTGTGGCTGTTCATCCTCACCGGGATCCATCTGTCCCATGTTGTGATCGGCTTTCTCGCGCTGGGGATATTTTTTGCGAACGCGCGTCGGGAGAAGTCGGCCGACGGCGAAAGACGGGTCTTCTACGAAGGAGCCGCGTGCTACTGGCACCTGGTCGACCTGCTGTGGATGGTCTTGTTTCCGCTCGTGTACTTGGTGGCATGAACGACATGACGCCCATGGTTGCTGTGCGGACGCGATATGTGCGCACCTGGTTGATTCTCGTGCTGCTCGCGGTGGTCGGCCCCGTCCTGAGCGCCCAATGGCATGCCGGGACTGTGGCAGCCCTGGCAATTCTCGGGATGTCTTGCTACAAGGTGCGTCTCATCGGGCTCGATTTCATGGAGCTCCGTGAGTCGCCGAGGGAGCTGCGGCTGACCTTCGAGGTGTATTGCGTGCTGCTCTGGATTGTCCTCGCCATCGCGATTGCCTGGTGACGCCAGCGAACCGGCGTCATCCACATCTGTCAAGAAGCTCTACTCATCGACTATCAGGAGGAATCCATGCCCAGTCCAGAAGAACACTATGATGTCATCGTCGCCGGTGCCGGGGGCGGCGGGCTGGTCGGCGCCTATCTCGCCGCCGCACGTGGACTGAAGACGCTGATCATCGAGAAGTCCGATCAGGTCGGCGGAACGACGTCGTATTCGGGCGCCGGGCTCTGGTTTCCCGGCAGTGCCCCGATACGGCGCGCCGGCATACCCGACACCGATCTCGAGGTCGCGCGCCGGTATCTGCGTGGCTCGGTCGCCGACACCGCGCGGGAACAGATGCAGGAGGGGTATCTGTCGGCGGGCATTGCGCTCATCGACGAACTCGAAGAGAACCCGCGGTTCGGTCTCTTCCAACACGCTCCGGTCCCGGACTACTACGCCGACGTCGACGGCAGCACGCCGCACGGACGCACGGTCTTCCCGCCGCCGGTCCAGGTATCCGAGCTCGGCGAGAACGCGGCCCTGATTCGCCGATCGTTGTATACCGAGCGCTATGGCCATCGAGAGGATGACGTGCTGGTGGGTGGGCGCGCGCTGATCGGACGGGCGCTCGCCGCCTTCCTGGAGACCGGCAATGGGGTGCTCTCGCTCGCCACCGCGCTGACGGATCTGGTGGTCGAGAACGATCGGGTGGTCGGCGTCGATGCCCGCCGTGACGGCGAAGCGGTGCGGCTGCGCGCCTCGCGGGGTGTGCTGCTCGCGACCGGAGGATTCGAGCACAACGCGGAGCTGCGCGCGAAGTTCGGGATGTTCCCGGCCAGTGGTGAGTGGTCCAACGGCTATGCGGGAAACGTCGGCGATGCCCTGCTCGCGGGTATCGCGGTGGGGGCCGACACCGATCTCCTCGATGAGGCCTGGTATGTGCCGGGGGTTGTCCAAACCGACGGAAACCCCTTGTTCCACACCGGAACCCGTGGCGGAATCTGGGTCAACGCGGAAGGGCAGCGGTTCGTGAACGAGATTCGGCCCTATGATCAGGCCGGACATGCGATCCGGGATCGGGAGAACGCGACCGGGATCTCGCACAACCCCTGTTACTGGGTCTTCGACCACAAGCAGTTCACGCGAGACGGCTTCGGTGGTCGGGCGCCGGACCAGCCGGTCGATGATCTGTGGTTTGAGTCGGGCGCGCTGACGAAGGCCGATACCCTGGCAGAGCTCGCCGCACTGATCGGGGTTCCCGCCGATGCGCTGGTGGCATCGGTGAGCACGTTCAACGGGTACGTGCCCGGTGGCGTCGACGAGGAGTTTCATCGCGGCGAGACCGCGTGGGACCAGATGTTTCAGTACGTCGTTGGGTATGCGGCACTGCCCGAGCAGAATTTTGTCAAGCCGATCGAGGCCGAGGGGCCGAACCCGATGATCGTCGCGATCGACTCGCCCCCCTACTATGCGGCCACGATCCGGCTCTCCGACATCGGGACGAAAGGCGGTCTCAAGACCGACACCGAGGCGCGGGTGCTGCGTGCGGATGGGACGCCCATCGCCGGTCTGTACGCCACCGGCAACACGATGGCGGCAATGGCCGGACGCGTCTACCCAGGTGCGGGCACGCCGATCGGCTCGTCGTTGGCATTTGCCTATCGCGCGGTTCGCGATCTGGCGTCGCCGTCATGACGGCAGCGGTGCTGGCGGGCAAGGTCGCCATCGTCACCGGTGCGGCTCGCGGGCAAGGGCGCTCGCATGCGGTGCGGCTGGCCGAGGAAGGCGCCGACATCATCGCCGTCGACATCTGTGAACAGCTCGATGCCGCGTCCTACCCGATGTCCACACCGGACGATCTCGAGGAGACGGCGTGCCGGGTACGGGCGTTGGGTCGGCGGATCGTCACCGGCATCGCCGATGTCCGCGACCGGCCGGGGCTCGCCAAGGCCGTCGCGACCGGGGTCGCCGAACTCGGTCATCTCGAGATCGTCGTCGCCAACGCGGGAATCTGCTCGATCGGCAGTGAGTTTCCGGCAACGGCCTTCACCGAGGTGATCTCTGTCGATCTGGTGGGGGTCATCAACACCGTCGATGTCTGCCTGCCGCACCTGCGGGCCGGGGCCTCGATCGTCTGCACGGGGTCGATGGCGGCCATGCTGACCGGTCTCGTCGACAATCCGAAGACCGGTGTCGGTGCTGCGGGGTATTCCCACGCCAAGCGCGGTGTTGCTCGCTTCGTGCACGACGCGGCACTGAACCTCGCACGCTTCTCCATCAGGGTGAACGCGATTCACCCGGGCAATATCGACACCCCGATGTTGCAGAACGATGCCATGTATCGACTCTTCCGGCCGGACCTGGACAATCCGGCTGCCACTGATGTGCAGGCGGCGTTCGGTGTCTCCCACCGGCTTCCGGTCGAGACCATCCCGCCACGCGATATCAGTGAGGCGGTGTTGTTCTTCGCCTCTGATGCGTCGCGCTATGTCACCGGTCAGCAGTTGAGCGTCGATGCCGGCGGGGTGTTGGCGCAGACGACCTCCGGCGCGCCGATGTGACTGCGGTGGATGGTCGATGCCGGGCGGCGTGGGTGACCCCCCGGGTCATCGACGCCGCCCGGGGGCCAAGCCGTCGAGGAGCAGGTTCACCGATCCCACGGTGTCGTCGCGACGGGGGCTGACGTGGGCGATGCCGGTCACCGAGCGCACAATATCGACGGCGGCCACGTCGTCGCGCAGGGTGCCGTCCTGACGGCCGGCACCGAGCAGCAGGTTGACCGCACCGAGCAGATGGTTCCGGGTCTCGGTGCGGAATGCGGAGTCCTGGGCGAGCATCGGCGCGAGAGCGGGGGGAATCCCCCGGTTGTCGATGAGCATCGTGATGAACGCGTCGAGCCAGCTGTGCATCGCGGTTGCCGCGGTCGGTGAATCCGCGAGGATCTCCGGCGCGGACTCGCAGAGCGCGATCACCCGGCCCCGGTAGACGGCTTCGATCAGATGGCTGCGGGTGGGGAAGCGCCGGTAGAGCGTCCCGATCCCCACCCCCGCCGCGGCGGCGATCGAGCTCAGTGAGGCGTCGGTTCCGTCGCGGGCGATCACCCTCGTCGCCGCGGCCAGAATCCGCTCGTAGTTCTCTTGCGCGTCGGCGCGTAGTGCCCCATGTCTGTTGGTTGCGGCCATGATCTCGCAGGTTCCTCCCGACAGTGATGTGTTTGGTCCTCACTCTAACTTGCATGCGGAGCATCCTCCGTTTAGTCTGGGTGCAGTAATCGGAGTGTCCTCCGCTTGCGTGTGGATCTGAATGCCTGCCAACACGGCTCCGTGCTTCGGGTCCATCGCCACACCGATGTGGCGGCAACCTTCCGAAATCGCTGAGAGGTCTCCTCATGTCTGATACCGACGCGACGCCCGCGCCCGTCGAGTCACCGAAGCCGCCCCAGACGGGTGCGGTGGTCGCCGTTCTGGCCCTGGCCGGAATCGTGGTCTCGCTCATGCAAACGCTCGTCATCCCGATCATTCCGCACCTTCCCGAGTACCTGAACGCGTCCGCGTCCGACACCGCGTGGGTGGTGACCGCGACGCTGCTGGCGGCGGCCGTCGCCACACCGGTCATGGGACGGCTGGGCGATATGTATGGCAAGCGCCGAATCCTGCTGATCAGCGTGGGTCTCATGGTGGCGGGTTCCATCGTCGGCGCACTGAGCACGAGCGTGCTGGTCATGATCATCGGGCGCGCGCTGCAGGGCCTGGCGGCCGGTGTGATCCCGCTGGGTATCAGTGTGATGCGCGATGTCCTGCCCGCGGAGAAGCTGGCCGGTGCGGTCGCGACGATGAGCGCATCGCTCGGGGTGGGCGGCGCCTTTGGCCTGCCGATCGCGGCGATCATCGCCGAGTACACCAACTGGCACGCCCTGTTCTGGGTGTCCGCGGGCCTGGGCGTGCTGAGCGGCATTTCCATCGTCATGATCGTGCCGGAGTCGCCGGTCCGCGCCGGCGGACGATTCGACTATGCCGGTGCGGTGACCCTCGCAGCCGGTCTCGTCGCGCTCCTGCTGGGCGTGTCCAAGGGCGGGTCGTGGGGTTGGACGGCGATGGCCACCCTCCTCTGCTTTGTCGTCGCGGTGATCATGCTGGTGTGCTGGGCACTGCTCGAGCTGCGTTCGGCTGCGCCGTTGGTCGACGTCCGGGTCTCGATGCGCAAACAGGTGCTGCTCACGAATATCGCGTCGGTCGTGTTCGGGTTCGCCATGTTCGCGGCCACCATGGTCTTCCCGCAGGTGGTCCAGCTGCCCGAGGCGACCGGTTACGGCCTCGGTGGATCGATGCTGGTCGCCGGCCTCGTGATGGCGCCGTTCGGTGCGATGCTGCTGATGGCGGCGCCGCTGTCGTCCTTCCTGACCAACGGCTACGGCCCCAAGATCACGCTCCTCGCCGGTGCGTTGGTGGTCGCCGCCGGCTACCTCTTCGGCGCTTTCAGCCTGCATTCGATCTGGCAGCTGGTGATCACCGGCATCATCATCGGTTTCGGTACCGGGCTGGCCTACGGGGCGATGCCCGCATTGATCATGGGGGCCGTACCGCCGTCCCAGACCGGCGCGGCAAATAGCTTCAATACGCTGATGCGTTCTCTCGGAACATCTTTCGCCAGTGCCATTGCCGGCGTCATTATCGCGCAGATGACGATGACGTTGGGCCCCGCGTCGGTGCCGACGGAGAGCGCCTTCCGCACCATCATGGTGATCGCCGCCGCGGCCTCGGCAGTGGCCTTCTGTGTGACCCTGTTGATCCCGGGACGGTCGACGACCGGGCCGGTCGGCGAGGTCGTCGACCTCCCGACCTCCCCGGCGCGTCGCTGAGGCCGGTCGGGACCCGGGGAGCGGACCGATGATCGCTGCCGGCCGCCGGATCGTGCCTGCGGAGATCGTCGTCGGCGTCGACGGCTCGAAGGCATCGACCCGGGCACTCGATTGGGCTGCTCGCACAGCGGTCCGCGAGTATCACCGGCTCACGGTGCTGGGTGTGGTCGATCTGCTGGGATCGACCTATGCCCCGGAGCTCGCGATTCCGTCGAGCGTTGTGGACGCCATCTCCGCCGAGATCACCGGGACCGTGCACAGTGCGGTTGCCGCCGCCCGCGCGGCGCACCCTGGGCTGGAGGTGGAGGGCCGGGTGGCGGCCGGCTCGGCCCCGGCGGCCCTGACCGAGGCGGCGGCGCAGGCGAGTCTGACCGTTGTCGGGACCCGGCATCTGTCCGGGGTGAAGGGCCTGTTCCTCGGATCCGTCAGCAGCAATGTTGCTGCGCACGCACCCAGCCCGGTGGCCGTGATCGCGGGGCCGGCCGGCAGCGGGCCGGTGGTCGTGGGCATCGACGGCTCCGAGTTGACCGAACGTGTGTTGGCGGCGGCCTACCGCACGGCAGCCCAGCAGGATGTGGGCCTCGTCCTGGTCCATTCCTGGACGGACCTCGCGAGCGGGGCACTGCACGGCTACGGCGCCGATGCGGAGAGCCTTTTTACCGCTGTCGAGAACGCGCACCGTCTGATCACGGGATGGATCGATCGATTCTCGGTGGCGTATCCGTCGGTGAGGGTCGAGCGTGTCGTTGCCGCGGACGGGCCTGCGCGGCGGATTCTGGCAGCCGCGGCGGACGCGGCGCTCATCGTCGTCGGGTCCCGCGGGCGCGGTGGCTTCGCCGGCCTGCTGCTCGGATCCACGAGTCAGACGATCCTGCATCACGCGACCTGCCCGGTACTGGTGATCAAGGCCGGAACAACGGCGCACGCGTCAGTGTGAACGGTCGGTGGGGATGCGGCGAACCCGGCGACCAGGCCAGGTGCGGGCGGTGCGTCCGAGGAACGGGGCACTGTCCACACCTGGCGCCGGCAGCTCAGATCAGCGCGGGCACCGGGGCCTGGCTGTCGGCCTCCGCCTCCTCGACATCCACGGCCTTGAGCAGCAGCAGCGGTGTCGAGACCTTCCACACCAGGTAGGCCACACACGGAATCCAGAACGCGAACAAGCCATTCCAGGCGAGCGGACCGGATTGGAACACGAAGATGAACGCGCCCGGTGCGAGGACGACCGCCAGAATGAAATTGAGATACCCGAACCAACGGGGGAAGACGGGGTTCGGGCGTTTGTCGATCAGGACCGCGACGCCGAGCGCGATGCACTGCAGGCAGAAGACGATGGCGAAGCCGACATAGGCGAAGAAGAAGAGATCGGTCATCAGCTGCAGGATCTCCGGTGAGCGTTCCGATGCGCGATAGGCGGCCGCCGAGATGATGAACATCGGATAGAAGAAGCCGATCGGCGCGACCACCCCGGTCAGCAGCTGTGTCATGGACAGTACGCCCCAGCCGCGCTCGATCCGGCGCATCTGCCAGCTCGTCGTGATGACGAAGAAGTACTCGAGTGGGATGACGAACGAGCAGATCACCGTCGTCCAGAGAATCCCCGAGCGATTCTGGACCAGCCAGTCCTTGACCTGTTCGGCCGACCATTGCGGGTCGATGGGCGGCTGCACCTTCGACATCATGAAGAAGGTGACGCCGACGACAAACATCACCAAGAATCCGGACCATGCCGACAGTCGCTGAAACGTGTACAGATATGACCGGTCGGCTCCCAATCTGGTTGCCTCATTTGTTGTTACCACGGTGTGTGGCCTCCTCTACATGGTGATCGATCCTGGACGACCGGTGTCGTACCGGTGCCGTGCATCCCGAGTGTGATCCAGGACGCACGAATCCCTCATGGACGATTCCGGTCATCGAGACGTGGGCCGGCTTCTCGACCCTTCGGCGAGTCGGGGCAACCGAACCCGGACGGCCGGCACGGCCATTCGGCTCATCGAATCCATTCCCGGTGAGCGAGATCGGTGGCCATCTGCCGGTCGCGACGCACCTACGCTCGGGGTCAAGGTGTTCCTGTTGCACACGTGAGGAGATCAAGTAATGACACAGACACGGCCCGGTGGCCCGCGGCTTGCGCAGTGTGGGGCCATCGCCTTGGGCACACCCAAGTTGGCGACGTCGCTGGCATTTTTCCGTGACATCCTGGGGATGGAGGTGGTCGAGACGGTCGGTGACACCGTCTACCTGCGCGGGTATCAAGAGCTCAAACACCACTCGCTGGTGCTCTTTCCGAGCGAGACACCGATCGTCGACTCCTACAGTTTCCGCGTCGGGCGTCCCGAGGACGTCGAACTCTATTACGACGCACTGCGCGCGCAGGAGATCGAGGTCGTGGAGCTGCCGGCCGGACACCAGGCCGGTCGCGGCACCGCGATCCGATTCCTGCTGCCGTTCGGCGGTCACCCGTTCGAGCTCTACTACGAGATCGATGCGCCGCAGGCGCCCGAGGAGATCCGGTCGAAGCTGCCCAGCAACAGTTCTCGTCGCCGCGGTCTCGGTGTGCGTCGTATCGACCACTTCAACATCCAGGCCGCGCCACAGCATGTCGGCGGGGCCGAGCAGTGGCTGCGCGAAAATCTCGGGTTCCAGCGCCGGGAGTACGTCACCATGCCGGGCAGCGACATGCTGATCGCATCCTGGACCGCGGTGACGTCCCAGGTCCACGATCTGGCCATCGCGATGAGCCTGGACGAAAAGGATGCCCAGTTGCACCACGTGGCGTTCAACATCGAGAACCACAGTGATCTCCTGGTCGCCGCCGACGTCCTGCGCGACTACGACGTCCAGTTCAATTGCGGTCCCGGTAAGCACGGTATCGGCCAGGCCATGTACCTGTATCTCACCGAGCCCGGTTCCGGTCATCGGGTCGAGCTGTACGCCGGTGGCTACCACATCTTCGACCCGGACTGGCAGGCGATCGGCTGGACGCCCGCGCAGCCGGAGGGCTCGACCTGGTTCGGGCAGGAGCTGGACGTCAATCCCGGTGGTCTGATGGCGACCTCCACCGACTCGGTCTCGTCGGTGACCTCACTGCTCAACCAGACGGCGACGGTCTGACCGCAGTCCGGCGACCGTGCGGGGGGGGCGTCGCGCGTCCCTCGCATGGTCGACCGGTCCGCTGAGCGGAAATCGGCCACACGAGCTGATTCAGGAATGGCTACACCGGGAATGCAATGGTGCCCGGCAGGCCCCGTTTCGGAAAGGCAGGGATCGCAATGACACTGGAACAATCAGTCCGTGAACAGATCGCGGCAGACCTGTGGCATGCGGAGCGGTCGGCCACCGCGATCGACCGGCCGTCGGATGCTCATCCCGGGATCGATGTCATCGATGCCTATGAGATTGCGCTCATCAACATCAACCGCCGATTGCGGGCGGGGGCATCGGTGGCCGGCCACAAGGTGGGTCTGGCCTCGTTGGCCATGCAGAAGATGATGGGTGTCGACGAGCCGGACTACGGCCATTTGCTGGACGATATGCAGTACCACGAGCACACGCCGATCGATACCGCACGGTTGTGTTCGCCGCGCGTGGAGGTCGAGGTCGGCTTCATCCTGGGCGATGACCTCCGGGGTTCCGGGTGCACGAACGCGGATGTTGCGGCGGCGGTGGAGTGGGTGGTGCCAGCGATCGAGCTGATCGACTCGCGGATCGTCGACTGGCGGATCACGCTGTGCGACACCATCGCCGACAATGCATCGTCGTGTGGGTGGATACTCGGCGAGCAACGCGTCGCACCCACCGATATCGATATCGGCAATGTTGATGCGGTACTGAGCCGCAACGGTGCGGTCGTGGCGAAGGGCAATTCCTCGGCGGTGCTGGGCCACCCGCTGACCGCCGTCTCCTGGTTGGCCCGCACGGTGGCGGGGTTCGGCGTTCGGCTGCGCAAAGGCGACATCATCCTGCCCGGCACGGCGACGCAGGCGATCGACGTCGCCGGCGGTGATCACTTCGTGGCCGAGTTCGCCGGTCTGGGCAGCGTGACCCTGGACTTCAGGTGATCGGGTACCTGCGTCCGATCAGACGGGCATTGGACGGAAACATTCCTGTGAGGAGGGATACGTGGCAGCGAAGATGACTGCAGCAATCATCGGGTCGGGCAACATCGGCACCGACCTGATGTACAAATTGGAGCGATCGGAGGTGATCGAACCCCGGTGGATGGTCGGGATCGACGCCGATTCCGAGGGCATGAAGCGGGCCGCCGATCACGGCCTCATCACCATGAGTGGTGGCGCCGACGAGTTGCTGGCCTCCGCGGACCGGCCGGATCTGATCTTCGAGGCCACGTCGGCGTATGTGCACCGCGCGTACGCGTCACGATACGAGGCCGCAGGCATCACGGCGATCGATCTCACGCCCGCGGCCGTCGGTCCCGCCGTGGTGCCGCCGGCGAACCTTCACGAGCACCTTGACGCGCCCAACACCAACATGATCACGTGTGGCGGTCAGGCGACCATCCCGATGGTGCACGCGGTGTCCTCGGTGGTGCCGGTGCCCTATGCGGAGATCGTGGCGTCGGTGGCGTCGGTCTCGGCGGGTCCGGGAACCCGTGCCAACATCGATGAGTTCACCCGGACGACGTCGCGGGGCGTGGAGACGATCGGTGGCGCGACCCGCGGCAAGGCGATCATTGTCCTCAATCCTGCCGATCCGCCGATGATCATGCGGGACACGATCTTCTGTGCGATCCCCGCCGACGCCGATACCGCGGCGATAACGGAAGCCATTCAGAAGCGTGCGAAGGAGATTCAATCCTATGTTCCTGGATATCGGCTCTTGCAGGATCCGCAGTTCGACCCGCCGAGTGTCCTGAACGGTGGTTACGCGCGGGTATCCGTTTTCGTGGAGGTCGAGGGCGCGGGTGATTTTCTGCCCCCGTACGCCGGCAACCTCGACATCATGACTGCGGCTGCCACCAAGGTCGGCGAAGAGATCGCCAAGCGAAAGACGAGGGTGTGACGATGGGTGCAGCGACAGCAGGGGCCGATCTGATGGCGGGTGCGCGCGCCTTCTCGGCGGACCTGGATATCCGTATCACCGATTCGTCGTTGCGTGACGGCAGTCACCACAAGCGGCACCAGTTCACGGAGCGGGACGTACGTGCCATCGTTGCCGCCCTGGATGCGGCGGGGGTGCCCGTCATCGAGGTGACCCACGGAGACGGCCTGGGTGGTTCGTCCTTCAACTATGGGTTCTCCAAGACTCCGGAGCAACAACTGATCGCCGCCGCGGCGGAGACGGCGACACAGGCCAAGATCGCGTTCCTGATGCTGCCCGGGCTGGGCACGAAGGACGATATCCGTGCCGCACAAGACAACGGGGGACAGATCTGCCGGATTGCCACACACTGCACGGAGGCGGACGTCTCGGTGCAGCATTTCGGACTGGCCCGCGAGCTGGGACTGGAGACAGTCGGATTCCTGATGATGAGCCACACGCAATCACCCGAGGTGCTGGCGCAGCAGGCGCGGATCATGGCCGACGCCGGGTGCCAGTGCGTGTATGTCGTCGATTCGGCCGGGGCGCTGGTCCTCGAGGACGTCAGCGTGCGCGTCGCGGCACTCCGTGCCGAGCTCGGCGACGACGCGCAGATCGGGTTCCACGGACATGAGAATCTCGACATCGCCGTGGCGAACTCGATTTGCGCGGTGCGTGCGGGTGCCCAGCAGATCGATGGCTCCATCCGGCGTTTCGGTGCGGGTGCCGGAAACACCCCGACCGAGGCGTTCGTCGGGGTCTGCGACAAGCTCGGTATCACCACCGGCATCGACTTCCTGACGATTGCCGATGCTGCGCAAGACGTGGTTCGCCCGGTGATGCCGAGTGAGTGTCTGGTCGACCGATCGGCGATGATGATGGGATATGCCGGGTGCTACAGCTCGTTTCTGCGGCACGCCGAGTCACATGCGGAACGCTATGGGGTGTCTGCCGCGCAGATCCTGATCGAGGCCGGAAACCGCAAACTCGTCGGCGGTCAAGAGGACCAACTCATCGACATTGCGCTGGAACTCAAGAAGGCTGCTGCCGGAGCCGAGGAGTAGGGCACTTCGGCGGATCAGTTCGCCGAGGTGTGCCGACGACCGATCATGCGGTGAGGATTGCGATCAGATGTTCGTGTGGATTCGGCAGGTCGAGTCGAAGGAGATCGTCGAGCCAGACCCGATAGGCGACGAGAGCCCGCCCGACGATGAGGCGCAGCTGCCAATCAGGTTCCCCGGCAGGCCGGCTCCCATTTTTGGTGCTGATTCGATCGGCGAGTTCGCGTTCGATCGTGAAGAACCGTCCGAACGCCTGGCGCCGGCCTGCCTCGGTCACGGCGGTGACCCGGACGAATGTCAGGAGGCGCTCCTGATGGTCGATGACGTAGTCGCCCAACGAGAGCAGGGCGTGAGTCATGGTGGCCTCGTCGCCGAGTCCGGTCGGCGCGGTGTCGATCGCGTCGACGATCTGGTGATACATCTCGCGCGTCGGCTCGGCGAGCAGGTCGTCTTTGGTGGCGAAGTAGCGAAAGAATGTGCGTGGCGAGACGCTTGCTTTGTCGCAGATGTCGGCGACCGTGACGTTGTCATATCCCTGTTGCTCGAACAACGTCATGGCTGCTTCGACCATCGCAGCCCGCCGTGCGGCGCGGGTGCGATCACGCAGCCCGGGCCGCACGGCGGTCTGGTCGTCTTCAGTGGGCATCGCGACGACTATCGCATAGTGCTCGGATGGGTGGCGTTCGGGCACCGGCTGTCTCGGGTATCCGGTGCCACCGAATCCGGGTCAGCGGTTGGTGCGGCCCAGATCGACGGGAAGCTGAATGCCGGTCACGTGGCGCGCCTCGTTGGACGCCAGCCATGCCACGGCCGCGGCGAGGTCCTCGGACTGGCTGGTCTGATCGGGCAGGGTCCCCATGAACAACAGGCCCAGATCCTGTCGGGTGGCCATCTTGCTGTGCAGCTCGGACACCGTCCATCCGCACGGTGTGGCGACCGGGCTGACGGTGCC
>JASGFO010000049.1:0-20314 GCA_047605505.1 Gordonia sp. (in: high G+C Gram-positive bacteria) | reverse complement strand
GGCCGCCGTTGTCCCGGGCCGCGCGGATATCGTCGGTGGTGCCCAGCCCCGGCAGCATCAGGAAGGCGATCTTGGCCCGTGTGGCGGTCTCTGCGGCCGCCGCGATCAGTTGCTGTTCCGGGGTTTTGGAGAATCCGTAGTTGAACGAGGAACCACCGAGCCCGTCACCGTGGGTCACCTCGATGACCGGTACACCCGCGTCGTCGAGGGCCGCGACGATCGCCCGCACGTCGGCCTCGGTGAACTGATGCCGCTTGTGGTGGCTGCCGTCGCGCAACGACGAGTCCGTGATGCGGATGTCGAGCGTGCCGGAGTAGGCGCGGGCATTGCCCATCAGCGCGCTGTTACCCATCTCAGGAGCCCACTTTCTGCTTCACGATTTCCTCGCCGACCTTGGTGGCGGCGGCGGTCATAATGTCGAGGTTGCCCGCGTACGGCGGCAAGAAGTCACCGGCGCCGGCCACCTCGACGAAGATCGACACCCGGGCGTGGCCGCCGTTGATGACACTCGGCGGATCGAACTGCGGGTCCTGCAGCAGGCGGTAGCCCGGCACGTAGGACTGGATCTCCTTCTCCCGCCGATGAATCGACGCGGCGATGGCGTCGGTGTCGGCGTCGTCGGGGATCGCGCAGAAGATGGTGTCGCGCATGATCATCGGCGGGTCGGCGGGGTTGAGGATGATGATCGCCTTGCCGCGGCCGGCGCCGCCGATCGTCTCGATGCCTGCGGCCGTGGTCCGGGTGAACTCATCGATGTTCGCGCGGGTCCCCGGCCCCGCCGACACCGAGGCGACCGACGCGACGATCTCGGCGTACGGCACGGCCACCACCGAGGACACCGCATGCACCATCGGGATCGTCGCCTGCCCGCCGCACGTGATCATGTTGGTGTTGGGGGCGTCGAGATGCTCGCACAGATTCACCGGCGGCACCACGGCCGGGCCGACCGCCGCGGGCGTGAGGTCGATCGCGACGATCCCGGCTTCCTCGTACCGGGGGGCGTACGCGCGGTGCACCGACGCCGAGGTCGCCTCGAAGATCAGGTCGGGACGCTCGCTCGATGCGAGCAGTTCGTCGGCGCCGCCGCTCATGGTGATCAGGCCGTGATCGGCGGCCCGCTTCATGCCCTCGGAGTCGGCGTCGATGCCGACCATCCACCGGGGTTCGATCACCTCGGACCGCTCGAGTTTGTACATGAGGTCGGTGCCGATGTTCCCCGACCCGATGATCGCTGCGCTGAGCGTGGCTGCCACGTGCGCCTCCTTGGCTGTGAACAATGGTGTGAATCAGGCAAAGTCGAGGGTGACGCGGCCGAGTCCCGAGAATTCGGCGACGACGTGATCACCGGGGCCGACGTCGAAGGCCCGGGTCGCGGTCCCGGGCAGGATCAGATCGCCCGCGCGCAGCCGCACCCCGAAACCCTCGACCTTGCGCGCGAGCCAGCTCACCGCGTTGAGCGGATGGCCCAGCACGGCGGCGGAATTCCCTGTGGCGACGACTTCGCCGTTGCGGTAGAGCACCGCGTCGATGTCGCCGGTGTCGATCTCGGCGATGGGCACGCGCTGCTCGCCGAGGATCCAGCCGCACGATGACGCGTTGTCGGCGATGGTGTCGCACAGGGTGATCTGCCAGTCGCGGATACGCGAGTCGATCAGCTCGATCGCGGGCACCACCCATTCGACGGCCGCGATCACGTCGTCGTTGGTGCAGCCCGCGCCGGGCAGGTCGGCGCCGAGGAGGAAGCCGACCTCGACCTCGACCCGCGGCGTGCACAACCGGGCGGTGTCGATGGGTGTGCCCTCGTGATACTGCATCTCGTCGAGCAGGTGCCCGTAGTCGGGCTCGTCGACGTTCATCATCTTCTGCATCGCCGCCGAGGCGAGTCCCACCTTGTGCCCCGACACCCGTGCGCCCGCGGCGAGCCGGTTGCCGATGTTGATGAGCTGGATCTCGTAGGCGTCGACGACGTCGAGGTCGGGGTGATCGTCGGTGGGCCGGCCGATGGCGGTCGCGGTGCGTTCGGCCTCGGCCAACTGGGCCGCGATCTGCTCGCGGATCTCCGTCTCGACTGCCACTGGCCAAACCCCTTCGCCGGAATGAACGTGTTCTAGTTTAGGGCAGGAGATGCGTTTCCGACACCCTTGGCCGCCGACATCCCGGCCGGTCGGCACCCCGACCTGGCGCGACCGTTCTGAAACGTGTTCTAATTTCGGTAGGGAACGTGTTCTAACTCGGGGTACGAAGGGAGCCACTGTGAGCACATCAGCATCCGCCGAGACCTATGGCGTCATCGTCGTCGGCGCGGGGGCGGCCGGCCTGTCGGCGGCGATCACGGCCGCGGCGCAGGGCCTCGACGTGGTGATCATCGAGAAATCCGCGTACTGGGGTGGGTCGACGTCACGCTCGGGTGGGGCAGTCTGGATTCCGAACAATGCGGTCCTGACCCGCGACGGCGTCGACGACACCACCGCGAAGGCCCGCCAATACGTGCACGCGATCATCGGCGAGCATGCGCCGGCGGAGAAGATCGACGCCTACCTCGATCGGGGCCCCGAGGCGCTGGACTTCCTCATGGCTCACGCCCCACTCGACCTGGAGTGGGTCCGCAACTACTCGGACTACTACCCCGAGGCGCCCGGCGGCCGGTTGGCCGGGCGCAGCATCGAGCCGCGTCCGTTCGACGCGCGGGCGCTCGGCGACGATCTGGCCACGCTGCACCCGCAATACACCAAGGCACCGTTGAACATGGTGGTGCTGGCATCGGATTACCGGTGGCTCAACACCGGGCTGCGGCACTGGCGGGGCCCGCTGCGGATGGCGAAGGTCGGCGGCCGATTCTTCTGGGCCCGCGCCCGCGGCAAGAAGCTCATCGCCATGGGAGCGGCGTTGGCCGCGGAGCTGCTCCTGGGTGTCCGCCGCGCCGGGGTGCCGCTGCGGTTGTCGACGGGGCTGGTCGATCTGATCACGGAGGACGACCGCGTCGTCGGCGTCGTCGCCGAGGCGGACGGGCAGCGCCGCACCCTGCGGGCCGAACGCGGCGTCATCCTGGCGTGTGGCGGATTCGAGCACAACGACGAGATGCGCCACAAATACCAGCGCGAACCGATCGGGAGCGAGTGGACCACCGGCGCACCCACCAACACCGGCGACGGCATCGTGGCGGGACTCAAGATCGGCGCCGACGTCGCGCTCATGGACGATGCCTGGTGGGGACCCACCATCCCGTTGCCGCGAGGTCCGTGGTTTGCGCTGTCCGAGCGTGCGGTGCCCGGGACCTTCATGGTCAACGGGCGTGGCGAGCGATTCATGAACGAGTCACTCCCCTACGTCGAAGCCGTCCACCGGATGTACGGCGGCGAGTTCGGGCAGGGCGAAGGCCCGGGCGCGAACGTCCCGGCGTGGCTCGTCTTTGATCAGCGCTGCCGCAACCGCTACCTGTTCGCCGGGGTGAATGCGCGCCAACCGCTGCCCAAGAAGTGGTTCGACGCGGGCGTCCTGGTCAAGGCCGGCACCGTCGAAGAACTCGCCGCCAAGATCTCCGTTCCGGTGGAGTCCTTGCGCGCCACCACAAATCGATTCAACCACTTCGCGACCACCGGCGTCGACGAGGATTTCGGGCGCGGCACCAGCGGCTACGACCATTACTACGGCGATATCACCAACAAACCGAATCCCAGCCTCGGGCCCGTCGACAAGGCGCCGTTCTACGCGGCCAAGATGGTGCCCGGCGACCTCGGCACCAAGGGCGGCATCGTCACCGACGCACACGCCCGCGCGCTGCGCGCCGACGGCTCGGTCATCGACGGCCTCTACGCGGCAGGCAACACCAGCGCCCCGGTGATGGGTCACACCTACGCGGGCCCGGGCGCGACGATCGGGCCGGCGCTGGTGTTCGGCTATCTGGCCGCCCTGGACTGTGCGGGCGTGAGCGCGGCCACGTCGACCACCTCGGCGACGGAGAGCTGACCCATGCCGATCGATCCGTCCGTGGCCGTCGGCGCCGAACTGCCCGAGGTCACCTTCTCCTGGTCGGCGTCGGACGTCGCGCTCTACCATCTGGCGGTCGGCGCAGCCGCCGATCCCGTCGACGCGGCCGGGCTCGCCTACGTCGACGACGTCGCACCCAAGGTCCTGCCCGGCTTCGCGACCGTCGCCGAAACCTTCCACACCGTCGCGGCACCCGCCGTCCGCTTCCCGGGTATCGAGATCGACCTGGCCAAGGTCGTGCACGGCAGCCAGCAGGTCACCCCATGCGGTCCGCTCCCGGCATCGGGTACGGCGACCGCGCGCACCCGCATCGTCGAGGTACAGGACAAGGGTTCGGCCGCGGTGATCATCGCAGAGAAGACCGTCGTCGACGTCGACGACCGGCCGCTGTGGACCGCCCGCTCGTCGATCTTCGCCAAGGGCGAAGGCGGCTTCGGTGGCGAGCGCGGCACGTCGACGCGGGTGTCCTATCCCGACCGCGCCCCCGACCACGTGCTGTCGGTGGCGACGCGGCCGAATCAGGCGCTCCTCTACCGACTGTGCGGCGACCGCAATCCGCTGCACTCCGATCCCGGTTTCGCCGCCGCCGCCGGCTTCCCCCGGCCCATCCTGCACGGCCTGTGCACGTACGGCATGGTGTGCCGCGCCCTCGTCGACGAACTCCTCGACGGGCAGGTCACGCACGTCACCGACTACTCGGCGACCTTCGCCGGCGTGGTGTTTCCCGGCGAGACCCTCGCGATCACCGTGTGGGTGGAGCCGGACCGCCTCCTGGCGACGGCCACGGTGGCCGAGCGTGACGGCGCACCCGCACTGGGGAACGTGATCGTCGCGACGACCAGCACCCCGCCGGTACCCGTCCGAGGTGTCGGATCCCGGCGACTATCCTCGTAGGACGTTCCCCGGGTCCACCCGGAAGAACACGGACATTCCCGACAACGAGGAGAACTCGATGAGCGATTCGCTGCAGCCCCTGCTCGACACCAACCGCCAGGCCGCGGTCGACGATCTGGTCGCCGTGATCGACGCGGAGGTCAAGGGCAAGAAGGGCGTCAGCGGCACCGTCGTCAAGGGTGCCTATGCGGCCGCGCAGAAGGTGAAGCCGGGTATCGTGCGCAAGGCGACCAACCAGCTCCTTCCCCAGTTCGTCGCGGCGCTGACCCCCTTCTGGGATTCGAAGCCGGCCGGCACCCCGTTCGGCGATCATCTGGCCGCCAACGCCGACGCGGCGTCCGAGGCGTTGCTGAAGGTGACCGACAACGAGGTCGAATCGGCGAAGGCGCCGCTGGTCAAGGCCTACAACTCGCTGCGCGGCAAGGCCAAGGAGCACGTCACCGACGCACTGCCGGCCGTGGGCGCGGCCATCGAGAAGAACGTGTGAGTCCCCGACCGTGCCGCCCGGGGACCGACGCTGCGCCGGGCGGCACGGTCGACGCCGGGCAGTAGATGAGGTGAGTCGATGACAGTCCCGCGGTCCGTCGACGCCCGATCGGCCTGGCTGGTCACCATTGCCTGCACGGCGGTCAGCATGGTCGTCGCCGCGATGGCCGCGCTCAACACGGCCCTGCCGGACATCGCCGTGCATACGGGCGCCGACGCGGGTCAGATGACGTGGATCATCGACGGCTACACCCTCGCCCTGGCCGCCCTGCTGCTTCCGGCCGGGGCGGTCGGCGACCGCGTCGGCCGTCGCGAAATCCTGATTCTCGGACTTCTCGGATTCGGTGTCGCCTCGCTCGCGGGCATGTGGACCGACACACCAACCGAGCTGATCGTCACGCGCGTCCTCGCGGGCGCGGCGGCCGCGTTCATCATGCCGACGACGCTGTCCCTGATCACCGCGGGACTGCCCGAGTCGCTGCGGTCGGTGGGCATCAGCGTCTGGGCCGCGGTGGCCGGTGGCGGCGCGATCGCCGGCTTCCTCGTCACCGGGCTCCTGCTGGAGTTTTTCACGTGGCAGTCGATCTTCCTCACCTTCGCGGCCGCGTCCGGTGTCGCCGCGCTGCTGTGCCTGACCATCCCGACCTCGAAGGACAGTGACCCGGACCGGTTCGACCTCCCCGGCTCGGCCACCTCGATACTCGCCGTCATCGGTATTGTCGGCGGCCTGCTCGAAGCGCCGCATCGTGGCTGGACCGACGTCTGGGTGTGGATGGCGTTGATCGTCGGCGGCGCCTTGGCCGCGGGTTTTGTGGTGATCGAACTCCGCAGCACCGCACCACTTCTCGACATCCGACTGTTCACGAACCGCGCCTTCGCCGCGGGTTCGCTGTCGGTGGCGTTGCAGTTCCTGGCCTCGTTCGGACTCTTCTACCTCGCCCTGCAGCAGTTACAGATGGGGTACGGCTACTCGCCGCTGACATCTGGGATCGCCCTCGCCCCCTTCGTCGCCGTGGTCGGGGTGTTCTCGCTGGTCGGGAACTGGCTTGCGGTCCGCTTCCACACGCTGCGCCATCTGCTCGGCGGCGGGATGGCGATCTCGGCCGTCGGCATGCTCGCGGCCGGCCTTCTCGACTACGACTCATACCTCGGCTTCGCCGGGATCCTGTGCGTCTTTGCCGTTGGAGTCGGGTTGTCGGCGGCGCCGTCGACGACGGCGATCATGGCGAACACACCGCTCGACGATCAGGGGGTCGGCTCCGCCGTCAACGACACCGCCCGCGAGCTGGGTGCCGCGATCGGTATCGCGTTGTCGGGCAGCATCGTCGCCACCGGGTACGCCGCCCGCATCGGCAGCACCGCCGAGGTCGCACGCGACCAGCTCGGGGCGGCGGGCCACGCGCAGGTCGCCGCCGGAGATCCGGCCGGGCAGGCATTGATCGCGCAGGCCGACACCGTCGCCGAGCACGTCCGCCGATCGCTGGCCGAGGCCGTATCGGTCGCCGATCACCTGCCCGGTGCGGCGTCGCCGATCGGCGCGGCGATCCGACAGGGCGCCATCGACGCCTTCGAGGTCCCGGCCGGGCACGCGTACGTGGCGCTCGCCGTGATCCTGTTCGCGGGAGCTGCGGGACTGTTCGTGCTGGCCCCGCGCCGGGTGGTCGAGCCGGAGGAGCGGGCGGAGCCAGAGCTCGACGTCGAGACCACCTAAGTGGTCGCGCGCGGAAGTTCGTCCGGGCGCGACCACTAAGCTTTGCGGGTGCTCGCCTCCTCGGTTCTCGACGCGCAACGGCCCGTCGGCACGGCCATCTCGGTCGGATTCCTGCTCGCGGTCGTCGCCGCCTCCATCCTGCCCATCACCCTCGGTGGCATCCGGATCCGTCCGGTGTTGGTCGCCGTGCCCGGTGCCGTCGTGCTGATCGTGTTGGGAGTGATCGAGTGGTCGGCGACCCTCGACGAGCTCACGTTCCTGGGACCGGTCATCGGATTCCTCGCCGCGATGTTCGTCATCGCCGATGTCTGTGCGCGTACCGGCGTGTTCAGTTGGGTCGGCGCCCGGATGGCCGTCTCGAGCGGTGGTTCACCGACCCGGCTCCTGAGCCTGGTCTTCGTGGTCGCGGCCGTGACGACGGCGGTGCTGTCGATCGACACCACGATCGTGTTGCTGACCCCGGTCGCGGTGGGCACCGCACGCCTGATCGGTGCGCGCGTGGCACCCGTGGGTGCGGCCTCGGCGCACCTCGCCAACAGCGCGTCGACCTTGCTACCGGTGTCGAATCTGACCAATCTGCTGGCCTTTTCGGCCACCGGTCTGGGCTTTCTGGGCTTCGCCGGACTGATGGCCGCGCCGTGGGTGGTCGCGATCGCGGTCGAGTACGCGATCTTCCGCTGGTTCTTCAACGCCGACCTGGCGGCTCCGCGGCAGGCCGAGTCGGACCACCAGTCGGCCGACGCGGCCCCGGCCCGGCCCACGGTCACCCTCGTCATGCTCGGCCTGCTGCTCACCGCCTTCGTGATCGCGGGACCGCTCGGGGTACCGCTGTGGGCGGTCGCGGTGAGCGGCGCGGTGATCATGGTCGCCCCGCTGACCCGGCGGTATCCGATCGCGACGGCCGCCCGAACCGGGCGCGCCCTGAACGTGGGCTTCCTGGCGTTCGTCGCGGCCCTCGGGGTGCTCGTACTCGGGGTGCGCGTCGGTCCGGTCGGCGGGGCGATCACCGCGCTCCTCCCCACCGGCGAGAGCCTGCCCGCGCTGCTCGCGGCCGCGGCCATCGCCGCGGTCGCCGCCAATCTGCTCAACAACCTCCCGGCCACACTCCTGCTGATCCCACTGGTCGCCCACTCGCCCGGGCTGGCGCTCGCCGTGCTCCTGGGGGTCAACATCGGCCCCAACCTGTCCTACTTCGGGTCCCTGGCCAATCTGCTCTGGCACGACGTCATGCGCCGCCACGGCACCGTCCCACCCACGCGGCGATCTCTGTTGCTGGGCGCGGTGAGCGTGCCGCCCACCCTCGTCGCCGCGGTCATCGCCCTGTGGGTGGCGCTGCAGTTCTGATCCGGCTCAGATACTGGCAACCGGCTTATCCGCGTGCGCCGCAGCATCTCTCGCCCACTTATAGTTGGCCTTGCCAGCCGGTGTGCGACGCACCTCGTCGACGAACACCATGGTCCGGGGCACCTTGTAGCCCGCCAGCGATTCACGACAATGCTCTTGGAGTTCTGCCGGCGACGGCTCGTCGGCGCCCTCGGCGACGGCGACGACCGCCGCGACCCGTTGCCCGTACCGTTCGTCGGGGACCGGCACCACGAGGGCGTCACCGACCGCGGGATGCGCATGGAGGACGGCCTCCACCTCTTCGGCGTAGACCTTCTCGCCACCGGAATTGATGCACTGCGATCCGCGGCCGAGGAACACGATGGACCCGTCGGCCTCGACCATGCCCATGTCACCGAGGATCGAGATGCGCCGGCCGTCGGGCAGCGTCGGGAAGGTGCGGGCGCTTTTCTCCTCGTCCTTGTAGTAGCCGAGCGGCACGTTGCCGATCCGCGCGATATAGCCGACGTCGCCGGAGCCCGGCGCGATCCGGTTGAGGCGCTCGTCGACGACCATCATCTTGTCGGTCGGCGGCACCTTCAGGTTCCCGTTCTCGTCCATCATGATCTCGCCGTCATTGCCCGACTCGGACGCACCGAAGTTGTCCCGCAACAGGAGATCGGGTTTGATCGACAGGAACCGCGCCCGATTGTGGGCGCTCCAGATGGCGCCACCGGAGGTGACCGAGAACAACGACGACAGGTCGATCTCGTCCTTGCGTCGTTCCATCTCGTCGGCCAACGGCATGCCCATCGCATCGCCGACGATGAGGATGATCTGGATCTTCTCGTCCTCGATTCCGGTGACGATGGCGGCTGGATCGAAGTCGCGCATCAGGACAAGCCGCCCGCCCAGGGTCAGGAAGGTGAACAGCGAATACGACGCCGCCCCGTGCATCAGTGGGGCCGCGATGTTGAAGGCGATCGACGGGAAATCCTTGACGGCCGCGGCGAGTTCGGCGAGATCCTGGCGCGCCTCGCCGTACGGATTGCCACCCGAGATGGGTTTACGGAAGAAGTCGTCGTGGCGCCACATGACCCCCTTGGGATAACCGGTGGTGCCGCCGGTGTAGAGCAGGTAGAGCTCGTCGCCGGTGCGGGCGGCGAAATCGCGTTCCGCCGAGGCGGTTTCCGCACCGCCGAACGGCACGATCGACACCGTCCGCCCGTCCGGCAGATTCGCTGCGGCACTAGTCAATTCGTCAACGATCTCGCCCACGACGAACACCGTGGCCACGCGCGGCAGGTCGGCGAGCAGCGCGGCCACACTGCGTTGGTGTTCGGGCAGTTCGACAATGATCGCGGCGGCATCGGAATTGTCGAAGATGTACGCCAGCTCGCTGTTCGTGTAGCGGTAGTTGACGTTCACCGGCACGGCGCGGATCTTCAGGAGGCCGAGCAGCCCGGTCACGTGCTCGACACTGTTCTTGAGGAACAGGGCAACGTGATCGGCAGCCTCGACACCGTTGTCGGACAACAGATGTGCCACCCGGTTGGCAATCCGGTCGAGTTCGGCGTAGCTGATCTGCCGCCCGCCGTAGGATAAGGCGATACGCTCCGGCACCGCGTCCGCGACGGTCTCGAAGACGTCGGCGAGATTGAACTTCCAGGCCATTTCGCTGCTCCTTTGGCTTGCACGAAGAGTTGTCGGTCGGCTACGCGCCGGCCAGGACGAGTCCACTGGTGGGCACACCGGTACCGGCGGTGACGACGACGCGCTCGGCGCCCGGCACCTGATTCACCGAGTCTCCGCGCACCTGGCGGACCCCTTCGGCGATGCCGTTCATCCCGTGGATGTAGGCCTCGCCGAGCTGCCCGCCATGGGTGTTGAGGGGCAGCCGCCCGCCCACCGTCAACGCCCCGGGCTCGGCGACGAAGTCCTTGGCCTCACCCCGGGGGCAGAAGCCGAGCTCCTCGAGCTGTATCAACGTGTACGGCGTGAAGTGGTCGTAGAGGATCGCGACATCCATGTCGTCGGGCGTCAGACCGGATTGATCCCAGAGCTGGCGGCCCACCAGTCCCATCTCGGGGAGTGCGGCGAGATCGTCCCGGTAGTAGCTGGTCATGATGAACTGGTCGGCAGCGCTGCCGGCCGCGGCACCCACGATCACCGCCGGCGGATGCGGCAGGTCGCGGGCACGTTCGGCCGACGTCACGACGATCGCGACGCCCCCGTCGGATTCCTGGCAGCAGTCGAGCAGATGCAGCGGCTCGGCGATATAGCGGGAGGACTGATGATCGTCGAGCGTGATCGGTTTGCCAAAGAAGAACGCGTGGGGATTGACGGCGGCGTGGTGGCGGTCGACGACCGCGATCTGTCCGAAATCGGTACTGGTGGCGCCGTATTCGTGCATATAGCGCCGGGCCACCAGGGCGACGAAGGCAGCCGGGGTCGATAGCCCGTGCGGATAGCAGAAGGCGTTGTCGGTCCCCGACGAATTCTCCTGCCGCGCGACGGCCGAGTTCACCTGACCGAATCGCAGACCCGACCGTTCGTTGAATGCCCGGTAGGCGACGACGACGTCGGCGATTCCGGTGGCCACGGCCATCGCCGCCTGCTGTACCGTCGCGCACGCGGCACCGCCGCCGTAGTGGATCCGCGAAAAGTACGTCAGCTCACCGAGACCGGCGGCCCGGGCCACCGCGATCTCGGCGTTGGTGTCCATCGTGAAGCTGACCAGCCCGTCGACGTCGCCCGGCTGCAGGCCCGCGTCGGCGACGGCCGCGAGCACGGCCTCGGTCGCGAGACGCAGCTCGCTGCGCCCCGAGTTCTTGGAGAAGTCGGTGGCCCCGATTCCCGCGATGGCGGCCTGTCCGGAGAGGGTGCCCATCAGTGCGCCCCGGCGCCGATGGTGAGGGTGACCGTCGAGATCACGTGTGTGCCGAGCGCATTGGTGCCGCTGACCGCAACGGTGATCGCGTCGTCGTCGATTCCGGTCACCTCACCGGTGAGGGTGACCGCGTCGTAGGCGTACCAGGGCACGCCGAGGCGCAGGTTGATCGACCGAATCCGCGCGGCCGGCCCGGCCCAGTCGGTGACGAACCGCCCGACGAGGCCGGTGTCGGCGAGGATGTTGACGAAGATATCGCGGGAACCCTTGGCCTGCGCCAGATCCCGGTCATGGTGGACATCCTGGAAGTCGCGGGTGGCGAGGGCGCTCGCGACGACAAAGGTCGGGGTGGCCTCGATGGTCAGTGCCGGCAGGGTGTCGCCGACGGCGACCTCGCGGGCCGGGCTCTCGGGTGTCCGGACGCTCACGTCGCGTCTCCTCGTCTCGGGGTGAAGGCATAGAGGGTCCAGGCCGGCGCCCCGGTGTCCGCATCGGCCGGGAAGTCGAGATAGATCGTCTCGACGGGCATGCCGATCCGCACCTGATCCGGTTCGACATCACGGAGCTCACCGAGCAGCCGAATCCCCTCGTCGAGTTCGACGAGCGCGATGACGAACGGAAACCTGGTGCGGCCCGGGACCTTCGGGGCGTGATGGACGACGTGGCTGTACACGGTGCCCGTGCCGGCCGCCACGACGTAGTCGGTCTCGGGGACCGAACCGTCGACGGCGCGGGGTTTCCAGGTCGCCGGGATCGGCGGGTGCCGCAGCGAACCGTCGGCGAGCCGCTGAATTCTCAGCTCGTGGGCGGCCACCCCGTCCCAGAAGAATTCGGTGTCCCTCGAGATAGTGGGCCGCAGTATCGTCGACGGATCGATATCGTCGGGTGGGCTCGCTGCCGGGACCTCCCGGCCGGCGGAATCCGCTGCCGGCGGCCGGAACTTGAGGATGCGGAAATCCATCTCGGCGACCACCTCGTCGCCGACCGACCACGTGTTGCGCGTGGTGACAAACCAGCCCTCCCCCAGGGCGGTGCGTTTGGGTCCGACGACGTCGACGAGCTCGGCGGAGATGCTCACCTGTTCACCGACGCCGACGTAGCGGTGATAGGTGGAATCGCAGTTGGTGGCGACCACCGACGTGTACCCAGCGTCGTCGAAGAGTGCGGTGGCACGGCCGAGTGGATCGTCGGCCGCGCGCACCCCGTGCAGGCCGCGCATGGTCCACACCTGCATCATCGCGGGCGGTGCGACCACCCCGGGATGCCCTGCGGCGCGGGCGGACTCGTCGTCGACGTAGATGGGGTTGGCATCGCCGATCGCCTCGACCCAGTTGTTGATCATCGGCTGGTTCACCGGGTCGCGGGCGAGGATCGGCGTGCTTGCACCGGCGGACCGCAGCGCCTCGGCGGCGGCACGGAGGTCGGCGGGGGTTGCCGGAGCCGGGGTCATCGTCTCGCCCTCGGCAATCCGAGACCGGCGGTCGCGATCATGTCACGCATCACCTCGTTGACGCCGCCACCGAACGTGATCACGGCGTTGCGCTTCTGCTGGACGTCGAGCCAATCCACCAGGGCTGCGGTGTCCGGATCGGTGAAATCGCCGTAGCGGCCGACGATGTCGTTGACCAGCCGATGGATCTCCTGGACCCGTTCGGTGGCGAAGACCTTGGTGGCAGCGGCGTCGGCCATCGAGATGGCCGAGCCGGTCGACGCAACCTGCCAGTTGAGCAGTTCGTTGATCCGCGCGTACGCGTCGATCTGCGCGAGCGCCCGCCGGACATCGGGCCGATCGGCAATCAGGGTGCCGTCCAGTCCGGGCCGCGCGGCCCATTGCCGTACTCGCGCAGCCAGTCCCCCGATCCGTCCGGCGGGTCCGAGCATCACCCGCTCATGGTTGAGCTGGGTCGTGATGAGCCGCCAGCCACCACCCTCGGCACCGACGCGCATCGAGACCGGCACCCTCACGTCGTTGTAGTACGTGGCATTGACGTGATGGGCTCCGTCGGCGGTGATGATCGGGGTCCACGAGTAGCCGGGATCGCGGGTATCGACGATGAGGATCGTGATGCCCTGGTGTTTGGGTGCGTCCTTGTCGGTCCGGACGGCCAGCCAGATGTAGTCGGCATCGTGCCCGCCGGTGGTGAAGATCTTCTGCCCGTTGACGACATAGTGGTCACCCTCGCGGACCGCGCTGGTGGTCAATGAGGCGAGATCGGTACCGGCTTCCGGCTCCGTGTAACCAATGGCGAAATGCACGTCGCCGGAAAGAATTCTGGGCAGGAACAGATCCTTCTGCGCAGGCGTGCCGAGCTCCTGCAGCGTCGGGCCAACCGTTTGCAGGGTGACCGCGGGCAGCGGCACGTCGGCACGTACTGCCTCGTTGGTGAAGATCTGCTGCTCGATGTCACCGAATCCCTTGCCGCCGTACTCCTTTGGCCAGCCCACGCCGAGCCAGCCGTCGGTGCCCATCCGTTTGATCACGCGGCGGTAGGTGTCACCGTGGCGCTCGACGCGCATGATCCGGGCTTCCTCCGGACTCACGAGATCCGAGAAATACTCTCGTAGTTGCGCTTTGAGTGCCTCTTGATCGGGTGTCAGACTGATGTACACGGGTGTCAGACCTCCGCGGCGATCGGGGCGTCGGCGAGTTCGTCGAGTCGCGCCGGGCCGCCGCCCACCAGCCGGCCCAGATCCTTGGCGATCGAGAAGTAGCGGTGCAGCGGGTAGGTCACGTCGACGCCGATCCCGCCGTGCAGATGGGTCATCGTGCGCAGCGTCGCCGGGATCTCGGCGCCCATCCAGTAGGTGCCGATGGCGAGATCGGTACCGGCATCGAGTCCTTCGGCCAGCCGCCAGGCGGCCGCGGTGGTGGCCAGGGTCATCGCCCGGCCGATCACGTAGATGTCGGCGAGTTGCTGACCGACCGCCTGGAACAGGGCGATCGGCTTGCCGAACTGGTGGCGCCCGGACACATGGTCGGCGGTCAGCCGGGTGGCGCCCGCGATGAGACCATCGGCATAGGCGCACAACGCGATCCGGTAGTGATCGCGCAGCGTGGCCGGATCGGTAACGAGGACATCGGCCGGATCGACGGCGACGTCGTCGAAGCGGACGGTGTATTCGCCCCAACCGCTCGACGTCGGCGTTCGGGTGAGGTGCACGCCGTCGGCGTCCGGGGCGACGACGACGATTCCCGAATCGGTCGAAACCAGCAGCGCCGCAGCACCGTCGGCATGGAGCACCCCGGCTTTGACACCGCTGAGGCGTCCTCCGACCAGGGCGGTGGCGGGCGTTGCGGTCAGCAAATCCCCCGGCTCGCCGAGCGCGATCGCGTGCCAGCCGCCCCGGGCCAGGGACGCACCCCATCGCAGCAGCGGCCCGCCGTCGGCGGTCGCGGGGTCCACGGCCGCGAGCACCCGCGCCGAGCTCAGCGATCCGATCGCGGGTGCGACACCC
The DNA here is from genome assembly GCA_047605505.1 of Gordonia sp. (in: high G+C Gram-positive bacteria). GTDB lineage: Bacteria > Actinomycetota > Actinomycetes > Mycobacteriales > Mycobacteriaceae > Gordonia. The sequence goes on along the minus strand of JASGFO010000049.1, from coordinate 5,567 downwards.
GCAGCCGCGCCGAGACGCCGCAGCAGCGGCGTCAGTGTCGACACCCCGAGTCCGTCGCCGCCCAGAACCTCCGGCAGTGCGAGCCGGCCGAGACCGGCCGCGGTCATCGCCGCCCAGAGCGCCTCGTCGAATCCACCCGGCCCCACCGGTACCCCGGTCCGCCCGAAGGTGGATTCCCAGCGCGATTCGTGGCGGCCCAACACCTCACCGGCCACCTCGTCGACGGCGCTCGCCTGCTCATCGAGGGCGAAGTCCACGACGGCCCCTCTCGTCATCAGAATGAGAACTTGTTCTAGTTATACCAGTATCGTCGGCGCCGCCTCCGGCACATGCGGGGTTTGCCCCGGCCCGTCACCGCGGGAGTCCCAGGATCCGTTCGGCCGCGGCGGTGCGCAGGATCTGGGTGGTGCCACCCGCGATCGAGAGACACCTGTTCTGCAGCAAACGATCCGACGTCGCGCCGGCTGCGAGTGCGTCGACGCCGAGGAGGTCGAACGCGAACTCGGGGACCGACTGCCGGTGTGCGACGCCGATGAGTTTGCGGACGCTCGCCAGGGCCCCGGGGTCGTGGCCGGCGAGCCGGCGCGTGACGGCGCGGGCGTCGAGCACCCGGCCGATGTGGGCGTCGGCGACGAGCCGGCCGAGTCCGGCGAGCTCGGCTGCGGACAAGTCCCGGTCCATCTCCGTGATCTGGGTCAGCAGGGCGTCCATCTCGAGGCCGAGACCGCTGCCGCCCATGGCGACCCGTTCGTTGGCGAGGGTCGTGCGGGCCAGGCGCCAGCCGCCGTTGATCTCCCCGACCACGCAGTCGTCGGGGACGACGACGCCGTCGAGGAAGACCTCGTTGAAATTCGGGCGGCCGGTCAGTTCGCGCAGCGGCCGGATGTCGATCCCCGGCGAGCGCATGTCCACGAGGAAGTAGGTGATGCCCTTGTGTTTGGGCGCGTCGGGGTCGGTCCGCGCCAGGCAGATTCCCCAGTGCGCGTTGTGCGCCTGGGAGGTCCAGATCTTCTGGCCGGACAGCGCCCAGCCACCGTCGACACGGTCGGCGCGAGTGCGCAGCGCCGCAAGATCCGACCCGGCCTCGGGTTCGGAGAACAACTGGCACCAGGTGAGGTCACCGGCCAGGGTCGGCGCGACGAACCGTTCCCGCTGGGCGACGGTGCCGTGGTCGAGGATCGTCGGGACGGCCCACGCACCGATCACCAGGTCGGGACGGATCACCCCGGCACGATCGAACTCGGCGTCGATCAGCAGTTGCAGTGCCGGATCGGCGTCGAGCCCATACGGTGCGGGCCAGTGCGGGGTCAGGTAGCCGGCGGTGGCCAGCAGCGAGCGCTGCTCGGATTCCGGTGCGGCAGCGACCTTCTCGGCGAATGCGCGGACCTGTGCCCGCAGGTGCTCGACGACCGACAGATCGATCTCGAAGCCGCGTCGCTCGCCGGCCAGGCCGCAGGCACCGAGCTCCGCGCGGGCCGCGGCCCCCTGCCCGAGCATCGTTCGCGCGCCCAGGGCCGACCGCAGGTAGAGGTGCGCGTCGTGCTCGAAGGTGAACCCGATCCCGCCGAGCACCTGCACGCAGTCCTTGGTGACGGCCACGGGTAGGTCGGCGACGAGAACCTCGGCGGCCGCGCGGCTCAATGCGAGCTGGGCCCGTAGGTTCTGATCGGGTTCGGCTGCCGCACAGTAGGTGTCGAGGGCGCAGGCCACGTCCCACGCGGCGGCCTCCACCTGTTCGACGCGGCACAGCATCTCAGCACACAGATGCTTGATCGCCTGAAAGGAACCGATCGGCGCCCCGAACTGCGTGCGGATCCGCGCGTGCGCGACGGCGGTGTCGAGAGCCCAGCGGCCGACACCACTCTGGTACGCCGCCAGTAACCCGGACAGGGTGCCGCGCACGAGATCGGTGTCGGCGCAGGCGATCAGGTCGTCGGCGGCGAGGTCGGTGAGCACCACCTGCGCCGGGGGCGCGGTGGCGTCGACCACCGGCAGCGTCGTGATCTCGCGGCGGCCCGCATCGGCCGGGATCACCCACCAGCCGGTGACCGCGCCGAGGGTCAGGGGCGCCAGGATCGCCGCGTCGTCGGTGCAGGCGGGGACCACCCCGAGGTCGACGCTGCCGTCGACGACACACCGGGCATCGGCCTGCGCCCGCGCGAAAGCCGGTACCACAGCGGGGATCTCACCCCCGGCGAGCCGGGCGGCGAGGGCGGTGGCGCGGGGCGTCGCCGCGCGCGACGCCACCAGGGCCGCAACCACCGTCTCGACAATTGGCCCCGGCACGAGAGCGCGCCCGCAGCACTCGATCATCGCCGCGACATCCGCGGCCGACGCGGCGAGGCCGCCGGCCGACGCGGGGAGCAGTGCGGCGAAGACGCCGAGATCGGCGAGCTGCGTGACGACGTCCCGCCAGTCGTCACCCGGCTTGTCGAGGAGCGCGCGGACAATGGCCGTCGTACCGGCCTTCGCCGAGACCGCCGCGATGGCATCGCAGACCGCGAGCTGTTCAGGGGACGTGGCGAGAGTCACGAGATTCCTTCTGTGCGAAACATGACCGGCAACTAGAACCTGTTCTAATATGACACAACACCCCCGGCGGGGCGACCCCCCGTCACACGCCCCTGACGAGTGAGGTGCCTGGAGACCTATGGCCGCATCTGACAACACCGCGACGGCCACCGAGACCGCCGCCACCACCGAGACCGGATCCGCGGCACAGCGCGACCGGCGCCGGCGCATCCTCGACGCCACCCTGACCCTCGCGTCCAAGGGCGGCTACGACGCGGTACAGATGCGGACTGTCGCCGAGAAGGCCGACGTGGCCGTCGGCACCCTGTACCGATACTTCCCCTCCAAGGTGCACCTGCTGGTCACCTCACTCGCCCGCGAACTGGCCCGCGTCGAGTCCCGCGTCGACCGGTCACAACTCCGCGGCGACAACGCCATCGAACGCCTCCGCCACGTCCTCGACATGATCACCCTCGCCATGCAGCGCGATCCCCTCCTGACCGAGGCGATGACCCGCGCCTTCATGTTCGCCGACGCGTCGGCCGCTGCCGAGGTCGATCAGGTCGCCGGCATCATCGACCGCCTCTTCGCCGGCGCCATCGACGACACCGGCAACCCCACCGACGAGGACCTCGCCATCGCCCGCGTCCTCTCCGACGTCTGGATGTCCAACCTGGTGCAATGGCTCACCCGCCGCGCCTCCGCCACCGACGTCACCAACCGACTCGAGCTGACCGTCCACCTCCTGCTCAAAGACCGCGTATCCAAGGAGACCCCGCAATGAAGACCCGGCTCCGCTGCCCCTGCGGCGAAATGCTCACCGGCACCGACGAGGACACCCTCGTCGAGTATGTCCGTACACACCTCAAAGAGCAGCACCCCGACCACGAATACTCCCGCGACGAAATCCTGTTCATGGCCTACTGATGCGGCGGGTGGTGTGCACTCCCTCCCGCTGATCGAGTAGCGCGGAGCGCCGGCAGAGGGCGGATCCGCCGGATCGAGCCTGTCGAGATCGAAACCACCCACACGTCCGGGATGGCCTCGATACGGGCCTCCTCCGTCGGCCCTACTCGACCAGCAGAGAATGCGAACCACCCGACGAGAAGGACACCTACTCGACCAGCAGAACCCCTCCACCCACCGAAAACCCCCGAATCAGCTGTCCTCCCCCAGGTCCTTCGCGATCATCGGCCAGGTGTCATGGAGGTCTTGCTCCCAGTAGGCCCACGAGTGGGTTCCGGTGGGACGCAACATGATCTGATTTTCCACCCCGAGCTCGTTCAGACGCTGGGCCATCTGGATCGTGCACTGGTTGACGGCGGCCTCGATCACGCCGCCCACCACCAGCTGATTGCCGAGTACGGTGAGATTCCCGTCGATCAGCGGCGCATTCAGCGTGTCCTGGCTGCCGGGCAACCCAGTACCACTGGTCATGTACACCTTGGTGCCCTTGAGTTTCGCGGCATTGAGGTAGGGGTCGTTGGCCCGCCACCCCGGCCCGCCCGGGACCCCCCACATGTTGAGCATGTTGCCGTGCCCTCGCTCGCCGACGACGATACGGATGTATGCCAGGCCCAACGGGTCACTGGTCCGTGCGCACCCACTGTAGGCCGCGACCGAGCGGTACCGTCCCGGCGCCGCGATTGCCAGGTTCAGGACCGCGGTGCCGGCCATCGAGATGCCGGCGATCGAGTTCACCCCGGTGGTGTTGTACTGGGCGTCGATCAGTGGCGGCAACTCCTTGGTGAGGAAGGTCGTCCACTTGTTGCGGCCGAGTACCGGGTCGTCACGCTGCCAGTCGGTGTAGTAGGAGTAGGCGCCGCCGATCGGCGTGACGACGTTGACGTGTTTGTCGGCGAAATACTGAGTGTAGGTGGTCTTGGCCGCCCAGGTCGCCGAGTCCTCGCCGCCGCCGGCGCCATTGAGCAGATACAGGGTGGGCGCCGGACGACTCGTGTCGCGGGGACGGAGAACCGTCACCGGGATCAGCTTGAACATCGATGCCGAATACACGATCAGCGTGTCCTGCTGAGCGGTGTCATGCACGACGGTCTCGATCTTGGACACGTTCAAGGGCGCCGGATTGGCCGGGTTGGGGACCGTCGTCCCCGGCGAGTCACTGCCGGTGTCCGGCTCCGCTGCGGCACCACCCACGCCCGCCGCGATGGCGACCACAGCAGCCGTCACTGATGCCATCGCCATGTGCATCCAACGCCTACGCACCATCAGCCCCTTAAGTCACAATTGCAACATCTGCACCGGACCTTACCCGCATTTGCGGGAGCGCGTGAAATCTGTAACCGAACCGATTCACACCGGGGCATCACCGAGCCCCGCCAGCAACCGCGTCGCCCGCTGCCGCAGGTCGTCACGGACCCAGTCGGGGCCGACCACCCGGTAGTCACCGTCGAAGGCGAGCTTCCACAACGTCGCCACCACCCGGTCACGGCCGAAGATCGTCACCCACACCCGCCCGGCACCCGCGGACCGCACCCTGACCGTCGGCGTCCGGTCCAGCAGCGCCCGATCGGCCGCCGAGCATTCGACGAGCACCTCGACCGGCTCGAAGCCGCCCCGGAACTCGGCCCGCCGCCGCTGCCAGACGGCCTCGAGGTCGACGTCGTCGGCCCGGCGCGCGGGTTCGTCGAGGATCGCGACGTCACTCATCCGCGAGAGCCGGTACATCCGTTCGCGTCCGTCGGCGTTGGCGACCAGGTACCACACCTCGCCGGCGACGATGAGACCCACCGGATCGAGGACGCGCGTCGTCGGCTCGGCCTGATCCGGGCGGCGGTAGCGCACCCGGATGCGCCGGCCGTCGAACACGGCCTGCTGGACCGGGCCGAGCGCATCGAGCTGTACGGGCGACCGGATGAACCCCTCGGGTCGCACGAGCACGCGGTGCGCCGCCCGCATCGCCTGGGCGCGATGGGCGTCGGGGAGCGCCGCCGCCACCTTGCGCATCGCGGCGGCCAGCGCGGGCGACTCGAGCCGACCGGGTCCGGCCAGCAGCGACGTCGCCTCCGCCGCCGTCAGGCCTGTCAGATCGGTGC
>JASGFO010000048.1:0-20389 GCA_047605505.1 Gordonia sp. (in: high G+C Gram-positive bacteria) | reverse complement strand
GCCAACGGCTCGGCGCTGACCGCGGCGACACGTGCCGAGGAGTTCGCGGCCCGCACCGGGGCCGATACCCCGGCCCTGCGTGCGCTGCGGATGCCGGCAGTACTGACCCCGCGACAACTCGAGCTGGTGTCCCTGGCCGCGGCCGGGCTCTCCAACAAGGCGATCGCCGACCGGCTCGGGGTGTCGGTGCGGTCCGTCGAAGGCCACTTCCTGCGCGCCAGCCAGCGCGTCGACGTGCACTCCCGGGAGGAGCTGATCGCGCTGGTCGCCGGCCGTGGCCCGGTCAACTGAGGTGATGCACCTCCTGCAGGCCGTAGACCGGGGTCGGCAGACCCTCGTAGCGCGCCTTCAACTGCAATGCCAAATACAGCGAGTAGTGCCGTGACTGATGCAGATTGCCGCCGTGGAACCACAGCCCGGGCTGCTGGGTGGGCTTCCACATGTTGCGCTGCTCGCCCTCCCACGGACCCGGGTCCTTGGTCGTCGACGAACCCAGGCCCCACACCTTGCCGACCCGGTCGGCGACCTCCTGGCCCATGAGGTCGGCGGCCCACCCGTTCATCGACCCGTACCCGGTGGCGTAGACGACCACGTCGGCCTCGAGTTCGGTGCCGTCGGCGAGCACCACGCTGTGCGCGGTCAGATGATCCACCTCGCCGTGTGCGAGCTTGATCGTGCCGTCGGCGACCTTCGCGCAGGCGCCGACGTCGATGTAGTAGCCGGAACCGCGGCGCAGGTACTTCATGAACAGCCCCGAGCCGTCGTCGCCGAAGTCGAGATCGAAACCGGCGGCACGCAGGCCATCGTAGAACTCCTTGTCCACCTCCTGGATCTGCTCGTACGTCGGGATCTGGAACTCGTGCATGATCCGGTACGGCAGCGACGCGAAGGTGAGGTCGGCCTTGCGGGTGGTCATCCCCGCCGCGACCGCCTCCTCGCTGTAGAGTGGCCCCAGCGCATACGTCATCAGCGAGTCCGACCGGACGATGTGCGTCGACGACCGCTGCACCATCGTCGTGTCGATCCCGTTGTCCACCAGTGCTTTACAGATGTCGTGGGCGGAGTTGTTGGCGCCGATCACGACGACCTTCCGGCCGTGGTAACCGTCGGGTCCGGGATGCTGGCTCGAATGATGCTGTTCACCGGCGAAGTCCTCGGCGCCCGGGAACGACGGCACGTTCATCTTGCCGGACATGCCGGTGGCCAGGACGAGCTGCCGCGGATGCAGGGTCAGTGTCTCGCCGTCGCGGTCCACCTCGACGGTCCACTCACCGGCAGCCTCGTCGTAGCGTGCCGAGGTACACGTGGTCTTGGGCCAGTACGGCACCTCCATCACCCGTGTGTAGAACTCGAGCCAGTCGCCGATCTTGTCCTTGGGGGCGAACACGGGCCAGTTCTCGGGGAACGGCAGATACGGCAGGTGGTCGTACCACACGGGATCGTGCAGGCACAGCGTCTTGTACCGGCCGCGCCACTGGTCGCCGGGGCGGTCGTGCTTGTCGACGACGATGGCCGGCACGCCGAGCTGCCGCAGCCGGGCGCCGAGCGCGATGCCACCCTGTCCGCCGCCGATCACCAGCACGTAGGGCTGGGTCGCGCGTCCGAGTTCGGCCTCCTCGTCGGCCTTCCGCTCGGCCCAGGAGCGGGTGTCGGGATCGTCGCCGTGCACGGCCCCGCGGGGTCGGCGGGGTCCCTTGTTCTCCTCGTGCCCTTTGAGTTCGTCGAGGGCCGTGAGCAGTGTCCAGGCCACGTCGGTGCCGGGATCGTCGGGGTTCGGCGTGAGGCGCAGATGTCCGACGCCGCGGCCTGCGGCGGTCTCGAACTCGATGAATGCCGCGATCACGCCGTCCTCGTCGGCGGCCGGCTCGGCCGTGGCGAAACCGGACGGGTCGGTGTCGGCGAGCCGGGCGCCGAGCATGTCCGCGATCTGCTCGCGCCCTTCGACGGTCGTGATGTTCCAGGTGAACGAGACGAGGTCGCGCCAGAAGCTGTCGACGGCGAACAACGCCGTGACGGCCGCGATGTCGCGGGCGGCGAGGGCGTCGTTGAAGGCGGCGAGCCACGCGTCGGCGCGCTCTTGCGGGCTGCGGCTCTCGGTGGTCCCGGCCTGCGGCTCCAGGGTCTGGGTCATCGGTGATCCCTTCTGATCGGCGGATACGTCGCACCTTGCGGGGTGTGATGGACAGCACACTGCGCGTCACCGGTGACGCGCAAGGGTTGCAACCGGTTGCGACGCCGGAGTGCGTGCCCGCGCGTCCGTTTTGCGATCCCCGTGTGATGGGGAGCACAATCGCTGGTGTGCAGGCGGCGGTCGACCTCGAACCCGCGGTGGCGGCGGGTGACGATCCGCGGCAGTTCGCGGCCGTGCTCAGTGCCGTCTACGACGCGGCCATGGCCGGCGACAAGCCGCCCGCGCGCCCGCGCCAGGTGATCAGCGACTCCTGGAATCGGGCCCGCACCGCCGGCGTCGATCCCGATCACGGATCGAGTGCCGACGGACTCGCGACGGCCGCGCTCGACGAGCAGCGTCGTCGCTCCGGTCTGCAATCGGTGGTCGGCGGCCTCGCGGGCAGCCTCGACGCGGTGATCGACGGCGGCAACATCCTCGTGATCGCCGACGCCGACGGACACGTCCTGTGGCGCAGCGGCACCCCGCGCGTGCTGGGCCTGGCCGACCGCCTGGGCTTCATCGAAGGAGCCTGTTGGGCCGAGGGTGCGGTGGGGACCAATGCGATCGGGACAGCGCTCGAATCGGGTCGCGCCGTCCAGGTGTTCTCCGCCGAACACTTTGTGCGTACCCATCATTCGTGGACCTGCACGGGCGCGCCGATCCGCAGTCCGCGAACCGGTACGGTGCTCGGCGTGGTCGACGTCTCCGGGCCCGCTGCCACCATCCACCCCACCACCCTTGCGCTCGTTGACGCGGTGGCCCGGCTCGCCGAGTCGCAACTGCGCGAGGCGCACCGGGCGGCGCTCGACCAGTTGCGGGCGGTGGCCGCGCCGATCCTTGCCCGGGCCGGCGGCCCCGCCGTCGCCGTCGACAACGACGGCTGGGTGGCCGCTGTCGCCGCGGTACCTCCCCGAGCGCGCCTGACGATCCGGCGGCGCCTGGTTCCCGGCCGGGTCTGGCTGCACGACCTCGGCGAGTGCGACGCCGAGCCGCTTCCCGGCGGCTGGCTGATCCGGCCGATCGGCGGTACCGACGCCGACACGACGACGCTCGTCGAGATCGGGGCCGACGACGTCGGCGTCCTGATCCGGGTGTCCGGAGCGGCCGGCACCTGGACGCATCGGCCGTCGCCGCGCCACGCGCAGATCCTGGGTCTGCTGGCCCGGCACCGGAGCGGACTGAGCGCTGCGGCGCTGTCGGTGCACCTGTTCGGCGTCGCCGACCGGACCATCACGGTGCGCGCCGAGATCTCGCGTCTGCGTAAGCACCTGGGTGGGCTGATCGGCGCGAATCCCTACCGGTTCGCCGACGGCGTCGAGGTGCGGTTCGGGGTGGGCGGTCATCCGGTAGCGTGACGCGCCATGACGACCCTCGCAGCGGGCGACGAGTTCGCGGGCCATCGCATCATCCGCCGCCTCGGTGGTGGGGTCATGGGCGAGGTGTATCTCGCCGACCATCCACGGCTCCCGCGCCAGGAGGCGCTCAGGGTCCTGGATCCCGCCCTGGCCGGGGACGCCGACTACCGCGACCGGTTCCGCCGTGCGGCCGATGCGGCCGTGACCTTGCTGCACCCGAACCTCGCCCCGGTCCATGACCACGGGGAAACCGATGGGTGCCTGTGGATGTCGTCGGCCTACGTGGACGGGTGCGATGTGGCAGCCCGGCTGGCGGGCACCCCCGGACGCCGGATGGTGCCGGCCGCGGTCGCCGAGATCGCTGCGGCGGTGGCCGATGCGCTCGACGACGCGCACGCGGTGGGCGTGCTGCATCGAGACCTGAAACCCACCGACATCTTGCTGCAGCCCGGCCGGCGGGGCGATCGTGTGTACCTGACCGGGCTCGGGATCGCCCGGCCCTCGGGGAACGGCTCGAGCCCGGCCGCCACCGGGGCCTTCCTCGGGAATCTCGCGTACTGCGCGCCGGAGCAGGCGAGCCCCGACGGTGCGCTGACCGGCGCCGCCGATCAATATCAGCTGGCGTGTGTGGTCTTCGAGATGCTATCCGGCACAACCCCTTTCGTGACCGACAATCCTCTTGCGATGCGCAATCTGCACCTGGCCGCGCCGCCGCCGCGCATCACCGAACGCCGCCCCGACCTCCCCGCAGCCCTCGACCCCGTGGTCATCCGCGCCCTGGCCAAGAATCCCGCCGACCGCTATCGATCGTGTTCGGAGTTCGCCGATGCGCTGCGCGGCACCCTGACCCCCGACGGCCGGCTGTCCGGCTGTCCGGCGCCGGCGGGTGCACCGTCGGTGCCGCCACCGCTCACCCAGGTCCCGCTCGTCCCGGCGCCCCGCCCCGCAGTCCCGATTCGATGGGCGGGCACCCGGTGCACCGCCGAACAGCTCCGTGGTATGGCCTGCGGCGCATACTTCGCGCTGAGCACCGGCGACCCTGTCGACCACCTGCGGCTTGGCGGGGTGAGCGCGTCGCAGAGTCGGCGGGCCATCCGCGCGTCCTGGGGGATCACCGACGCCGAGTCGGCGGCCGACACCGTCGCCCTCCTCGAATTGGGACACGTGACACCGGATTACGACGCGGTGTTGGCCGAGCTCGCACGTCTCGTACCGCCCGGTTCGACCCGTGCCGCGATCCGCGTCGACGATCGGACGGTGCCGGAGCTGACCCCACGGTTGGCCGCGGTGTCCGCCGACCGTATCGCGTCGTGCGTCGCCACCGTCGTCGGCTCGCGGCTGCTGCCCGCGGTCCTGCCCGCCACGACGGCCGCGTGGGAGATCGGCCAGGGCGTCGATCTGGTCCGGCTCGCGCATCGGGCGGGCCTGCTCGACGACGCCCGCGCCTGGTGGCTGGTGACCGGGCTCGGTGAGCGGTCGGCGCAGCTCTACCCGGACTGGGCCGCGTTCGCGGCGGCTTTCGAGTGGGGCCGGGCGTTGGCGTCGGCGGAGCACGGCAAGAACGTCGTCGTGGCCGCCGACGAGTCGTGCGCGCAGACCCGGCCCGTGCTCGAGCAGCTCCTCGGCGACCCGACGAGCCCGTGGCTGCGGGTCGCGCTGCGGTAGGCGGATGCTGCTGGGGCAGGCGGCTGAGCCGCGACGGCCGCGGGAGGTGGGCGCGCGTCGTCGACCCCCCGTCGGGGTGGTGTGTGAATCGGGAAGTGCCCGAAGAGTTCCGGGATCGACACCCCATGGTCGCGGCGTCACCGTGGCCACTACCCTTGACGGCTGTGCGTCTGGTGATTGCGGAATGCCAAGTGGACTACGTCGGGCGGCTGACTGCCCATCTGCCGATGGCTCGGCGGCTGTTGCTGATCAAGTCCGACGGGTCGGTGAGCGTGCACGCCGACGACCGCGCCTTCAAACCGCTGAACTGGATGAGCCCGCCGTGCTGGCTCACCGAGGCCGAGGTGCCCGCGGAGATCGTCGAGGCACACGGGGCGGTGGCGGCCTACTGGGTGGTCACCAACAAGGCCGGCGAGGAGCTGCGGATCACGATCGCGTCCATCGACCACGACTCGACCCATGAGCTTGGCATCGACCCGGGCCTGGTGAAGGACGGAGTCGAGGCGCACCTGCAGGAACTCCTGGCCGAACACGTCGAGACCCTCGGGCCCGGATACACCCTGGTCCGGCGCGAATACATGACGGCGATCGGGCCCGTCGACATTCTGTGCCGTGACGCCGACGGCGCGACCGTCGCCGTCGAGATCAAACGCCGCGGCGAGATCGACGGCGTCGAACAACTCACGCGCTACCTGGAACTGCTCAACCGGGATCCGCTCCTGGCGCCCGTCCGGGGCGTCTTCGCCGCCCAGCAGATCAAACCGCAGGCCCGCACCCTGGCCGAGGACCGGGGAATCCGGTGCCTGGTCCTCGACTACGAGGCCCTGCGCGGCGCGGAGAGCACGGAGTTCCGGCTGTTCTGAGCGCCGGGTACGGGGCGGCCCCGGTCGGTCACCGCTGGGCGGTCTTCACCGGCGCGGCCGTCGCCGGTCGGGGCGCAGGGGTGGCCTTCGGCTGCGCTGCCGTGCCCGGCTTCGCCGGTGCGGTGGCCGTCGGCCGCGGCGCGGCCTTCGCCGCCGTCTTCTTCGGTGCCTCGGAGATCTTTGCCTTCTCCGAGAGCCGCTGGTTCAGCAGCGCGACGTCGCTGACGTCCGACGCCGTGGTGAGCTCGTGGTCGACCTCGGTGGTGAGCAGGGCGGGGAGCGTGGCGAGCTTCTCAGAGACCCGGGCAAGCTCGGCGAGGACCTCCGAGCGCGCATTCGTCGTCCGCGTGCCCAGGTCGCGCGCCCGTGCCATACGTTCGGTGGCGATCTGCCGTGCCGTCTCGATCGTCGCGGCCGCGGCGGCGGCCGCCTCCGCACGCTCGCGGGCGATCTCGGCCTCGTGACGTTCGCGTTCGGACTTGCACCGCGCGGTGGTGGCACGGTCGAGCTCGTGCGCGGCGGAGCGGGCGCGCGCGACGATGCGCTCGGCCTCGGCCTTCGCCGCGGTCATCGTCGCCTTGTGCTCGTTCTCCATGGCCTCGGCCCGAGCGGCACGTGCCTTGGCGGCCTGCTCGGCGTCGGCCTTCGCCTTGGCGTGCTCGTTGTCGATGCGAGTCCGGGTCTCCTTGGCGTAGTCGTCGGCGTCGGCGACGATCTTGGTGGCCTTCGCCCGGGCGTCGGCGATGATGCGCTGCGCCTTCTCGGTGGTCGCGCGCTGGAGGTCGTCGGCCTCCTGACGGGCCACCGATATCGTCTCGGCGGCCTCGGCGGTCGCCTCGGCGCGCATCTCCGAGGCCTCGTCGGAGGCCAGCTGCAGCATGCGGGAGAGGCGCTCGCTCATGCCCTGGGCGGTGGTCGGCGGTACCGACAACTTGTCGACCTCACGACGCAGCGAGGCGATCTCCTCGCGGGCATCGTGCAGATTGCCTGCGAGTTCCCGGGCATTGGCGGTGGCCGCATCGCGGTCTGCGGTGAGAACCCGCATCTCGGCGTCGATACGACGCAGCCGATCGGCGACCTGTTCGCGGTCATAGCCGCGCATCACGAGCGCGAACGGGAGCTGCTGCTTCGGAGCCGGAACTGACATGTCGGTCAGTGTACTGGCAGTGCGCGTGCTTGCCCGGCGACTGCGGACAGATTCCTGGCCGGGCCGGCGGATCGGTGCGGACGGGGCCGGCTGACCGGGCGGGCGCGCGCCCGGTAGCCTTGGCCTTCGACAGCCCGCGAGCGAGCGCTCGGTGGGTCAGCGAGGATGCCGTATCTGCGACGGCCTTGGAGGTTCCCATGTCCACTGATTCGACTGATTCGACGGTCATCGTCTCCGGTGCCCGCACCCCGTTCGGTCGGCTGCTCGGTTCGTTGGCGGGCTTCTCGGCCGTCGACCTCGGGGCCATCGCGGTCACCGGCGCACTGGCGAAGGGCAACGTCCCGGCCTCGGCGGTCGACTACGTCATCCTGGGGCAGGTGCTCACCGCGGGCGCCGGCCAGATGCCCGCGCGGCAGACCTCGGTGAAGGCCGGAATCGGCTGGGATGTGCCCGCGCTGACGATCAACAAGATGTGCCTGTCCGGCATCGACGCGATCGCGCTGGCCGATCAGCTCATCCGCGCCGGGGAGTTCGAGTGCGTCGTCGCCGGCGGGCAGGAATCGATGACCCAGGCCCCGCATCTGCTGCCCGGCAGCCGCGCTGGCTTCAAGTACGGCAACACCGGGCTCGTCGACCACACCGCCTTCGACGGCCTCCACGATGCCTTCACCGATCAGCCGATGGGGGCGCTGACCGAGGCCGCCAACGACACCAACGGGTTCACCCGCGCCGAGCAGGACGAGTTTGCCGCCCGCAGCCACCAGCTGGCAGCCGCCGCGTGGAAGAACGGCGTCTTCGACGACGAGGTGGTCCCGGTGTCGATCCCGCAGCGTAAGGGCGAGCCGATCCTGTTCACCGAGGACGAGGGCATCCGTGCCGCGACGACCGCCGAGTCGCTCGCGGGGCTGCGCCCGGCATTCCGGTCCGGCGGCACCATCACCGCGGGCAACTCCTCGCAGATCTCCGACGGCGCCGCCGCGGTGGTCGTGATGAGCAAGTCCAAGGCGCAGGAACTGGGCGTGAGCTGGTTGGCCGAGATCGGCCCGCACGGTGTGGTCGCCGGACCGGACTCCTCCCTGCAGGAGCAGCCTGCCAACGCGATCGTGAAGGCCTGCGGCCGGGCCGGCATCAGCCCGGCCGACCTCGACCTCGTCGAGATCAACGAGGCCTTCGCCGCGGTGGGCCTGGCGTCCACGCGCTCGTTGGGCATCGACCCGTCGATCGTCAACGTCAACGGTGGGGCCATCGCCATCGGGCATCCCATCGGTACCTCCGGCGCCCGCATCACCCTGCATCTCGCGCAGGAGCTGGCGCGGCGCGGCGGCGGGGTCGGCGCGGCGGCCCTGTGCGGCGCAGGCGGCCAGGGGGATGCCCTGATCGTGCGGGTCCCCAAGGCCTGAGGCGCTGGCGCCGAGAGCTGTACTACGCAGTGTCGTAGTGCGGCTCCCGCTTCGGCACAATGGACCCCATGAGTGCATTCTTCGACCTGTCCACCCCGGCGACACGATTTCGGTTCATCGCCGTGGCCGAGGCGATCACCTGGGCGGCACTGCTGATCGCCATGTTCGTCAAATGGGTGCTCGGATACCCCGAGGCCGTCCGCATCCCGGGCATGGTGCACGGTATCGTGTTCCTCGTCTTCGTCGCGGTCGCGGCGCTGACCTGGTTCCACCTGCGCTGGACACCGCGGATCGCCGCGCTGGCACTGGTCTCGAGCATCCCGCCGTTCGGCACCGTCGTCTTCGAATACTGGGCGGCGCGCCATGGACACCTCGCCGAGCTGTCGGCGCCGACCACGCCGGCCGGAAGTCCGTCGTACACGCGGGCATGATCGGCGCGACCGGGTGCGCGGCAGCGTCCTAGCCACCCCGTCGGCCCGGCGCTCCCGGGTCGGTGTCGCCACGATCTTCTGCCTCAACGGCTTCCTGGCGGCGCTGTGGGTCGCGCACATCCCGGTCATCACCGCACGCACCGGCACCGGCCCCGACCTGCTCGGCGGGCTGTTGCTGCTGGTCGGTGGTGCGGCCTTCGCCGGGATGCAGGTGTGCGGTCATCTCATCGACCGCCTCGGGTCGCGGCCGGTGACCACCGTTGCGGCCCTCGCGCTGTGCCCGGCCGTCCTCGGCCCGGTGGTCGCGACCAACCCGGCCACCCTGGCCGTGGCGGTCGCGGCGTTCGGCTTCGTCAATGGCTCGATCGACGTATCCATGAACGCCCAGGCCGTCGCCGTCGAACGCCTCTACGGCCGCCCGATCATGTCGGCCTTCCACGGCTGCTTCTCCGTCGGCGGACTCGCCGGCTCCGGCGCGGTCGCGGTGGGGCTTCTGCTCGACCTCCCCGTCGCGGTCACGGTCGCGGTCCTGGGAGGGTGCGGCCTCCTCGGGGTCGCCGCCGTCTGCGGCAGCCTCGTCACCCGGACCGACGAGGCCCCGGCACCGATCACCGACGACCCGTCCCGGTGGTGGCACGAGGTGGACCGGCACCGACTGGTGATCCTGGCGCTGGTCGCCTTCGCGGTGATGCTCGCCGAGGGCACCGCCTATGACTGGAGCGCCCTGCACGTCGTGGAGACCTTCGACATGCCCGAGGCCATCGGCGCGCTCGCCTTCGGCAGTTTCTCCGGCGCGATGACGGTCGCGCGCTTCGTGCTCGACCCGATCGCCGGCCGATGCGGCCCCGTGGCCGTGGTCCGCGGTGGGGCCCTGATCGGGATCGCCGGCATGGGCCTGGTGCTGTGGCCGGCCACGCCCGGCACGGCGCCCGCGGGCACCGCGATCGCCGGATGGACGCTGTTCGGGATCGGCGTTGCCGGACTGATCCCGCAGGTCTTCACCGCCGCCGGCGGGCTCACCCGACGCTCGGCCGGGCGGGCCATCTCGATGGTCGTCGGCTGCGGCTATCTCGGGATGCTGGCAGGTCCCGCGGTGGTCGGCGCCATCGGCGCGCACTCGTCGTTGCGAGTGGGCCTGACGCCTGTCCTCGCGACCCTCGGCTTCGCGGCGCTGGCCGCCGGCGTGGTCCGCATGCGGCCCGGCGGCGCCCCGACCGGGGACACCGCGGCTCGTGACACACTGGAAGGGTGAGCAGACCTACCAATCGGCCGCAGGCCGCCCAGCAGGCGGCAGCAGCGGTCGCCATGTCCGGTGCCGTTGACCTGTCCGCGCTCAAAGAACGTGCCGAGGCGCAACGCGCGCAGGCGCAGCGTCCCCCTCGCCCCGCCGCTCCCGCCGGCGGCGCGCCGGCCGGGGATGCCGTGCTCGACGTCACCGAGGAGACCTTCGAGACCGAGGTCCTCGCCCGGTCCACCCAGCAACTCGTCATCGTCGACCTCTGGGCCACCTGGTGTCAGCCGTGCAAACAGCTCTCGCCGGTCCTCGAACGACTCGCCGGTGCGTCCGGCGGTCGCTGGCGCTTGGCCAAGGTCGACGTCGACGCCAACCCGCGGATCGCCCAGATGTTCCGGGTGCAATCGATCCCGGCGGTGTTCGCGATCGGTGCCGGCCGCGTGGTCGACGCCTTCACCGGCGTCCGCGGCGAGGCCGAGATCACCGCCTGGCTCGACGAGATCTTCGCCCAGATCGGCGACGCCCTGCCCGGCGTACCCGACGGCGCGGCACCCGAGGCCGAGCCCGTCGACCCCCGGATGGTCGCCGCCGAGGACAAGCTCAACGCCGGCGACTTCGACGGCGCACTCGCCGCCTACCGGGCGATCGTCGACGTCGAGCCGGACAACATCGAGGCCGCCTCGGCCGCCCGGAACCTCGAGTTCGTGCTGCGGGCACAGGCCCACGACCCGTCGATCGTCGAGACCGCCGCCCCCCACGACGTCGACGCCCAACTGGCTGCCGCTGATGTCCTCCTGCTCGGGCAGCAACCCGAGGCCGCATTCGCCCGCATCATCGACGTCGTCAAGATCACCGCGGGCGACGAACGCACCCGGGCCCGGACCCGACTGCTCGAACTGTTCGAACTCTTCGACCCGGCCGAGCCGTTCGTGGTGGCGGCCCGACGGAAGCTGGCCAGCGCGCTCTACTGAATCTGCGCAGGCTCCGCCTGCGCGGTGTTTGCGCCTTGGAGCACCGCTCTTCGCTCACTCCGCTTGGTCAGTAGTCCGGAGCGGGGAGGAGGGTTTACTCAACGCAATTGGCGTGTCATACTCGCCGTCAGTGCAACTGAAAACCAGTGGTCCAGCAAGGGCGGGGGACGCGGCATTGAAGCAATTGCGGGTCGCAGCTTGTACAACTGCGCTCGTCATCGTGGCGAGCACCGGCGCAGCCGGATTGGCCCATGCGGGTGAGGCGACTGGCTGGACCGGTTACACGGGAACGGATGCAAACGGCGACACGTACGCGACGTCATCCACCATCATCACCGATCTGACCACGGCCAAGGCCCGCTCAAACATCTGGACGGTTTCGGCAGGAAGTGCTCCCACCGGGTTTATGGGCGTTCTGCCTCGACTTTTCAAATCCGGCGTCTTGTGCGCGGCCCCGGCGGACTACGCGTATAACTCTGGGCCTGCGGTTGGTATAGGCTTCGATATCGCTACCTCCAGCTGCGGCAGTGGCAGCTACAACAGCCACGGGGCGGTGGCTGTTTGGAAAGGTACGGATTACAACCACTACTATACTTTCCCGACGGTGGCCCAGAACTTCCCCAGCTGAAATGAAAGGGGGGGCATGACAATGAAAACGACTGCGAAGAAGAAGACCGCAGGGGTGGCAGTGGTCGGCATTCTGCTCGCCGGCGGTGTGTGGTTCGGAATCTCGGGTGCTCAGGGTGAACCTCCCGCACCCGGTCCTGAATCAGGAACGAATTCCAACGGCCAAACCTACGGGTCGGCAGAGGGCGTGAATTCCGATGCGGAACTTCCTGATCTGATTGCGGTGTATGCGACCAACGGTAGGCTGGGATACCTCAAGCAAGCAGACTATCTACCCCCTCAGCGGAGTCTCGACGACGTTCTGCGGCTACCCGAGCGAGCGGGCGAGCTGCGTGCACCGGGCCGGACTGTGCCCGTTTACGCCGAAGACGGAAAGACAGTGATCGGCGAGTTCCGATTCAGCTAGGCCGTGACACGGCCTAGGTACTGGTGGCGGGCGTATCCGCGGGATCGAGTCGAGATCGCGACCATGCTCTCAGTGGCGGGGTGTGGTCTGTAAGGAAGGTTGCCAAGCCTTCGCCCGGGCGCGTCCTCGAGCGAAGCCGATGCAGAAGCTCGATATGGGCCTCCTTCGTCGGCCCTACTCGACCAGCGGGGAGTCGACCAGCGGGAGAAGAGCGCTCGACTACCCTGCGTAGGCCAGCCAAATCGCCGAGTTCGCCGGCAACATCACCCGGGCCGACTGCTCGCGGCCATGCCATCCGACGTCGTCGGTGGTCACCTGGCCCAGATTGCCCGCTCCGGTCCCGGCGTAGACGTGAGCGTCGGTGTTGAGGATCTCCTGCCACACCCCGGCCGCAGGCAGGCCCACGCGGTAGTCCGCATGGGGGGCGCCGGAGAAGTTGAACAGGCACGCGACCAGTGAGCCGTCGGTGCCGCGCCGCAGGAAGCTGA
Organism: Gordonia sp. (in: high G+C Gram-positive bacteria); assembly: GCA_047605505.1. Lineage (GTDB taxonomy): Bacteria > Actinomycetota > Actinomycetes > Mycobacteriales > Mycobacteriaceae > Gordonia. Next base: position 7,632 of record JASGFO010000048.1, on the reverse strand, counting down.
GCACGTTGTTGGTGGTGTCGTTGGCGTCGATCCACTCGTATCCGCCGGGGTCGGTGTCCCGGCTGTAGAGTGCCGGTCGGGTCCGGTAGGTGCGGTTGAGGTCGCCGACCAGGGCGGCGATACCCGCATGCAGCTCGCCCTCCCAGCCCTCGAGCTGCGACCAGTCGAGGCTGCGGTCGTCGGCCCATTCCCGGACCTGTGCGAACTCCTGCCCCATGAACAGCAGTTGCTTGCCGGGATGCGCCCACTGATAGGCGAGGAAGGTCCGCACTCCGGCGGCCTTGGTGATCGCGTCGCCGGGCATCCGGGTCCACAGTGTGCCCTTGCCGTGCACCACCTCGTCGTGGGAGAGGGGGAGCACGAAGTTCTCGCTCCACGCATACATCATCGAGAAGGTGATCTCGTGATGATGGAAGCTGCGGTGGATCTGGTCGCGGCCGAAGTATCCGAGCGTGTCGTGCATCCAGCCCATATTCCATTTGAACGTGAAACCGAGCCCGCCCAGATCGGTCATCCGCGTGACGCCGGGCCACGCCGTCGACTCCTCGGCGATCGTCACCACGCCCGGGAAGTGCTTGTGGACGGTCGCGTTGGTCTCCTGCAGGAACTGCACGGCCTCGAGGTTCTCGCGGCCGCCGTGGATGTTGGGCCGCCAGCCGCCCGCGGGCCGGGAATAGTCGAGGTACAGCATCGACGCGACCGCGTCGACGCGCAGCCCGTCGACGTGGAACTCGGCAAACCAGTAGAGGGCATTGGCCACCAGGAAATTGCGGACCTCGGGCCGGCCGAAATCGAAAACGTAGGTGCCCCAGTCGAGTTGCTCGCCGCGCATCGGATCCGGGTGCTCGTAGAGCGGGCCGCCGTCGAAGCGGGCCAAGGCCCACTCGTCTTTGGGGAAATGCGCGGGCACCCAGTCCACGATCACGCCGATGCCCAGCGAATGGAGATGATCGACGAGATACCGGAAATCGTCGGGGCTGCCGAATCGCGCGGTCGGTGCGTAATAGGAGGTGACCTGATATCCCCACGAGCCGCCGAAGGGATGCTCGGCGACCGGCAGGAACTCGACGTGGGTGAATCCGCGCTCGACGAGGTAGGCGCCGAGCTCGGCGGCCAACGACCGGTAGTCCAGGCCTTTGCGCCAGGAACCGAGATGCACCTCGTAGATGCTCATCGGCTCGGTCACCGGCGTCGACGCCGCGCGGGCGGCGAGCCAGTCGGCGTCGTCCCACACATACGCCGACTCGGCGACCACGGAGACCTTTGCCGGCGGGACGGTCGTGGCCTGCGCCAGGGGATCGGCCTTGTCGCGGATCACGCCGTCGGCGCCGTGGACCCGGAACCGGTAGGCGGTGCCGGCGGTGATGTCGGGGATGAACACCTCCCAGACCCCGCTCGTGCCGAGCCGTCGCATCGGGTGGGCCCGCCCGGTGGGGTCGAACTCGCCGATCACGCCGATACCGTGGGCATTGGGCGCCCACACCCGGAACGCGGTGCCCGCGACCGGGCCGTCGGGAGTGGTGTAGGAGACCGGTTGCGCGCCGAGCATCTGCCACAGCGTCTCGTGGCGGCCCTCGGCGAACAGGTGCAGATCCATCTCGCCGACGCTGGGCAGGAACCGATAGCCGTCGGCGACGACCGACTCGTGGGTGCCGCCGTGGCCGTCGGGGTAGGTCACCCGATAGCGGTAGTCGGCGAGATCGGCGATCGGCACCGCCACCACGAACAGGTCGTCGGTTTGCCGGACCATCGGATGGTCGACCCCGCCGATCACCGCCGACACCGACACCGCCCCCGGACGCAGGGTCCGCAGGATCGTGAACCCGGTACCGGTGTCGTGGGCACCGAGAAAGGCGTGTGGGTCGAGGTGGGTCAGCGTGTCCAAGCGCTCCAGATCATGGGCGGGTGCGGCGGGATCGGGCTGTGCTGGCTGCGGGGTGTCGGTCACGGGACTCCTCAGTGAATCCGGTACGAGAGCTTCTCGGCGGCAGCCGGATCGAGAGGTGGCAGCGCCAGAATGTGCGCGACCGCCCGCCACGGTTCGAGCTGGACGAAATTCGCCTGCCCCCAGACATACTCCTCCCCGCTGACCTCGTCACGCACTCCGAAGCGATCCGGCCAATCGAAGCCGAGGGCGGGCAGATCCAGCCACACCGTCGACGTCTCGGTGCCGAACGGGTTGAGGTTGATCACCACCAGCACGCGGTCACCGGAGACCGCGTCGATCTTCGAGTAGGCGATCAGCGCCGGGTTGTCGAGATGATGAAACGTGATGTTGCGGAGCTGCTGCAGGGCCGGATGCCTGCGACGGATCTCGTTGAGGGAGGTGAGCCACGGTTCGAGGGATTCGCCGCGGCTGCCTGCGGCCTTGTAGTCGCGCGGCCGGAGCTGATATTTCTCCGAGTCCAGATACTCCTCGCTGCCCTCCCGGACCGCCTGATGTTCGTAGAGCTCATACCCGCTGTAGACGCCCCAGGTGGGCGACAGCGTCGCCGCCAGCGCGGCCCGCAGGGCGAACATCCCGGGCCCGCCGTGCTGGAGGCTCTCATGCAGGATGTCGGGGGTGTTGACGAACAGGTTGGGGCGTGCCTCGTCGGCATGCGCCGCCAGTTCCCGGCCGAACTCCTCAAGCTCCCACTTGGCCGTCTTCCAGGTGAAATACGTGTACGACTGGGTGAACCCGAGTTTCGCCAGGCCGTAGAGCCGCGCCGGACGGGTGAAGGCCTCGGCCAGGAAGAGGACGTCGGGGTCACGTTTTTTCACCTCGACGATCAGCCACTCCCAGAAGTTCGGTGGCTTGGTGTGTGGATTGTCGACGCGGAAGATCTTGACGCCCAGGCCGATCCAGTGCATGACCACCTTGAGGACGGCGCCGTAGATGCCGTTGCGGTCATTGTCGAAATTCAGCGGATAGATGTCCTGGTATTTCTTGGGTGGATTCTCCGCGTAGGCGATGGTGCCGTCGGGCAGGACGGTGAACCAGTCCGGGTGCTCGCTCGCCCAGGGATGATCGGGGGCGCACTGCAGGGCGAGATCCAACGCGATCTCCATGCCGAGCTCACGGGCGCGGCTGACGAAATACTCGAAATCGTCCTCGCTGCCGAGGCGGGGATGGATCGCGTCGTGACCGCCCTCGGCCGAGCCGATCGCCCATGGTGAGCCGACATCGTCGGGCGCGGCGATGAGGGTGTTGTTGGGGCCCTTGCGGTTGACCGCGCCGATCGGGTGGATCGGTGGCAGATAGACGACGTCGAAGCCCATCCCGGCGATCCGCGGCAGATCCTGCGCGGCGGTCAGGAAGGTGCCGTGCACGGGATGCCCGTCGTTGTCCCAGCCGCCCGTCGACCGCGGGAACATCTCATACCAGGAACCGTAGAGGGCGCGGCGGCGGTCGACCCAGATCCGGTGGTTGCGGCTGCGGCTGATCAGCTCGCGCACCGGATGGCGGTGCAGCAGAGCGGCGACGGCGTCCGAGAGCGCCACCCCGACCCGCGACGGCAGGTGGAGGTCGGCGGCCCGCAGCATCGTGATCGCGTCGTCGATGAGGGGTCGGTCCGAGGGTGCCATGAGCTCGAGCGCGCGGGTCAGCACCCGGGCACCGGTCTCGAGGTCGTTGGCGAGATCGGCCGCGGACTGACCGGCGTCGATCTTCTTGCCGACCGCCGAGCGCCACGTCGTGTACGGATCGCTCCACGCCTCGACGCGGAACGTCCAGTAGCCGGTCGTATCCGGGGTGAACGCGGCGTTGAACTGATCGGGTTCGGTGCACGGGTGCATCGGGATCTCGCGGATCCGCCGGCGCGGGCCCTCGACGTGCAGCGTCACCCCGAGCGCGTCATGCCCCTCGCGCCAAGCGGTCGCACTGACCGGAACAAATTCTCCGACAACGGCTTTGGCAGAATACAAGCCCGCCGATACCAAGGGTTGGATGTCGTCGATGCCCATCCGGCCGATCACGAGGCCACCTTTCTCGCCGCCTTGTCGGCCGGCCAGGATGCTTCGGCGTGATCACCACCGCCATTGCTCTCACTCACCCTAAGCGTAGTCCGGCGAGCCTGCCGAGTGCGGACTTCACCACCTTTGGGTCGGTGGTGCGCCAGAACGGCGGCAGCGAGGCGACGAGGTAGCCGCCGTACCCGGCCGTGGCCAGACGCGAGTCGAGGACGGCGACGACACCGCGGTCGTCGACCGACCGCAGCAGGCGTCCGGCGCCCTGCGCGAGGAGCAATGCGGCATGGTTGGCCGCGACCGCGAGAAAGCCATTGCCGCCGCGCGCGTTGACGGCCCGCTGCCGTGCGGTGAGCAGCGGGTCGTCGGGGCGGGGAAAGGGGATCCGGTCGATGAGCACCAGGGAGAGCGACGGGCCGGGCACGTCGACGCCCTGCCACAGCGACAGCGTGCCGAACAGGCAGGTCGCCGGGTCCTCGGCAAAGCGGCGGACCAGGGTCGAGGTGGTGTCATCGCCCTGGCACAGGATCGGCACCGACAGGCGCGTGCCCAGCACGTCGGCGGCCTCCCGGGCCGCCCGCATCGACGAGAACAGTCCCAGGGTGCGGCCGCCGGCGGCCTCGATCAGCTCGGCGATCTCGTCGAGCACCGCCGGGGCGATCGAGTCGCGGCCCGGACGTGGCAGATGCCGGGCGACGTAGAGGATTGCCGAACGCCGGTAGTCGAACGGCGAGCCCGCATCCAGGCCGGTCCAGCGCACCGGCGTCGAGTCCGACGGCACGTCCTTGCCCGACGCGGTGACCTCGCGTGATGTGCCCGGGTCGGCACCCCGGCCCTGGGCCGGCAGTCCCCAGGTGGCGGCGAGGGCGTCGAAGGAGCCGCCGATGGTCAGCGTCGCCGAGGTCAGGATCACCGTCGCTGCGGCGAACAGCGTGCTCCGCAGGAGTCCACCCACCGAGAGCGGGGCGATGTTGAGCACGGCCCGGGTCGTCGCCGCCGGTCCGCGGCCGGTGCGCTCCTCGCTCACCCAGACCACGTCGCGGCGTTTGGCAACGTCGGGTTCGGCGAAGGCACCCAGCACCCGCACGAGCGCGTCGTGCAGATCGTCGAGGCCGGTCAGGGCCGCCGAGCGGGCCGCGGCGGTGCTCTCGTCGAGACCGGTGCCGCGGGCCGGCCCGATCTCGGTGCGCGCGGCCCAGGCCTTGTCGCGCAGCACCGTCAGGACCGTGCCCGCCGACTGGGTCAGGATTGTCCATTCGCCGGGCCGATGCTCGCTCAACAGCGCGCCGAGCTGATCGCCTGCGCCCACCAACTCGTCGACGGTTTCCTCGGAGATCAACTTTCCGCATCGCCGCGCCAGGATGGCCACCGCGGCCGCCGAGATCTGGTCGGCCGACACCGAGGTGATCCGGTCGACGAGCTCGTGCGCCTCGTCGATGACGACCACGTCGTGTTCGGGCAGGACGGTGGCGGGGCTCAGCGCGTCGATCGCGAGCATCGCGTGGTTGGTGACCACCACGTCGGCCTGCGCGCTCGCGCGCCGGGCGCGTTCGGCAAAGCAGTCCTCGGCGAACGAGCAGTTCGACGCGCCAAGGCATTCCCGCGCCGAGGTGCTGACCTGCCGCCACGACCGGTCGGTGACGCCGGGGGACAGGTCGTCGCGGTCGCCGGTCTCGGTGTCGGAGACCCATTCGCGCAGCCGGGTGACCTCACGGCCGGTGCGCGAGAGTTCGAAGGGATCGAAGAGCTCGGTGTCGGGCTCGTCGGCGGTGCCGCCGTGGATCTTGTGCAGGCACAGATAGTTGGCGCGGCCCTTGAGGATCGCGAAGGTCGGCGCCCGGCCCAGGGGCTTGGTCAATGCTTGCGCGAGTCGCGGCAGGTCACGGTCGACGAGTTGGCGTTGCAGCGCGATCGTCGCCGTCGACACGACGACGGTGTCGCCCGAGTCGACGGCATGGCGCAGCGCCGGAACCAGATAGGCGAGGGACTTGCCGGTCCCGGTGCCGGCCTGTACGGCCAGATGCTCGCCGACGTCGATGGCGTGGGCGACGGCATTGGCCATCGCGAGCTGGCCGTCACGGCGGGTCCCGCCGAGCGCCGCGACCGCGGTCTCGAGCAGGGCGGTCACGCTCGTCTCGTGGGAAACACTCATCGGCGCGAGTTCTACGGGGTGCCGGCGAGCAGGTCACCGTCGAGCATGACCCCGGCCGACCGCAGCGCGGCGAGCGCGGCTGTCGCGGTGTCGGCGGCGACCGCGGCGGTGAAATTGAGCAGCACGCGCGTGGTGAAACCGGCCGTGACGGCGTCGAGCGCGGTGGCCCGGACACAGTGGTCGGTGGCGATGCCGACCACGTCGACGCTGCTGACGCCTCGCTCGCGCAACCACTGCGCGAGCGGGGTGCCGTCGTCGGCGGCCCCTTCGAAACCTGAGTAGGCGGCGCTGTAGGCGCCCTTGGCGAAGACCTCGTCGACCACCGAGGTGTCGAGATCCGGGGCGAAGGCGGCACCGTCGGTGCCCACCCGACAGTGCGGCGGCCAGCTGTCGACGAAGTCGGGGGTGTCGGAGAAATGCGTGCCCGGGTCGATGTGGTGATCGCGGGTCGCGACGACGATGCGGTAGTCGCCGGCGATGGTGTTGATCGCCGCCGCCACGGCGCGTCCGCCACGGACGCCGAGCGCTCCGCCCTCGCAGAAGTCGTTCTGGACGTCGACGATGATCAGTGCGTCGGCGGGCGGGTGGGGGCTGGACATGAGTGCTCCTGTCGGCTAGCCGAGGTGATAGCGAGTGGGGACGGCCGGATCGCCGTGCGAGAGACCAAGGCCCTCCCACGGCAGGCTGACCAGGCCCTTGGCGAGGAGTGCCCGCGCATCATCGAGGCCGGGCCGATCGGCGACCGGCACACCGCCCCGCACCAGCGGAACCTGCAGGTCGCGGTGGACGAGATGGTCGGCGGGGGCGGGGCTGCCGCGGCGGTAGATGACCTCCTCTACGATGGTGCCGCTGGGCCGCGCGGCCCGCAGCGCGCTCTTGGCACCGCCGATCGACTCCTTGTGGCTGGCGCGTTTGGCGACCGGGATGCCGTCGACCTCCACGAGCTTGTAGACCATCCCCGCGGTCGGCGCCCCGCTGCCGGTGACCAGTGACGTCCCGACCCCGTAGGTGTCGACGGGCTCGGCCCGCAACGAGGCAATCGCGTACTCGTCGAGATCGCCCGAGACGACGATACGGGTGGTGGTGGCGCCAAGGGAATCGAGCTGTTCACGCACCTGACGTGCGAGGACACCGAGATCGCCGGAGTCGATGCGGACCGCGCCCAGCCCGGTCCCCGCGACCGTGATCGCGTTGCGCACACCCTGGGTGATGTCGTAGGTGTCGACGAGCAGTGTGGTGTCGGTGCCCAAGGCCTCGATCTGCGCGGCGAAGGCGGCCTTCTCGTCGGTGCCGTCCGGGCCGGTGAAGCCGAGGGTGAAGGCGTGCGCGGCGGTGCCGGCGCTCGGCACGCCGTAGGTGCGGTTGGCCTCGAGGTTCGACGTCGCCCGCACCCCGGCGATGTAGGCGGCGCGTGCGGCGGCCACCGCGGCCCGCTCGTGGGTGCGCCGCGACCCCATCTCGATCACCGGGCGCGAGCCCGCCGCGGCCACCATGCGGGCCGCGCCCGACGCGATCGCGCTGTCGTGATTGAG
>JASGFO010000047.1:0-20476 GCA_047605505.1 Gordonia sp. (in: high G+C Gram-positive bacteria) | reverse complement strand
CTTGGTCGCTACGCTCCCGGCGCTCCGCTCCCTGCATCGCGGCGCGGCGCAAACACGAGACCCCACGGTGGCGGAGATGTGGTCTCGATCTCGACAAGCTCGATCCAGCGGAGATGGGCCTCCTTCGTCGGCCCTACTCGACCGGTGGGACCGAACAGCGTCAACACCGCTACCGCCGATACCCTAGGCTTTGACCTGTACCCGTCGGCTGCGATAGGTCGCCGACCCGTTCATCGAAGAGGGGCAACACCGTGGCAATCATCGAGCAGGTTGGCGCACGCGAGATTCTCGATTCGCGGGGCAACCCGACCGTCGAGGTGGAGGTCGTCCTCGACGACGGCACCTTCACCCGGGCGGCGGTCCCGTCAGGCGCGTCGACCGGCGAGCACGAGGCCGTCGAACTGCGTGACGGCGGCGAGCGCTACAACGGCAAGGGGGTGACGAAGGCCGTCGACGGTGTGCTCGGTGAGCTCGCCCCCGCGGTGATCGGCATCGACGCCGAGGAGCAGCGACTCGTCGACCAGGCACTGCTCGACTGTGACGGCACCCCGGACAAGGGCCGGATCGGCGCCAACGCCATCCTGGGTGTGTCGCTGGCGGTGGCCAAGGGCGCCGCGGAATCGGCCGGTCTCCCGCTGTTCCGCTACCTGGGCGGCCCCAACGCCCATATCCTGCCGGTCCCGATGATGAACATCATCAACGGCGGTGAGCACGCCGACAATGGGATCGACTTCCAGGAGTTCATGATCGCGCCGGTCGGCGCGCCGACCTTCAAGGAGTCGCTGCGCTGGGGTGCCGAGGTCTACCACGCACTCAAGTCGGTGCTCGGCAAACAGGGGCTCAACACCGCGCTCGGCGACGAGGGTGGGTTCGCCCCCGACCTGCCGAACACCGAGGCCGCGATCGCCATCATCGGGGAGGCCGTCGCGAAGACCGGTCTGACCTTCGGCCGCGACATCGTCATCGCGCTCGACGCCGCGTCGACCGAGTTCTTCAGCGACGGCACCTACCAGCTGGAGGGCAAGAGCCTCACCTCTGACGACATGGTGCCCTTCTACGAGAAGCTGGTCGCCGATTTCCCCATCGTCTCGATCGAGGACGGTCTGGCCGAAGATGACTGGGACGGGTGGGCCAAGCTCACCGAGGCCGTGGGCGACAAGGTGCAGCTCGTCGGCGACGACCTGTTCGTCACCAACCCGGTCCGCCTGGAGGAAGGCATCTCCAAGGGCATCGCGAACGCACTGCTGGTGAAGGTCAACCAGATCGGCACGCTGACCGAGACTCTCGACGCCGTCGATCTCGCGCACTTCAACAGCTACAAGACCATGATGAGTCACCGGTCCGGCGAGACCGAGGACACCACGATCGCCGACCTCGCGGTCGCGTGCAGCTGTGGCCAGATCAAGACCGGTGCCCCCGCTCGCAGCGAACGCGTCGCCAAGTACAACCAGTTGCTGCGCATCGAGGAAGGCCTCGGTGATGCGGCACGTTACGCCGGTGACCTCGCCTTCCCGCGGTTTTCGTTTGGTTCGTGATTAGCTAGGACGCATGGCAGAACGCGACGGGCGCGCACGGGCGGGTGGATCGGAACGGTATCCACGATCGGCCGAGCGCGCCCGCCGTCGTTCCCGTCGGCACGAAGGCTCGCGCCGCCCCCGGTCGGTCGTCGAGACCGGCGAGCAGGAGATCCTCGTCGACGACGCCGAGGATATCGAGGCCGATGCGGAGGCCGATGACCGAGACGATCCCGCGGACCTCGGCACCGGTGCCCGCGCCGAGGAGCTTGCGGCCGGAGAGACCGACGCCGAAGACGCCGAAGACCCGGATACCCGCCCGGCGCGCGCGGCCCGCCCACGCCGGCGGAGTGCTCGGCGGGCGCATCGTGCGCAGCCGTTGCTGTCCCTGGTCCGCGTCCTCGATGCCAAGCGTGCGGTGACGCTGGCCTTTGTCGTGGGTGTCGTCGTTCTCGCGCTCGCGCCGTCGCTGCGCAACTACTACGCGGGCCGCTCCGAGTACAACCAGGTGACCGCCTCGAATGCGGAACTGCGGCAACAGGTCACCGAGTATCAGCAGAAGGTCAACGAGCAGGGTGATCCGGCCTACATCGAGGCCCAGGCCCGTCAGCGGCTGCTCTATGTACGGCCCGGCGAGACCCCGCTGGTGATGATGTATCCCGACGACGCGCCGCGCGCGGAGGCCCGCGAGCGGGCCGAGGAGCACGCGCGCAACGCCTGGTACAGCAATCTGTGGGAGTCGGTGGCGACCCCACCCCGCCGATGACTGTCCGGGACAGTCACCGAGACCAGCATGAGTGAAGGCACCGTGAGCATTTCCGCCGACGACCTGTCCCTGGTGGCGGCCCAGCTGGGCCGTGAACCGCGTGGGGTGATCGAGGTCAGCTACCGCACCCCCGACGGCATCCCGGCCGTGATCAAGACCCGGCCGCGGCTACCCGACGGCACCCCTTTCCCGACGCTCTACTACCTCACCGACCCCCGGCTGACGGCCGAGGCGAGTCGCCAGGAATCCGCGGGCGTCATGCGGGAGATGACGGCGCGGCTGGCCGAGGACGCCGCACTGGCCGCCGCCTACCGGCGGGCACACGAGTCCTATCTCGCCGAACGCAATGCGATCGAGTCGCTGGGCACCGAGTTCACCGGCGGCGGCATGCCGGACCGCGTCAAGTGTCTGCACGTGCTGATCGCCCATTCGCTGGCCAAGGGCCCCGGACTCAACCCGCTCGGCGACGAGGCGGTGGCGCTGGCCGGTGCCACCGGGTTGCGCGGGACGGCGATCCCGGCGGACTGGCCCGAGATGGTGCCGGACGAGTCACCGTCGGGCACCCCCCGGTGAGGAATCAGCCATGACCGTCGCCGCCGTCGACTGCGGAACCAACTCCCTCCGACTGTTGATCGCCCGGGCCGGCACCGGCGCACCCCTCGTCGACGTCCATCGCGAGATGCGGATCGTGCGACTCGGCCAGGGCGTCGACGCGACCGGTCGTTTTGCCGACGAGGCGATCGTCCGCACCCGGGACGCACTCGTCGACTACGTCAGCACCATGGTCGACGCGGGAGTCACCCGGGTGCGGATGGTTGCGACATCGGCGACGCGGGACGCGTCGAATCGTGATGAGTTCTTCGCGATGACGGCCGAGCTGCTCGGCCGCGTGGTGCCCGGGGCGGTCGCCGAGGTGATCACCGGTACCGAGGAGGCGGCGTTGTCGTTTCGTGGTGCGGTCGGCGAGCTCGACGCCGCCGCCGGGCCCTTCGTTGTGACCGATCTCGGTGGTGGCTCGACGGAGGTCGTCGTCGGCGACCACACCGGGGTGCGTGCGGCCCACTCCGCCGACGTCGGCTGTGTGCGGGTCACCGAACGCGCCCTGCCCTCGGACCCACCGACCGCCGACGAGATCGGTGCGGCACAGGACTTCATTCGCCAACGACTGGGCGAGGCGTTCGCGGCGGTACCGGTGGAGACGGCCCGTACCTGGGTCGGCGTGGCCGGCACCCTGACCACGCTCTCGGCACTGAACCTGGGACTGCCCGACTACGATTCCGCCGCGATCCACCTCTCCCGCATCCCCTGTGCCGCGTTGGAGCGGGTGTGTTCGGATCTCGTCGCGATGACGCGCGCCGACCGGGCCGCGCTCGGACCCATGCACCCGGGCCGGGTCGACGTGATCGGCGGCGGGGCATTGGTGACGATGGAACTGGCGGGGCAGCTGGCGGCCCGGGCGGGAATCGGTGAACTCGTGGTCAGCGAGCACGACATCCTCGACGGGATCGCGCTGGGCCTGCTGGACTGATGTCGAGGACGGGCACCCCGGCCACCTCCCATAACGGGCCGAAAATCCAGCAGCTCCCGGGGATATCCCCGGGAGCTGCTGGATTTTCCGCGGTTTTTCGGAGCTCGGCGCGCTCAGCGCTACCGGGCCGGTGCCGGACCGCCGAACGAGAGATTGTTGCACGCCTCGCACACCGTGTCGGGGATGACGCCGTGGCGCTGGAGGAAACCAAAGATGGTGCAGCCCAGACAGAATCCGGCGAAGGCCTCCAACCCGGCCGCGACCACCAGAACCCCGGTGACGATCTGGGCCGCCAGGCCGAGGCCGGTCAGGCTCAGAATCAGTGCGGTGGTCGAGACCGCCAGGCCGATGGTCTGCGCGAAACGCTTCGGCGGTCCGGGGACGAGCTTTGTCTTCCGCCAGATCCTCGGCACGATCACGTGAACCGACAACCGGCCGAAGGGGGAATAGCGTGGCCCACCGGCGACGCGCAGCGCAAAACCCGCGGCGAGCACGGCATACAGTGACCAATGGTCGACGGCGATCGCCGCGATCGCCAAGGCGACGACGAGCGCGGCCGTCGACCGGGCCGCGTAGTCGTTGACCGGATTGGGAAAGGCGAACACCGACCGGATCGACACGACAATTCCCCTTCCCGGGCCGGCACGCGAACGAGCCAAAACTAGTCGGCCGCTGCCTCCGGGACAACCGTTTCGACCAGGGCGGGCGGAATGGCCGAGACCTCCTCGGGCACTGCCGTCACCGCGGCCGGGCGGGCCGGCTGCGGCTCTGCGGGGTCGAGATCCGCCGGATCGAGTGTCTCGGCGTCGATGACCCCTCGTTCATCGGCGACGGCATCGGTGATCTGGCGGTCCTCGTCGACCTTGGCGCGGTGGGTGGCCTCGCGCATCTCGAATCCGTCGCTGATGATCTCGCCGATCTCCCTCGCGATGTCGGCGACGGCGGTGGTGATGATGGTCGCGATCTGCCCGACATGGATGGCCGTGGACTCCACGACCTCCTGGATCAGGTCCTTGTTGCGTTCGATGCGATCGACCATGGGGTCACCTTTCGTCGGGATAGGGGCGGGCCGGACGGTGTCGTCGCCGACGATACCGCCCGGCCGCTGCCGCCGCGGGTGCCGCTCAGGCCACGCTGGCCGGCTTCTGCCGTTCGATGATGACGGTGAGGTCGTCGTCGTCACGGGTGAAGCGGTTGGGCAGCGACAGCTTGGCGATCTTGGTCCAGGTCGAGAGCAGCTGGTGGCTCAGCGAACCGGTGTTGTAGGGCAGGTTGTAGCGCTCGCACACCTCGCGTACTTCCGCGGCCATCTCCGGGTACCGGCTGGCCGGGATGTCGGGGAACAGGTGGTGCTCGATCTGGTGGCTGAGGTTGCCGCTCATGATGTGGAACAGCGTGCCGCCGGTGATGTTGGCAGAGCCGAGCATCTGGCGCAGGTACCACTGGCCACGGGTCTCGTCGGCGCATTCCTCCTTGGTGAAGGTCTGCGTACCGGTGGGGAAGTGACCGCAGAAGATGATCGAGTAGGCCCAGATGTTGCGCACCAGGTTGGCGGTGGCGTTGCCGGCCAGGGTCGAGAGGAACATCGGTCCGGTGAGCGCCGGGAACACGATGTAGTCCTTGAGCACCTGACGTGAGGCCTTCCGCCACATGCCCTTGACCAGGGTCTTGATGTCGGACCACTTGCGCTTGCCTGCGACGATGTTCTCGGCCTCGAGATCATGCAGCATGACCCCCCACTCGAAGAGCAGCATCAGCAGCGTGGCGTAGACGAGATTGCCCAGGTAATACGGATGCCAGTTCTGGTCGCGGGCCATCCGCAGGATGCCGTAGCCGATGTCGCGGTCCTCGCCGAGGACGTTGGTGAAGGTGTGGTGCAGGTAGTTGTGGCTGTGCTTCCACTGCTCACCCGGGCAGACGTTGTCCCACTCGAACTCGCGCGAATTGTAGTTGTCCTCACGCATCCAGTCGTACTGGCCGTGCATGACGTTGTGGCCGATCTCCATGTTGTCGAGGATCTTGGAGACCGAGAGCGCGCCGACCCCGGCGATCCAGGCCGGTGGGAAGAAGCCGGCGAACAGCAGTGCACGACCGGCGAATTCGAGACGGCGTTGGGTCTTGATGATCGTGTAGAGGTACTCGCGGTCCTTGGTGCCGAGGTCGGCGACGACCTTGGCGCGGATCTCGTCGAGGTCGCGGCCGAGCTGCTCGACCTGTTCATAGGACAGTTCGACGGTCCGGGGGGCGGGCGGCTGCTTCTTGCGCAGGGCGGGCGGAGCGATGTTGATGGCCATGGTTCTTACACCTCGATTTCGACGTTGCCGACGGGGGCATTGACGCAAATTTGGATCTGGGTTTCGGATTCGGTGTCGAGCTCGCCGGTGAGCACGTTGCGGGTGCATCCCGACTTCTTGACGGCAGTGCAGGAGAAGCAGATTCCCATCCGGCAGCCCGATGCCGGGCTCAGTCCGGCCGATTCGGCCTGGTCCAGGATGGTGCGGCCGTCGTTGGCCGCTGACGTGCCCGATGCGGTGAAGGCAACCTCACCGGTGATGGGCTCGTTGGGGTCGACGACGATCGGTGCGGCGATGGTGAACGCCTCGCTGTGGACGCGGGCCCGCGGGTGGGCACTCGCGTAGTGGTCGGTCACCGCGTCCATCAGGGTGGCCGGACCGCAGACGAAGACATCGGCGTCGTCCTGGCCGGCGATCCGATCGAGATGATCGGGATGGAAGTGTCCCTCGGCGTACGCCCCGGCGCCGGACGTGCCGCGCGTGTAGATGATGCGCAGGTCGACGTTGGGATGTGCGGAGGCGATCGCGGCCAGCTCAGGGCCGTAGGCGACGTCCTCGGGGCCGCGGGCGTAATGCACGAAGGTGATCGGATCGGCGAAGCCCTCGGCAACAAGTGTACGCAGCATGGACAGTACGGGTGTAATGCCGCTGCCGCCGGAGATGAAGACGGGGGCCACCGGGCCGCCCGCGGGCAGGGTGAACTCGCCGGCCGCCTGGGTCAGGGTGTACACGTCGCCGATGGCGGCGTGGTCGCGGACGAAGGCGGCGACGAAGGGGTCGTCGGGGACGGTGATGGTCAGCTCGACCGTGCCGCCGCGGGTCTGGGTGGCATTGGCCGGGGAGAAGCAGCGGGTCTGCCGGACACCGTCGATCACGACGCCGAGCTGCACAAACTGTCCCGCCTTGTGGCCGCGCCACTGGCGGGTGGGGGTCAGGGTGAGGCGGACGGTCCGCGGCGTCGGGCGGTCGACGCGGGCAACCTTGGCCCGCAGATCACGCCAGGTGAGCATCGGGTCGATGAACTCGAGGTAGCGGTCGACGGGGTGGGGGGACATGGTCGACTCGACGATCGACGCCACGAGTTCTGGGAGGCGGATGCTCATGGGGTGTTCTCCGTTCGCGGGCTAGTTTCGGTGAACAGGTGTACTCCGAATATGGTGGACCGGAATCAGCGCTCGGTCAAGGCGTACCGCTATGACGGCCGTCACGGTGACGTGCCGGCCGGTAGAGGCTCGGTTCCGCGACCCGCCGGTACGGCCGTAAACTGAGTTGTTGTGACCCGAACCCGTCGATCGTCGTCGACGCCCCCGCGCTCGGCCGGACGTGAGGGCGACGCCGAGTCACGCGCCGACAAGAAGGAACGCACCCGGCAGGCGCTGCTGGACACGACCCTGGAGCTGGTGGGTGAACGCAGCTTCTCCTCGATCAGCCTCCGCGAGGTGGCGCGGGGGGCCGGCATCGTACCGACCGCGTTCTACCGGCACTTCGCGTCGATGGAGGATCTGGGTGTCACCCTCGTCGAGGACTCGATGCGCATCCTGCGGCGGACGCTGCGCGAGGGCCGACGTGACCTCGCCGCCCGGCAGGCGCTGCCCACCGCCCAGAACTCCCTGGCGATCCTGCTGCGTCATGTCCACGAGCACGAGGCGGCCTTCCGATTCCTGATCCGCGAACAGCACGGCGGTGTCGCCGAGATCCGCCGCGCGATCGACACCGAACTGCGATTGTTCGCCAAGGAACTGGCGATCGACCTGTCGCGGTTGCCCGATCTGGCTGACTGGCCGGGCCAGGACCTCGAACTGGCCGCCGAGCTCATCGTGACGATCATGCTGACGGCGATGGCCAACCTGCTCGACAGCGAGTACCGCGCCCGCGATGCCGAGGCCGAGATCGTCGCCCGCACCGAACGCCAGCTGGTGATGGTCTTCCTGGGCATGGGGCGTTGGGAGGCCGGCCGCGACTGAGCGGCCCGAACGTCGGGCCGTCGCCGAGGCCGGCTGACCCGCTCCGAGAGAAGCTTCAGCACATTCCGACGACGCATCGTCTCGCGCCGAGGATCCGCGGTTGCGGGGTGTCATCTGAACGGGTGACAGGCCGCTGGGCAGCGGGTTCGATCACTATTCTGGTGTCGGCATTGTCGGTGCGCGCGGCTATGCTCGCAGTCATGTCCTCGACTCGGGTGAACACTCAGTTCGGCCCCTATCGTCTCGATGAACTGCTGGGTCGGGGCGGCATGGGAGAGGTTTACCGTGCGTACGACACCACCAAGGATCGCGTCGTTGCGCTCAAACTGCTCAATCCCGGGCTCGCCGACGATGTGACCTACCGGGAGCGGTTCCGGCGGGAGTCGCATGCCGCCGCGCGGCTCGACGAGCCCCATGTCATCCCGATCCACGACTGGGGCGAGATCGACGGTGTGCTGTTCATCGACATGCGGCTGGTGCGGGGTGAGGATCTCCGCGCCGTGCTGCGGCGCGAGAGTGCGCTCGCCCCCGAGCGGGCCGTCGGCATCGTCGAGCAGGTGGCTGCGGCGCTGGATGCGGCCCATGCCGACGGCCTCGTCCACCGGGATATCAAACCCGAGAACATCCTGGTCGGGGAGAAGGACTTCGCCTACCTCGTCGACTTCGGCATCGCTCACGGCGCCGACGACACCCACCTCACCCAGACCGGCAGCGCGATCGGGTCGATCGCCTACATGGCGCCGGAACTCTTCGACGCCGCGCCCGTCAGCGCTGCCAGCGACATCTACGCGCTGGCCTGTGTGCTGTTCGAGATGCTCGCCGGGCAGGTGCCCCACCCGGCCACGACGATCAGTTCGGCGATCAAGGCGGCCGTGATGTCGGCGCCGCCGGCGGTCAGCGGGGTGCGCACCGGCATCCCGCAGGCCATGGACAGCGTGATCGCGCGGGGACTCGATCCGGCCCCGCAGAATCGTTACGCCAGCGCCAGCGATCTCGCCGCGGCGGCACGACGCGCGCTGACCGGGCAGGCCGAGCCGGGCGTCGGCGCGGGGGACGGGCCCACGAGCCTGATCAAGTCCGCGCCCCAGACGGTGATCGGTGAGCAGCCCGCCGCGCCCGCCGACGACGTCTACGGTCCCACGATGATGCGGACGACGGGACCGGAGTCGGTCGGAGTGGCCGCCGCGGCGATGCCGGGTAATTTTTCGGGCCCACAACACTTTTCCGGCCCACAACACTTTTCCGGCCCGCAGCAGCTGTCCGGGCCGCAATACTATGGCCCGCCACCGGGGTATCCGCAGCTGGCGCCGGCCGGCCATGGACCGGCGCGGCGTGACAATTCGGTGGTCATCGTGCTCGTCGCGGTGATCACGATATTGCTGGTGGGATCGGTTGTCGGCGCTTATTTCTGGTGGTCCAACTCGCATAACGGATCGGCCGCGGACCCGACGACCACCACGGTCACCCCACCAACGACCGCTGCATCACCACCGACGACGACGCAGGCGTCGTTTCCGGCCGGTGCGGCCGCCTGCGATGCGCGGTCGGCGATCGGCTCAGGAGTCACCTCGTGCCCGTTCGCGCAGTCGGTGGCCGACGCCTACCGGTCGAGCGGCACATTTGGTGAGTCGCGGTCGATCACCGCCTATAGTCCGGTGACCGGCGTGAATTACCTGATGAGCTGCTCGCCCGCCGGCACCGGCGCGGTGACCTGTACCGGGGGAAACAATGCGATCGTGCATGTCCTACCGTGAGGTGGTGACCACATCCCTGAGTCGTTCGTGGTGTGCCGGAGCAATTGTGGGACTGGTGGCCATGCTCACTCTGGCCGGCTGCGCATCAGACCCCGAGCCACGCCAGACGGTGACCGTGTACGCCTCCCCGTCGGCACCGGCGGCGCGTACGTCGGGCGTCACCGTGCCATCGTCGTCGGCGGACGCGATGCCGGCCTCGAATGCGTCGCTGCGAGCAGGGTTTGAACGGGCCGTTGCCGGAACCGGCCTTCGGGTCGGTCTGGCGGCGGCGCCCGTCGGCGGTGACAGCGCGCCGACCATCCAGTTCGGTGATACTGCACCAGGCGTCGCCTGGTCGACGATCAAGGTGCCGGTGGCGATCGCCGCCGAACGCGAGAATGGACCGTCGGGAGACGAGAGCAATGCCATCATCAACTCCGACAACGCTGCCGCGGAATCACTGTGGGCATCGCTGGGCACCGACGCGGAGGCATCGCGCAAGGTCATGGCCGTGCTGAGGGAAGGTGGCAACCCGGACACGTTGGTTCCCAGCGAGCAGCTCCGTGCCGGGTTCACGGTTTTCGGCCAGACTCAGTGGGCGCTGCCCGCGGCGGCGACATTTGCCGGACATCTCCCGTGTATGCCGGGCACCGAGCATGTCATCGAGCTGATGGGGCAGGTGGCCGGCAACCAGCAGTGGGGGGCCGAGATCATGCGTGCGCCGCGCTCGACGGCGGTCAAGGGCGGTTGGGGCCCCAGCCCCGACGGTTCGTACCTGGTCCGGCAGTTGGGTCTGATCACTTACCGCGACGGTCGGCAGACCGCGGTCGCGATGAGTGCGACGGGCGGATCGATGTCCGATGGGATCGCGGCCCTCAACGTCGTCGGCAATTGGCTCAACCGGAACATTGGGGCGCTGCCGCGGGGTCGTTGCTGATACGACAAGCCGGACGTACCTGGCGTGAGGTCACAACGCGTACACGGCGAGGTCTCGGAAAGTGTGCCACTCTCATCCTCGATTGGGTGGTTGGGGCGGGTGGTCGTAACCTGCTGAGGTCAGAGTGGCTCAGGGAGGCTTATGTGACTGGAGCGAAAAGGCTTCTTCTCGTGTTGACGACGGCGTTGGCCCTGGCGGGTGTCGTGTCGCCGGTCTGCGCGCAGGCCGCACCGCCATCACTGCCCGAACCGCTGCATTCCTGGCTCGCATCACCCGTGCCGCGTGGCGACCAGCTGACCGGTCGGTTCGGTCAGTTCCAACGAGCACTGGCCAAATCCTTGCCCGGTGTGATCGGGGTGTCGGTGGTGCCGGTCGGCTCGGACGCGGCGATCTCACTCGGTCGTTTCCGTACGGGCTGGGCCTGGTCCACGCTCAAGGTTCCGGTCTCGCTGGCCGCCGAACGACGATTGGGCACCCGAGTCGCCGGCACCACCGCCCGGGCGATCCGCTTCTCCGACAATGATGCGGCCGAGGTGCTGTGGGGCAAACTCGGCAGCAATCATTCGGCCGTCGATGCGGTGACGGCCGTGCTGCGTGAAGGCCACGACACCACAACGCATGTCAGCTCGCAGGAAGACCATCCACCGTCGTACCCCGGCTACACGATGTGGGCACTCGCCGACCAGGCCAGGTTTGCCGCGCACCTGCCCTGCATGGCGGACACCACCCGCCTCCTGCGCCTCATGAGCTCGGTGGGGCCGAATCAGCGATGGGGTGTCGCGAATCTCGCGCGAACCACCGATGGCGTCGTCTCGACTGCCGTCAAGGGCGGCTGGGGCCCCGGAACCGGTCGATCATCGGCCTATCTCGTGCGTCAGATGGCGATCGTGTCGACCACGCGCGGGGAATTCGCCGTCGCGATGGCGGCGGTGCCACGCAGCGGCGAGTTCGACGACGGGACCGCGATGCTCACCCGAATCGGCACCTGGCTGGGCCGCAACCTCGCCTCGATCCCGGTCGGGGGCTGCGTGCGGGGCTGAGGTGACGCCGGGAGACCGGCGCGCTGGTCATCGACCTCGTTATCCGTCGTCGCGGGCGTGTCGTCCCGGGCGGGGCCGCGGCGCCTGGGGACGCGGGGCATTCGGGCGCGGAGAATTCGGGCGCGGGGCCGCGAAATCACGGGTCGCGGGCGATGGCGGCTCCGCGCGGCGGGTCGGCGTGGGAGCCTCCGGTGCCGCGGCGGACCGCACTGCCGTCTCCTTTGCCGTTGCCGGCTTCGCCGGACCGGTCTCCGCCACTCCCGTCGCCGTCGGCGCGCCGGCCGGCCGGACCAGTGCGGCCGCGATGGCCGTGGTCAGCGGCACCGACAGCGCGATGGCGATGCCGCCGACAAATGACCGCGCCAACTCGACGGCCACGGTGTCGGAGGTGAGCAGCGAACCGAACGGCTGCCGCGCCACCGAGAACAGCAGCAGCAAGGGGAGGGCGCTGCCCGCATAGGCGAAGACGAGGGTGTAGACCGTGCTCGCGATGTGATCGCGGCCCACCCGCATCGCGGCCCGGAACGTCGCGAAGCGGGTGGGCTCGCCCGCGGCGGCCAACTCGAACGCGGCCGACGCCTGGGTGATCGTGACGTCGTTGAGCACCCCGAGCGTGCCGATGATGAAGCCGGCCAGCAACAGTCCACCGATCGAGATCCCACCCTGATACACCTGCAGGCTCGTGGTCTGCTCGGCCGAGAGCCCGGTGAGATGCATCGTCGTGATCGCCGCCCAGCTCAGCAGCCCCGCGAGCAGGAGCGAGGTGAGCGTGCCCAACAGCGCCGACGAGGTCCGCAGGCTGATCCCGTGCGCGAGATAGAGCACCACGAACAGGATCACCGCCGAACTGACCACCGCCACGGCCACCGGGGAGCGGCCGTCGAGGATTGCGGGCAGCGTGAAAAAGCCCAGGACGGCGAAGGCGAAGATCAGGCCGATGATCGAGCGCAGGCCCCGCCACACGGCCACCAGGATCACCGCACCGGCAAACAGGATCGCCCAGATGACGGTGGGTGTGGTGCGGGCGAAGTCGAAGAACGTGTAGTGCGTGGTGGCATCGCCGGTCGCCGCGCTCGCACCGCCGGGGATGGTGCTGAGCCGGACGTCGTCGCCGATCTGCAGGGTCGGCTGTCCCGGCTGCGGATCGTCGGGGGCACCAAGGGTCTGGGCCGCCGAATCGGGGCTGGTTCCCGACTGGGCCCGGTTGGTCGGCACCTCCAACAACGTGTACTTGCCCGCGTGCTCCCCCGAGGTGATCTTCACGATGTGCTCGATGCACGGGCCGGAGCCGGCACCCGAGATCGGGATGTCGGCGGTGTCCTGAACGGATCCGACAAGCTGATTGAGGCATTCGGCCCGGGTCTGGGCCACCACCTCACCGCTCACCGACGCGATCGGCCCGCCGTCGGCACCCCGGAACTGGGCCGGGATCGGATGCTCGCCGCCGGTGGGCCACAACAGCACGGCCCCGATCGCCACCGCCACCCCGATGACCGCGAGCGCGCCGACCACGATGCGCTTGGCCAACGGCGACAACACCGCCTCGATGTCGTCGAGGTGGAGATGACTGTGACCGTGATGACTGTGACCGTGATGACTGTGGCCGTGATGGCTGGGACCGTGACTGTGGCTCGGACTCACCCCGCCACCCTATGCGGGGCGGCGCCGCGCACCCGGCAACAGTTGCGGGTCGGGGACGCGGCCGCGGCGATCAGATCCACCCGCGCTCGCGGGCCACATGGGCGGCCTCGGCGCGCGTCGCGGTCCCGGTCTTGCCGATCGCCGAGGAGAGATGGTTGCGCACCGTCCCCGCCGACAGGTGGACCTGCGCCGCGATCCGGGCGACCGTCGCCCCCGACAACGCGGCCCGCAACACCTCCGATTCCCGCGCGGTGAGCGGATTGTCACCGCTGGTGAGGCTTTCGGTCGCGAGCGTCGGGTCGATCACCCGCAACCCGGCGTGCACCCGCCGCACCGCATCGGCCAGATCGCCGGCCGGGGTGTCCTTCACGACGAAACCCGACGCGCCCGCGTCGATGGCGCGCCGGAGATAGCCGGGCCGGCCGAACGTTGTCACGATCAGCGAGCGGACGTGCGGCAGTGCCTCGCGCAGCGCCGCGGCCGCCTCGACGCCGTCGGCGCCGGGCATCTCGATGTCGAGCAGACAGACATCGGCACCGGATTCCCGTGCCGCCGCAACCACATCGTCGCCGCGGCCGACCTGCGCTACGACCGTCAGATCCGATTCGAGGTCCAGCAGTGCGGCCAGGGCGCCACGGACCAGGGCCTGATCGTCGGCGAGGAGCAGCCGGATCGTGGTCATGACAGCGCCACCCGCAGCGTCGTGCCGGCCGACGACGAATCGACCGACAGCACCCCGCCGGCGGCGTCGACGCGCTCGCGCAGCCCGCGCAGGCCGTTGCCGAGATCGCCGACATCCATGCCGGAACCGTTGTCGGACACGGTGATCGACGATTCGTCGATCCGGACGTCGCAGCGCGTGGCATCGCTGTGCCGGACCACGTTGGTGACGGCCTCGCGCAGCACCCACGCGAACAGCGTTGCCGCCCTCGTCGGGACGGACGGGCTCGGCAGGTCACCGGAGATGCCCGCGGCCAGCAGCGCGCTCTCGGCCGCGGCGATGACGTCGGGCAGTTCGGGACTGCGGAGCCGGCCGACGGTGGCACGGACCTCGCCGAGCGCCGCGCGGGCCAGGTGATTCACCTCGGCCATCTCGGTTTTCGCGCGGGCCGGGTCGAGATCGACGAGTCGCCCGGCCAATTCGGTCTTCACGGTGATCACCGTCAGCGAGTGCCCGAGGATGTCGTGGACGTCGCGGGCGACACGTTCGCGTTCGGCGACCACCGCCAACTGTGCGTCGAGTGCGCGTTGCCGTTCCTGCGCCCGGGTGCGTTCGGCCTCGCGGGCAGTCACCAACCGGATGCCGAGCATGGTGAAGCCGACCGCCAGCAGGATGACGACGATACTCAGATCGGCCTCGGCGCCGATGAGGTCCGGGACGGCGACCGTCGCGATCAACACCCCGGCGATCGCGACCAGCGACCAGCCCAGTCCGAAGGTCATCGCGGCCAGCACGGTCAGGAAGGGCGCCGCCCCGAAGGCGTCCTCGGCGATGATCGGCACGAGACCCGCGGTGAGCGCGGACAGCGTCAGGAAGGCGACGACACCCCACCGGCTCTGCCGGACCGCACCGAGCAGATACACACAGGACAGCAGATAGATGCCGGCGAAGGCGGCCAGGAGCAGATAGCCGACGAGCTTGACCCAGGTCGGATGATCACTGACGACGACGGCCGAGAGCGGATAGCCGAGGAACAGCATCCAGATGGCCGAGAACCCCCAGCGCACAGTGCGCCAGGGGGCCGCCCACGCGTGGTTGTCGGACATCTCGGTTCTTCGGGTCAGGTCTGCTGGTTACTGACGGTTGGTACTGCGACTGTAGAAGACGGCGGCACCGGTGGCGAAGAGGCCGGCCCAGACGATCATGTTGACGATGGCCACCCACCACGGGATGACGGTGCCGTCGGTGGTGATGCCGTGATCGAGCGGGTAGCGGGCGAGCGTGACCACCCCGAACATCGGGGTGAACTGGGCGATGGTCAGCAGCGTGCCCTGCAGCGGCACGAACACATTGCCGGCGAAGGCGAGCAGGGCCAGTACCCCGCCCATCACCTGCATCGCGCCGTCGGAGCGCATGATCGAACCCACCAGCAGGCCGAGGGCAGCGAACACCGACGCGCCGATCCAGCCCAGCGCCAGGCAGCCGATCCACACCCCGACCGGGGCCGTGGCGCCGGTGGCGACCCCGGCAACGGTCAGCACGACGATGGGCAGCGCCCCCATGGCCAGCGCGACCGCCACCTTGGTGGCGACATAGCCGGCCGGACGCAGGGGCGTCATCATCAGCGTGCGCGTCCAGCCCGCCTGCTGTTCGAGGGCGACGGTCGCGGCGTTGGTCGCCGCGGCGATCACCGCGCCGTAGACCGCCATGCCGACGAGGACGTAGAAGGCGACATTCCCGGATCCGGCGGTGTCCGAACGGTTTTGGGTGGCCCCGAACACCAGGTACAGCAGGGCGGGCATCGCGACGGTGAAAATCATGGCGCGACGGTTGCGCAGGACGCGCCGCACATCGACGCGGAAGTAGGTGGCCGACGGCGCGAAGTCACGCAACACCGGGCGCGAACGGGAGGGCAGGGTGGTGGTCATGATGGCCTTTCGAGGTGGCGGGGATTCGCCGTGCGTGAGTCAGGACGCGGTGAGGTCAGGAACGCGGTGAGGTCAGGACGCGGTGAGCGCGAGGAAGGCGTCTTCGAGGTTGTGGGTGGCGATCTCGATGTCGTGGGCGGAGGTCGACGTCAGCAGGCAGCGGGCCAGCACGTCGGAGTTGTCGGCGGCCAGATGCACCCGGCCACCGCGTCGTTCGACGATCTCGAGGCCGGGCAGTGTGCGGCGTACCGCCGCCAGTTCCGCGTCGGGCACCACCGCCGACACCACCCGGCGGCCGGCGACGCTGCGGATCTCGGCGGTCGAGCCGTCGGCGACGACGCGGCCGTGGGCGACCATGATGATCCGGTCGGCGTAGTCGTCGGCCTCGTCGAGGTAGTGGGTGGCGAAGACGACGGTGCGCCCGGCATCGGCGTCGGCGCGCATCGCGGCCCAGAACAGGCGGCGCGACTCGACGTCCATCCCGGCGGTCGGCTCGTCGAGGATGATCAGATCGGGGTCGGGGAGGGTCGCCAACGCGAACTTCAGGCGTTGCTGTTCGCCGCCCGAGCAGCGGGAGACCCGACGCCCGGCCAGTTCGGCCAGCCCGGCGCGGGCGAGTGCGGTTGCGGCGTCGCCGGGGCGTCCGTGGAGCGCGGCGACGATGCCGACGGTCTCCGCGACGGTGAAATCGGGCAGCAGGCCGCCGGTTTGCATCACCGCGGCGATGCGACCTGCTCGGGCGGCCGCACGTGCGGGCTGCCCGTAGACCTCGACCGACCCCGAATCCGGTGGGGTGAGACCGAGAATCATGTCGATGGTGGTGGTCTTGCCGGCGCCGTTGGGGCCGAGGAAGGCCACCACCTCGCCGGGGTGGATGGTCAGGTCCAGATGGTCGACGGCGGTGACGTGGGCGTCCTGTGTCCGTGCGGAATGCGTGCGGAACGACTTGGTCAGCTGCGTTGCCCTGATGGCGGGGATCGTGGTCATGACCATCACGATGCCGCCGCGCGGGCGTCGTGCCCCAGAGCGGATGTCACCGATCCGCCATGACATCTGTCATGGCCGCGTGCCGGCGAGCGCGGGACTCAATGGTGGTCGTTGCCGGTGCGACGATGACTTTTCCCGATGCGGTCCCGCGGCATCGACACGAACCCGGATACTTGTGCCATGGTTGACAGAGGGTACGCCCGGCCGCGACAGCCGGAGCGGCAACGATTCAAGAAGCTGGCCCAGGCCGCGCTCAACGCCGACGTCACCGTCGATCAGGTCGACGCAATCCTGACCGACCTGAGCTCGGTGCTCGGCGGTGTCGACACGGTCCTCGGCGGCCTGGACAATTCTCTGGTCAGCCTCAACGACACCATCGTCGCACTGAACTCGACGCTGCAGAACGTCGACGAGGTGATCGACGATCTCGGCGATGTGGTGGGCCGGCTCGAGGCCGTCGTCGGGCGGGTGGAGGTGCTCGTCGAGATCGGTGAGCTCGCGATGCGTCCGCTCGGCGCGATCGAGGCGGCCGGGCGCACGGTATTGTCGAGGATCGGATTGGGGTGAGACAGGTGACAACGCAGGAACGCAGCTTCACCGGCGCACACGGGGAGACCATCGTCTACGACGTGACGACGCCGGATGTGACGGGAGATCAGGGGACGCCGCGGGGCGTCGTGGTGATCGTGCACGGGATGGCCGAGCACGGCCGCCGCTACGGCGGTCTTGTCGCGACACTGGTCGGGGCCGGCTACACGGTGGCCGTGCCGGATCATCTCGGCCATGGTCGGTCGGGTGGAAAGCGTATGCGCGTCAACAGCTTCAGCGATTACGCGACCGATCTCGACCAGGTGATCTCGGCGGTGGCGAGCGCCGGTTCGCCGACCTTCCTGATCGGCCACAGCATGGGTGGCACCATCGCCTTGGACTATGTGCTCGATCGCCCCGATCGGGTCTCGGGCCTGGTCCTGTCCGGGGCGGGCGTGCTGCCCGGCGACGACCTGCCCGGTCCGCTCATCGCGATGTCGAAGATCATCGGGAAGATCGCCCCCGGACTCCCGACAGTGGCCTTGGATTCGGCCTGCATCAGCCGTGACCCGCAGGTCGTCGCCGACTACGAGACCGATCCGCTCGTCACCCGCGGCAAGATCCCGGCCCGGCTGGGTGCTGAGATGGTTTCGACGATGCAGTCCTTCCCGACGCGGTTGCCCGCCCTGACACTGCCGGTGCTGGTCATGCACGGCAGCGAGGACAAGCTCACCGAACCCGAGGGCAGCCGCCTCGTCGACCGGCTGGCCGGGTCGACCGACAAGACGCTCGTCATCTGGGACGGCCTGCGCCACGAGATCTTCAACGAACCCGAGAAGGACGAGGTCATCGCGACCGTGCTGACGTGGCTCGACACGCGAACCGGCTGAGCCCCGCCGCCACGGCCGACGACGGGGCCTGCGCGCGGGCGCGGCGGACGCCGGGTACTCAGGCGCCGTAGCCCAGCAGCGATTTCACCTCGAGGAACTCGTCGAAGGCGTAGTCGCCCCACTCTCGGCCGTTGCCGCTGCGCTTGTAGCCGCCGAACGGGGCCGCCGGATCGAGCTGGGCGCCGTTGAGTGCGATCGAACCGGCCCGGATGCGAGCGCCGACCGCGCGGACCGCGTCGATGTCCTTTCCGGAAACGTAACCGGCCAAACCGTATTCGGTGTCATTGGCGATGGCGATGGCGTCGTCGATGTCGTCGTAGCCGATGATCACGAGCACCGGGCCGAAGACCTCGGTACGCGCGATCTCCATGTCGTTGGTGACATCCCGGAAGACGGTGGGCCGCACGTAGTAGCCGGTGGGCAGATCGTCGGGGCGGCCCGGGCCACCGAAGATCGGGGTGGCGCCGTCGGCGATGGCGCGGGTGATCAGCGCCTGGATCTTGTCGAACTGTGCCTCCGATACCACCGGGCCGAGCCGGACCGGGCCGGTGGGATCGCCGACCGTCAGGGTGGGGGCCACGGCCGCGGCGGCCTCGCTCGCCTCGTCGAGGCGGTGCGCGGGCACCAACATCCGGGTCGGCGCATTGCACGACTGCCCGGAGTTCGTCATCACCGCGGCGACACCGGCGGCCACGTTCGTGGCGAGATCGTCGTCGTCGAGAATGATGTTGGGGCTCTTGCCGCCCAGTTCCTGGGCGACCCGCTTGACCGTCGGGGCGGCATTCCGCGCCACCTCGATACCGGCCCGGGTGCTGCCGGTGAACGACACCATATCGATGCCCGGATGGGTCGAGAGGGCGGTGCCGACGCCTGGTCCGTCACCGTTGACGAGATTGAACACGCCGGCCGGAACGCCTGCGGCGTCGAAGATCTCGGCGACGATCGCCGCGGAGAACGGGGCCACCTCCGACGGCTTGAGCACCATCGTGCACCCGGTCGCCAGCGCGGGCGCGACCTTGCACATCACCTGGTTGAGTGGCCAGTTCCAGGGCGTGATGAGGCCGCAGACGCCGATCGGCTCCTTGACGATACGAGAACTGCCACGATCCTCGGCGAAGGAGAAATTCGGCAGTGCGGCCGCGGCGGTCATCAGGTGAGCAAGACCGATCGGTACCTGCACATTCTTCGACAGGAATCCCGGCGCGCCCATCTCCTCGGTGACCGCGGCCGCGAGATCGTCACTGCGCTTGTGATATTCGGCGATGACCGCCTGCAGGACGGTCACCCGCTCGGCGACCGACGTCGCGCTCCACGTGGGGAACGCGCGCTGCGCGGCGGTGACGGCGGCGTCGACGTCGGCGGCCGAACCCACTGCGACGTGGCCCGCGGCCTTCTCGGTGGCCGGATCGATCACGTCGAGCAGCCGTAGCTCGGCCGGGTCGACCCACTGGCCGTCGATGTAGAACCGGGTGATCTCGCGCATATCTGTGCCTCTCCTCGGGGTTTCCTCACCAGCCTAACCCCCGACAACCGAGCGCCCGCTCGGTTCCGAGCGATTCGGTGCCGAGCGGGCGTGGGGGAGAATCCTGTCGCGAAACGAGACGGGCGGCCGGTGTCCGGGCGCCTACGGTGGAGCGATGATCCACATCGTCGCCACCTGGCAGATCAAACCCGAGTACGCCGACCACTGGCCGGAGATCACCGCCGCGTTCACGGCGGCCACCCGTGCCGAGCCCGGTAATCGCTGGTTCGAGTGGTCGCGCAGCATCACCGACCCCAACACCTACGTCCTCATCGAGGCCTTCGACGACGATGCCGCGGTCGCACACGTCTCCAGTGACCACTTCACGACCGCCACCGCCGAATTGCCGAAGTATCTGGCGGCGACCCCGAAGATCATCAACACTACTGTGCCCCAGGATGATTGGTCAGAGCTGGGCGAGATGAGCGGGTGAGGATCAGGCCGGACGCGCGGTGCGCCGACGGTTGTTGCCGCCCTGCTGGCGCCGACCGCCGCCGGCCGCCGAGCGTTCGCCGCCCTGACGCGGACCGGCCGGGCGCCGGC